>CAMDEU010000062.1 GCA_945897085.1 Spirosoma fluviale | reverse complement strand
GAAAGCCAATAAAATCAGGCTAGCGAGCGTAAATTTTACTTTTTTCATAGAAGAGTATGGTTAGTGTTCTTTAAAGTTACCGCTTTGCCTAAAAAAACAAGAATACCGCGGCATTTTTTTTTTAATAGTTCGCCTTCGGGTGATAGCCTGTGGTCAACAGCTAACCGTCCACAGTCCAAAGCAAACGGTAATCGCTTATACAAAGCGATTTGTTACAAGAATTGCCTGTCGACTGTGGACTGTTGACTAAATAAATTAATAAATCAGAAAATTGTGGATAATCCTCCGAATCTCTTTTACATTTGACTCAAGATTGTACGAAATGAGCAACTCTGGGCTATTTAAGAATCCGGATAAACAACTTATAGCCCTTAAATGGGTAGAGAAAACCAACAGCGTCATTCGGGTAATTTTTACCCTACTGATTTTTTTTGTTTGGCTCATTGATCTGGGTTTCCCGAATCAAGAAATTTTTCCCATTAATTCCCTGCTCTACGGGATAGCCTTTTTTATTTTAGGACAAAATTACCTGTACCGGCTTATCTTCATTTACAAAGACTCCAAAAAAGGCCGATTGCAGTTGGAAGTCGTTCTCACGTGTTTACTCCATTTTTCAGCCATCATTCAATTTGGTTGGCTGGACGGATGGAACTGGCTGCAAGCCTACCAGGGAACCTTTACGGACCTATTGATCTCTATGCTGTTCTTTATTGAACTAAGCCGCTTGAGTTTGGGGATCAATAAACTGTCCATCCACCCCGCCTTAATCTTTATCCTAAGCTTTCTTCTAGTCATCCTGGTGGGAACTGTGCTGCTCATGCTCCCCAATGCCACCGTGGGAGGAATCACTTGGATAGATGCTCTTTTTACCTCAACCTCAGCCGTTTGCGTCACGGGATTGATCGTAGTGGATACGGCTACAGCATTTACGGGAATGGGTAAAACCATTATTATGATTTTAATTCAAATCGGCGGGCTGGGCATGATGACCTTCACCAGCTTTTTTGGGTTCTTTTTTAAAGGAGGCCATTCGCTCCAAAGCCAGCTCTTCCTGAAAGATTACATCAACGAGGATAACATCAGTAAAATTGGCTCCACGCTGGTTAAAATCATCCTTTTTACCTTTGGATTTGAGCTTCTCGCAAGTGGCCTAATCTTCGTCATTATAGATCCAATATTGTTTAGTTCCACCGGAGATCGCGCGTACTTCGCACTATTTCATTCCGTTTCTGCCTTTTGCAATGCCGGCTTCTCCACACTGACCAACGGGCTATACGAAACGGGCTTCCGTACCGAATACCACATTCACCTTATTTTGGCCATCTCCATCATTGTAGGCGGAATCGGCTTTCCTGTCATCGTTTCCTATTACCAAGTAGGCAAGCGGATATGCATCAACTACTACAATAGCTTCACTAAGAAGGATTCATTTTACCACCATACCCCACGAACCTTCAATATCAACACACGGCTAACCACCGTCACGACCTTCATCTTGCTGGTGGTGGGCTTTGTTACCTATTGGATTTTTGAAGAAAAAAATACGCTTGCAGGTCTTGAAGGCTACGGAAAAATTGTCACGGCCTTCTTTGGATCGGTAACCCCCCGAACTGCTGGATTCAATACAGTAGACATGACACAATTGGCCTTGCCTACCGTCTTGATATACCTTATACTCATGTGGATTGGTGCATCACCTGGCTCTACCGGTGGAGGTCTTAAAACTACCACCTTTGCCGTGGCGGTACTCAATGCAATCAGCATCGCCAAAGGAAAAGATCGGGTGGAGGTATTTAACCGGCAAATCGATCCAGAAACGGTTCGAAAAGCCTTCGCAGTTATTCTCCTCTCCTTTTTGGTGATTGGGATGGGCGTGTTTATGGTGCTCTTTTTCAATCCCGAACTGGACATTTTGGATGTCGCCTTTGAAGTATTTTCGGCTTTTGCTACAGTAGGCTTGAGCTTGGGAATTACCGCCAAACTCACCACCGGTTCCAAACTAGTCATTTCTTTAATCATGTTTTTGGGAAGGGTGGGTACCCTAACCGTATTGGTTGCCTTTATCAGAAAAACCCGGTCCCTGCGCTACAAATACCCGCAGGAAACCGTATTCATCTCTTAATACAGTTGCTATGAAATACATCATCATCGGTATGGGAAGCTTTGGTAGCTTTCTTGCCGCCCGCCTCACGGAAATGGGACACGAAGTCGTTGGCGTGGATTCCAGCGAAATGAAAATCGAGAAGGTGAAAGACAAAATCACCCATGCTATCCTCATGGATTGCACCGATGAGGAAACTGTCAAAACACTTCCCTACAAAGAAGCCGATGCGGTCATTATTACCATTGGTGAAGATGTGGGGTCCTCCATCATGGTCACCGCCATCTTCAAGCAACTCAACGTGACCCGCCTGATCAGCCGAGCCATCAATAACGTCCACGAAACGGTCATCAAAGCCATTGGCGTAACGGAGATCATACACCCTGAAGAAGACTCTGCAGAACGAATGGCGAAGAGATTGCAGATGAAAAATGTGCTAGATTCCCTAGATCTTTCGGACGACTACAATGTGATCGAAGTCAAGACCCCCGAGCGCTACGTAGGGATGACCTTGGAAGAAACCAATCTGCGTAAAGATTATAAGGTTACTGTTATCACCATCATCCATGAGATCGAACGAACCAATATGTTGGGAAAAAAATCAATCATCAAAAAAGTGGTGGGTGTGGTCAATGGAGATACCAAAATTGAGGCTGGAGATATTCTCGTTCTGTTTGGATCATCCAAAGACATCCAGCAAATCCTTGAAATGTAATCCTCACTAGGGTTACGGTTGTTGGCAAGTAGTTTTGACTATTTTGGAACTTTAGTTTCCTAACTAACCTTTTTCGGTAGTGATCCATGTCCTAAATTCTGTTCAACCCACACGCAGCAAAGACAGATTTCCCGTTACAGGAATGACTTGTACGGCATGTGCCTCCAGCGTGGAAACAATCCTGAAGCATACCGAAGGAATTCAAGAGGTCTCGGTCAACTATGCCACAGCGACTGTTTCGGTAACCTGGGACGCCCGAATTACCCCCCAAGGCATTGACCAAGCCCTCCAAGAAGTAGGCTACGGATTGGTGATTAGTACCAAGGAAGTGGGAGAATCTGTTCGTGAAGCTCAGGAGAAAAATTACCAGCAACTGAAGCAGCAAACCCTCGGCGCGGCAATCGCTACCCTCCCCATCTTTGTATTGGGCATGTTTTTTATGCATTGGGAACCTGGACGCTGGATCAGTTTAGTACTTTGCATTCCTGTCCTATTTTACTTTGGAAGGAATTTTTTCGTTCGTGCAGTACAGCTAGCCAAGCATGGGCAAGCCAACATGGATACCTTGGTGGCATTAAGTACCTCCATTGCTTTCCTGTTTTCGACTTACAGCACCCTTTTTCCCGAATTTTGGCTGAGCAAAGGCCTGCATCCACCGGTTTACTTTGAAGCTGCCTCGGTCATTCTAGTGTTCGTTTCCCTGGGTAAAATGCTCGAGGAACGAGCCAAGACGAATACCGGAACGGCTTTGAAAAAACTGATAGGCCTCCAACCCAAAACCCTTACTCGATTGACTTCCACGGGGCAGGAATCCATTTGTTTAGAGGAGGTGGCCCTTCAGGACCGCATCCTGGTCAAGCCAGGCGAGAAAATTCCTGTGGATGGACAAGTACTTGTAGGTGAAAGCTACCTCAATGAAAGCATGCTGAGCGGGGAATACCTTCCGGTAGCCAAAGGCACTGGAGATGCTGTTTTTGCAGGTACACTCAATCAAAATGGCAGTTTAGAAATTCGAGCTGAAAAAATTGGAAGCAGTACCCTATTGGGTCAAATAATCCAACGCGTACAAGAAGCGCAAGGAAGCAAAGCCCCCGTGCAACGGTTGGTGGATAAAATTTCAGGCATATTCGTACCCATCGTAGTCCTGATTGCAATCGCCACCTTTGGAATTTGGATGGTCTTTGGAGGTGAAAATGCGCTCTCCCATGGCATCCTTTCCGCAGTCTCCGTCTTGGTCATCGCCTGCCCTTGCGCATTGGGAATGGCCACACCAACTGCCTTGATCGTAGGGATTGGCAAGGGAGCGGAACAACAAATCCTAATCCGAGATGCAGAAAGCCTAGAACTTGGGCATCAAGTCACTGCCTTGGTTCTGGACAAAACGGGTACGCTCACCCTGGGCAAGCCAAAAGTCAGTTCCGTTTGGTTCAATGACAAAGAAAGTAGTTTGGATCAAGCCTCCATTGAGGCCCTACTCCTCGCCTTGGAACGCAAATCGGCCCATCCTCTTGCCGAAGCGGTTATTGCCCATTTGGAAGCTAAAGACCTACCTCTAGTTCCTGTAGAGGCATTCGAAAACATTCCTGGAGCAGGAATAAGTGGACGAATTGAAGGATCCCGTTATTTCTTGGGTACCAAAAAATGGTTACTCACTCAAGGTATTCAACTGCCTACTTCCCCCCTAGAGATTGAAAAGGAAGCGACCGAAAAAGCGCAAACCTTGATTTGGCTGTGCAACGAATCCCAGGTACTGGCAGTACTTGGAATCGAAGATGAGCTGAAAAAGAATGCCAAGGAGGTGATAGAAAGCCTCATAAAAATGAATATTGCAGTTTTTCTGCTCACTGGTGATCAATATCCTCCCGCCAAAGCGGTGGCTGACCAAGTGGGAATCACCAAGTTCCAAGCCGATTGTCTCCCTGCAGACAAATCCAACTTTATCAAAGCCCTACAGCAGCAAGGCAAGGTAGTAGCGATGGTGGGCGATGGCATCAACGATGCTGAAGCCTTGGCGCAAGCCGATGTCAGCATTGCAATGGGTATGGGTTCGGACATTGCGCTCGATGTAGCCAAAATCACGCTAGTAAACTCTGATTTGGCCAAAATCCCGCAGGCCCTGCGTTTATCGAAGTTGACTGTGCATGGAATTCGACAAAATCTATTTTGGGCCTTTGTCTACAACCTGATCGGGATTCCAGTAGCTGCAGGGCTACTCTACCCTGCTTTTGGAATTTTAATAGATCCCATGTTTGCCAGTGCGGCGATGGCGCTGAGTTCCTTGTCAGTAGTGGGCAATAGCTTGCGGCTAAAAACACGTGGACTGGATTAAAAAGCAGGTCTTGATCCTGGAACCATTTGATTAAACTAAAAATTCATAATAAATTAGTTAATTATCATGATTTCAATGAATTAAATATGAATAAATTAACCTTTAAAACGAATATTCAATGTGGGAATTGCCTATCCAAGGTAAGTCCAAAACTGAACGAGCAATCCGGAATTCAAGGTTGGCAGGTGGACCTGCAAGACCCAGATCGTACGCTCACTGTGGAGACGGATGTACTAAACCCAGAGGATATCCAGAAGGCGGTACTTAAAGCTGGTTTCATCGCAATCCTGAAGTAATCCGATACCCACAAGGTTAGTTTTCAAGTACTTACCTGATTTAAAAATCAGAGGAAAGTGAAACTTGTAATCCAATTTATCCGTATGTTTACAAAATGAAATCGGGTGTATCTATTCTTCTAGCGTTTATGCTGCTTTTCTCCACCGTGGGAATGGCAAAGACGACGCATTGGTGCATGGGACATGAGATGGACTCTGCAATTGGCTTTGGAGAGAAGCATCTGGATTGTGGGATGGAATTGCCAGCAAGTCAAGAGAAACAAAGTGAATCTACTCCGGAAGACCCAAGTAGCTGCTGTGAAAACAAAACCCAGCACCTTCAAGTAGACGATGATTTTCAGGTTAACCAGGTTGATTTCCAACTCAACCCTACTTTTACCCTCCCGTTTATTCAAGTCTTTGTATTTGGATTTGATTTTTTTAGCGTTCATGAGGTAGATTATCCTGCTGAATCCTCTCCACCTTTCCCAAAACGGGACTTTCAACTGCTCTACCAGACCTTCTTGATTTAATTCCAAGGAAAGCTTGTGTCCTACAAGCTTTATATGAATACCCTTTGGCTTTTGGCCAGGGGCTTTTTCAGTTAACCTCTTGGAATCATGATCAATCGACTCATTCGCTTTTTTCTAGAAAATAAGTTAATCACCTTCCTCTTCCTCCTCCTCATCATGGGCTGGGGATTGGCTACCGCTCCATTCAATTGGGACTTGGGGAGCTTTCCACGTGATCCTGTGCCGGTAGATGCCATACCGGACATTGGCGAAAATCAGCAAATCGTATTTACCGAGTGGATGGGACGCTCCCCACAGGATGTGGAGAATCAAATCACCTATCCCCTAACCACTTCACTCCTGGGGCTTCCGGGAGTAAAAAGTGTACGTTCCAACTCTGCTTTCGGGTTTTCGAGTATCTACATCATTTTTGAAGAGGATGTGGAGTTTTATTGGAGCAGATCACGGGTATTAGAAAAGCTCAACTCTCTACCCTCTGGACTTCTTCCTGAGGGGGTGCAACCCAAACTCGGTCCCGATGCTACGGCGCTAGGACAAGTATTTTGGTATACCCTTGAAGGGCGAGATGAAAAAGGAAACCCCAGTGGAGGATGGAATCCCGAAGAACTACGCACGATACAGGACTACTACATCCGCTATGCCCTTACCGCAGTTGAAGGAGTGGCAGAGGTGGCTTCTGTGGGTGGCTATGTCAAAGAATATCAAGTAGATGTAGACCCTGCTGCGCTCAAAGCCTATGGCGTAAGCCTCATGGATGTGATGGAGGCAGTTCGGAAATCCAACCTAGATGTATCTGCCAATTCGATTGAAATAAACAAGGTAGAATACTTTATCCGCGGCTTGGGATACATCGATGAGCTCGCCGACTTAGACAAAGCAGTGGTCAAGGTAAGCAACAACGTACCCATCCGAATTCAGGATATTGGCCGAGTGAATTTGGGTCCCCAACCGAGAAATATGTCGGGAATCCTAGATAAAGGCGGGGCTGAAGCAGTAGGCGGAGTGGTGATCGCACGCTATGGGGATAATCCTCTGAAGGTCATTGAAGGGATAAAAGCAGAAATCGAAAAACTATCGGTAGGCCTACCGAGTAAGACCTTGACAGATGGCACCGTTTCCAAACTGACAGTAGTACCTTTCTACGATCGATCCGGGTTGATTTACGAAACCTTAGGCACGCTCTACGAGGCCATCAACTTGCAAATATTGGTGACCATTTTAGTCATTCTCGTAATGGTAGCCAATCTTCGGGCTTCCCTCCTGATCTCATCTCTACTTCCTTTGGCGGTATTGATGTGCTTTGTTTTTATGCGGTATTTTGGCGTGGATGCGAATATCATGGCGCTTTCAGGGATTGCAATCGCAATTGGTACCCTGGTGGATTTAGGAATTATTTTGAGTGAGAATGTGCTTCGCTACCTCGAACGAGCTCCGGAAGGGCAATCTAAACTTAAAACCATTTATTTGGCCACCGCAGAGGTTTCTGGGGCCATTCTAACAGCAGTAGGCACGACCATCATCAGCTTTTTGCCAGTCTTCACCCTAGAGGCTGCGGAAGGGAAATTATTTGGACCCCTCGCCTATACCAAGAGCTTTGTACTCCTTGCCGCGGCATTGATTACGCTGTTCATTTTACCCGCATTGACCCATTGGGCTTTCAATTGGAAAAGTTTACCTGACAAACTTAGCAAGTACTTCTACTACAGCCTCTTGCTCCTTGGTCCCGCTATAGCCTGGTTTACGTGGCCTTGGGCTGGCTGGCTCCTGTTTAGCTATGGGGCAATCCACAGTGCAGCCACCCACTACCCAGAAAAGGTAGAATCCAAAAAATCGCTCCTGATTATTTCAGTCACCCTTGTGGCCGTCTCCTGGCTACTCACCACACTTTGGATGCCTTTGGGCGTGTCCGTAAGCACCTTTCTCAACTTTGTATGCATCGCCCTATTGCTTGGTTTAGTGTTGGGAGGATTTAGTGGTTTCATCCGAGTTTACCCTCGAATTTTAACCTGGTGCTTGGCAAACAAGCGCACTTTTTTAATCTTTCCTTCTTTCATCATCCTCTTGGGATTGATGGTTTGGTTGGGCTTTGCACGGGTATTTGGAATCATCCCCAGCACCTTGGATGGTATAGGGATCAACATTCGCACGAATGGAATCTGGTCAGGCTTAAGCCATGCCTTCCCGGGTTTGGGAAAGGAGTTTATGCCCTCCCTCAACGAAGGTTCTTTCTTGCTGATGCCAAGTAGCATGCCCCATTCGGGCATTCAGGAAAATAAAGAAGTGCTCCAAAAATTAGACATGCTGGTGGCGGCAATTCCAGAAGTAGATCTAGTGGTCGGTAAAGCAGGTAGAGCCGAAACGGCTATTGACCCTGCGCCCATCACCATGTACGAAAATACGATCAACTACAAATCCGAATACCTCACGGATTCAAAAGGTCAACGCTTACGCTTTTCGGAAACAGATGGAAAATACCTGCTGAAGGATGGAAGCTACTTCGATCCCAAAACGATGGCCCTTCAAGAGCTGGAGGTATCAAATTTGGTACCGGATGAGTCAGGAGCCTACTTCCGACAATGGAGATCCCATATTCGAAATCCAGATGACATCTGGAACGAAATCGTACAAGTAGTTAAAATCCCAGGAGTCACCAGCTCTCCCAAGTTGCAACCCATAGAAACACGCCTTGTCATGCTTCAAACCGGCATGCGAGCTCCCATGGGAATAAAGGTGTATGGTCCTGATCTTCAAACTATTGAATCATTTGGTTTAAAGTTAGAAAGCTACTTGAAAGAAGTTCCTTCCGTCAAAAAGGAAGCGGTTTTTGCAGATCGAATTGTGGGCAAGCCCTACTTGGAATTGGATATTGATCGAGATGAAATAGCCCGATATGGACTGAATGTAATAGATGTACAAGAGTTTATCGAAACAGCCATCGGTGGCATGAAGCTCAGCACGACTGTGGAAGGAAGGGAACGATTCGCTATCCGAGTTCGCTATGCTAGAGAATACAGAGATGATCCAGAAGCGATTGAAAACTTGCAGATTCCCACCCCATTGGGAAATTACATCCCACTTGGTCAGCTAGTCAACATTCAATACCGCCCTGGGCCAGACATGATCCGTGGAGAAAATAGCTTCTTGGTCGGCTTTGTCCTATTGGATAAAATGCCTGGATTCTCGGAAGTAACGGTCGTGGAGGATGCGCAACGCTACCTACAGGAAAAGATTGATTCGGGAGAGCTCACAGTACCCGAAGGGGTTCGTTTTCAATTTTCCGGAACCTATGAAAATCAGGTTCGGGCAGAAAAACGACTGGGTTTGGTGATCCCCCTCTGCTTGGTGCTCATCTTCCTGCTGCTCTATTTCCAGTTTAGAGCGATCTCCACAACCCTTTTTGTCTTTACGGGTATTGCGATGACCTTCTCAGGAGGCTTTCTGATGTTGTGGTTATTTGGTCTCGATGGATTCTTAAACATCGACCTCTGGGGCACCAACCTGCGCGATCTCTTCCAAATGAAAGCCTATAACTTGAGTGTGGCTGTTTGGGTAGGGTTTATCGCCTTGTTTGGGATTGCCACGGACGACGGCGTAGTGGTAGCTACCTACCTGGATCAAAGTTTTGCCGAGAAAAAGCCGAGCACGGTTCTAGAAATCCGAAATGCAGTTCTAGAAGCCGGCAAGCGCAGAGTATTGCCTTGCATGATGACCACTGCCACCACCTTATTGGCCTTGGTACCCATTTTCACTTCTACGGGAAAGGGATCGGATATCATGATCCCCATGGCGATCCCTGCATTAGGAGGAATGATCCTTGAGGTGACCACTGTATTTATTGTTCCTACCCTGTACTGCTGGTGGAAAGAAAGAAAATTGAATCTAAAGGCAAAGGAAACCCCTTTGGCTACTTCTCAGACATCCGATGAAAAATAAGCACTTACTTACTCTTCTATCCTTTGCAGCAGGAAACAGGCAGATGCGGGTTTTAACCCTCACTCTTGCTTCGCTGCTTTTGTTCCTGTATACCGGAACCCAGGCCATCCGTGCGCAAACGCTGGAGGACTATCTCCTACAGGCCGCAGAAAATAACCCTGGTCTTAAAGCCGCCTATTCCCGCTATCAGGCAACTGCAGAACAGGCCAACCAAGCGAGCCTTCCTAATCCTGAGCTCCAAGTTGGCGCCTTCATACGCCCAATGGAACGATACATGGGCAACCAAACGGCCGATTTTAGACTGATGCAAATGTTCCCCTGGTTTGGGATGATATCCACCCAAAAAGAAGAAGCCTACCACATGGGGCAAGCCGACTACCAGGTGTTTCTGGAAGAAAAAAATCGCCTGTTTTTTGAAGTGAAATCTACCTGGAACTCGCTGCTTCTACTTCAAGGAGAGCAGCAACTAGCCCAAGAAAATCTCGAATACCTGATGAAGTACGAGACACTCGCCTTGATGCAGTACCAAGTCGGAAATTCGATTGTACTTCCGAGTAATAGTTTTCGCCAGGCCAATACCAACAGTTCGCCTGCTAATACCAGCCAAATGTCAGGAATGGGCGGATCCTCATCTACTACCGCACAAGGAGCGTCTACCCCATCCTCAGCCATGTCGGCAGTTCCAATGGTGGGAAGCAGCACCGGCCTAACGGCCATCCTTCAAATCAGATTACAGATCAAGGAACTCGAATCCACC
>CAMDEU010000061.1 GCA_945897085.1 Spirosoma fluviale | reverse complement strand
AAACCGGAAACGGTGGCACTCATGACTCAGGACCATACCCAGGGCGTAGAACGGTTGACCAATAGCGATTCCTTTTCTCGCCTTGGCAATGGGATTGTGACCGATGCGCTAGGTACCTTGAACTTAGAACCTGGCCACGGCTTTGGATTGGGCTTTGCGGTACTTCAAGATTCAAAGAAAGCACAGCGGGATGCAGCAGCAAAAGGAGAGTATTTCTGGGCAGGCGCCAACTCCACCCACTTTTTTATCAATCCAAAAAAGAAGCTCGTCGCGGTCTTCATGACCCAAGTAGGCTCTATTGGTGCCCCAAACCCCTACGGGTTTTACTTTGGCAACGAGATGCGTCGAACAATCTATCAAGGCTTGAAGTAATTCGGTTTTTTTCTCGTAAAGCCTGCCGAAGGCAGACTCTTTGCGGCTTCGCGCGTCCGCCACGAAGGATTTTTTTTTTCTCTCGAAGGGACCTACCCGCCGAGGTGGGCGCAAAGGAATAGAAAGGTCTTTTACTATTCTTTCGCTTCTTGGCTCTCGCCTGCCTATCTGCCGCGACGGACAGGCTCTTTGCGACTTAGCGGCTTTGCGCGCCATATTTTTTTTTTCTCGCAAAGACGCAGAGACGCAAAGGAATAGAAAGGTCTTTCACTAATCTCTCGCCTGCCTATCCGCCGCGGCGGACTTGGCTCTCGCATTTATCTTCTGACGTTCTTGGTACTTTGCCTGCCTGGCGGCAGACAGGTACTTGGTACCTGGTACAACTACTTCCTTCTACCTCAGCTTCAACACCTGTCCCACGCGGATCAGGTCGCTTCTAAGGTTATTCAATCTTTTTAGCGTTGAAACTCTCACTCCATACTTTGCTGCAATCTCAGAAAGCGTGTCTCCTCTTTTTACTTTGTAAGTAGAAGACCTTCCGCCCTTTCCAGTCGAAGTAGTCTGGGCGACTACCTTGGTTTGCTCCTTTACTGCATCGTAGTTTTTTAAGGGAAGATGAAGGCTATCCACTGTAGGATTATCCGCATGGTATTTCAACGTATTTAGAATGGAGGCATTCAATAAATAGCCTTTCAAACGATAACCTTTACTGGTCAGGTGGATGTAATCATTTTGAGCATAGCCTGCCTGCTCCCAATTTTTAATTTGCCCAAAACCTCCAGAAAGATCATAGAAATTCCAGTACATGACCTCATTAGCCTTGGCAACAGAATCCATCATCTTGGCAAAGTCAATCCCCGCATCGATGTACTTTCCCTTGTAAAAGAGGTCCTGTGTAGAAGTGAGTACAATTAGAACCTCGGGGTTGATCTCTCTAAAGTTGGAAATGGCTTTGGATACATTTTTAGGGAGCGACTCCGCAACCTCATTTTGGTACAGAATATTGTTTGTCCCATAATCCAAAATTACCACATCAGGTTGAAGTACCGCGGACTGCTCCTTCAATTTTTCAAGGTGCAGTACCGCCTCAAAAGGAGAAGCTCCGACCCCTAAGGAATGGTAAAGCAGGCCGCTTTTCTCCTTTTTTTCCAAGCTAAATCCATAAAAACGGAAAAGGGAATTTGCCTTTTCACTAGGCAATAAATTCAATGAAAGTTCCGCAATCTCCTGGTGGATGGGAATCCGTATAAAATTCTTTCCAGCTTGAGCAGATTTGACTGACTCATCTACAACAAATTCAAAGGCTCCTGCAGCTAACTTGAAATCTGGAGTGGCTGCAGTATTGTCAAAAAATAAAATGAGTTCATACTCTTCCTTTGGAAATGCGGTGTTGAAAACCAAGGAGAAGCCCGCCTCCTTATCTCGGGTTTCTACCGTCATTCCTCGTGGTCCTAATGGAATTTTGGGAGGAATTTGGAAACTTTTAGCTGCCGTCCATGTACCTATATGGCTGGTCTTGTAGTTGATGCTGCCGTAGGTTTTGGCAGCAGAAAATGGAAATAGGAACCCCGGACCGGCATTGCCAAAACTCTCGTATAGGTATTCCTTGGCACGAGAAGTGACGATCTCTGCCTGAATATGACTCGCCCCAAAATGGAATAGGACGACGCGCTTTTCTTTTGAATTCGATAATAGCTCGCTAAATTTTTTGGCAGTGGCAAGGGAGTGGTATTGAAAAAAAGCATAGCTCGTATCTACTTTCAAAAGTTCAATCTCTTCCTTAATACTCTGAGCCTTCGCCTGACTCATTGAAAAAGACAAAGCAGCAATCAGGGATAAAATGATAAAAATAGTTTGGGGCTTCATATAAGCATTTTAAATTTAGATTGAAAAAATTAGTTTTGGTTTTGAACCACAACGCTATCCTGCACACCGTTGATGGAATCTAAAATTCGTTGTTCCTCCTCTCGCTTTAAGACATCCGCGTAATTTTGATTCTTGTGATAAGCCAAATTTCGCATCATTCCAATCGTACCTCGAGATACCGCTCCATACATTCCTAAAGCAAAAACTAAATCATTCACTTGTGCATCTTTCATGGTTTTCAAGAGGTTATGCTTGGAATACCTAAAATCCACTACATAGATTTCTTCGTAGTGGCTAATTAAATACACGACAAACGCATTTCCCATTGAATTTTTTACCACCGCTATTTTTTTGCCATTTTTTACATTAGTGGTTATTTTCATCATGGGGGCATCCCCACAAATGAACGTAGAGTAGTTTGCTGAATTACAGAATACCCTTGTTTTCTGAGGATATTTAAAATCATAGGGGTTGTACCGCTCCGCCTGCGTTTCGATCCCCGGAGGGATGTAGGTTTCCACTCGATCTGGGTTATTTCGGACGGTTTGATCTCGTGTCAGTTCATAGAGCGAACCCAAGAAACCGGATTTCTCCTTCTTTTCCATGCTGCTTAAGGGAACCGGCGTAATGCCAGCAGCTTTGCAAAAGGCCACATAGCCGTAATAAGCTCCTAAACCAGTCCAATGGTGGTCACTGCCGTACCAGAGGTATTCGTTGTAATGCTGGTTCATCTCTCCCAATACATCGGCAAAATATACCCCAGGGTTTAGATTGTTCTTGATTGCGAGCAGCGTTTCCTCATTTCGTTTGGCATACCGCTCGTAATTCGGCAAGGGGATAAAGGCAGAGGATAAGGGAGCCACAGCAGAAAAAACTCGGGCTTTGCCTTGAAGCGAATCGGCATAAAGATTCAGCATCTTTGCGAAATAGGGCGCGACGCCAGGATCCCCGGCGTTTTGGGGATAAACCTTCCCATCCAAAATCAGCATGCTGCCAGCGTATTCTTCATCTACACCATCCAAGTAGTTTTTAGATGCAGCGGAATCCAATGGACTTTTAGGACTTTCAGGACTTTCAACTTTTTTTGGAGTTCCTACCACCACAATCTTTTCTTGGTTCTGAAGTCTAAAGCCCAAGTTGTAGCGAAAGGTCTCGGTAAAACGCACCGCATAAACCCGATATGGAAAGTGATCGTTGATGTATTGATTGATGCCTTTCGTTAACTGACCTGAAATGTAATTGTCCCAGGTAAAAGCAGGCATTGTGGAAAGAACACGCTTCTCCGAGACGGATATTTTTTCTTTAGGAGTGGCGAAAAACAAACAGGTGATCCCCACAATCCCTACAAATACGAGCGCTATTTCTAACTTCTTTCCCATATTAAAACCTAAAATAAATAAATGGATTGTAGGTATCGTCTACAATCAAGGCTGTGGCAATCACCAGGAATAAAATATTAATAACGAGTGAAAAACCACGGTAATAGCTACTTGCAACTTGATTTGTTTTGGATGTTTTAGGGTAAATCTCATCCCATGGAATACAGAAAAGGAGCACAACTACATACAAGAAGGAATAGGACGCCAGATCACTTGACCAGCCCGCTCCAATTGGGTTGGGAGAATAAAAGAGTTTACCCAAGAAAATGCCCAGCTTGTCAAAATCATCAAAGTAAAAGAAAGACCTACTGAAGTTCACCACTACCAAGGCATACCCATAAAGCGCGAATCGAGGCAATAGGTCGAAGTATTTCTTCAGGATCTTTTCGAGCACCATAAACACTCCCAAAAACAGGCCCCAAAGGACAAAGTTCCAGCTTGCACCGTGCCACAATCCGGTTAGAAACCAGACGACAAGTATATTCCGGATCTGGTACTTTTTATTACCGCCGAGCGGGATATAGACATAATCTCTTAAAAATCGGCCCAAGGTCATGTGCCATCTTTGGTAAAAATTGGCGACAGAAGTGGCCGCATAAGGATGTCGGAAGTTTTCTGGGAAGGTAAATCCAAAAATTCTCCCTAGACCAATGGCCATATCCGAATAGCCCGAAAAGTCAAAATACAGTTGTAAGGAATACAGCACGATACCAAACCAGGCTTCAGGGGTTGATAGATCATTGAATTGAACCTGTAAGTATTTCTCTACTAAAATACTCACGCTATTCGCTAAAACCACCTTTTTAAATAATCCCAAACAAAAACGATTCACTCCAATCGCTACCGAGGACCATTCAAAGGGTCGCAGACGCGTTTGTGCTGCCACCTCTGCATAGCGAACGATAGGGCCAGCGACTAGCTGAGGAAATAAGCTGACAAACATCAAAAAATCAATCGGATTCTTTTCTGCTTTCACCTCACCTTTATACACATCGATGGTGTAGGAAAGCGTTTGGAAAGTATAGAAGGAAATACCTACCGGAAGCAGGATGTTCGGCTCAGTAAAAGAGGTACCCAGTAAAAAGTTGGTGTTTTGAATGATGAAATCAGCATACTTAAAGGTCGCTAATAGGCCGAGGTTAATGACAATTGAATTAATTAAACCAAACAATCGAACCTTCTTAAATTCCTTGAACTTATCAATTAAGAGTCCATTAAAATAATCCAATAAACCTGAAAATAAGAGCAACACCACCCAAACAGGTTCACCCCAAGCATAGAAAATAAATGAAAATAGGAGCAGAATAAAATTCTGTACTCGTATGTTTTTAACAGCGAAATAAAAAAATATGGAAAGCGGTAAAAAAAAATAGAGGAAGATTAAACTAGAAAAAACCACAGGAGCAAAGTAAAATTAATAGATGAACAAAAAGGGTTTGAATAGAGACCGATCGAATTTAGGCGATTAGCTGCATGATTTGGAGTAAGTTAAGCTTTTCAAATGCCCTGGATACCGACTATTTGAATAGTTGATTCGCAAGAGAAAGTTGTAATAATCTTCCTTCGGATCCAGGTAATAGGTCTGTTGCCATTTTTCATAGTAATCCACACTTTCCTGCCAAGAGGAGAAACTTAGGTACTCCTTGTATCGAAATCCAAATAGGTTGTTTCTAGACATCAAATATTGTCCTTTCAACCAGCCCGTTTCCCAAATTACTTGCTTCATGACGATGTCCTTATGCAAAATTTTTGTCGCACAAATGTAATTGAATATGCTATCAAGTAAAGCCATTCTAGCATCTTGATCATTAGGAACAGCAACCGTGTTCATCGATTTTGTAGGATCAAGAACTTCTATATTTTCAACTAAATCGGGAAAATAAACGGAAGGTACATTTACGGCTTTTGATTTTTCAGTATGGGTAAAAAACAAAATCCCGGTTACAAGGGTCAAAACTAGCGCTAGGGTTACTTTCATGTGCTTTTTGAATTAGCTATATTCCAATGACTTGAATGGATTCACTGCCCAACAAGTTAGAAAATTAAGCTGAATATCTAGAATAGCCTAGGGAAAGTAGTCAACAGTTGACTGTTACCTGTTGACCAAGTCAAAAAAAACAACAAAATTTTATTCGGTTGCCAGCGGGGAAATAGTATCTTTAAAGTCAGAAGAGGAATCCCTTCTTTTTTAAGTTTAATTACAAAAAACAGCCCAAATACTAAATCCCAGCATGAACGTACTCGTCATCGACATAGGTGGAACCAACCTCAAATTACTCGCCAAAGGACAGACGGAGCGTATCAAAATTCCCTCTGGTGCTACCTTTACTCCCGAGCGTCTGGTACCACTCGTTCGAGAAGCGACCACAGCTGCAGGCTGGCAGTTTGAAGCGGTATCCATGGGTTTCCCCGGCGTGGTCAAGGAGAATAAAATCGTCTCTGACCCGGTGAATATGGGTAAGGGATGGAAAGGCTATGATTTTTCATCCGATTTTGGTTGCCCCGTCAAAATGATCAACGATGCAGCCATGCAAGCCCTTGGTAGTTATGAAGGAGGCAAACTCTTATTTATGGGTTTCGGTACTGGCCTCGGCACAGCCATGGTCTACGAACACCTGATCTTACCGCTAGAAGGAGGACATCTCCCCTTTCGTGACAGCACCTTCGAAAACCATGTAGGCAATGCTATGCTGACCCAGCTTGGAAAAAAGCAATGGAAAGAATCAGTTTACGAGACCATAGAAGAGTTTAGAAACTGCTTCCAGCCCGACGACATCGTGCTTGGTGGAGGCAATTCCAAATACCTGGAGGAACTTCCTCCCAATTGCCGCCTCGGCTCCAACAAAAATGCTTTTACTGGAGGTTTTCGTCTTTGGGAGAAAGAGTACACCTACTAGCCTTTTTTTATTAATTCAGAAGACTACTTACCACTTCTACCTACCCGATTCGATTTTTATGTCTTAAGTAAATCGATGCGCTGGTATTTTATTTGGAAAACCAGCGACCTGGCATATTCTGGAGGCTGATTTAAACTAGATTAATTTTACTTTTTGGAAAGATTTTTAATTTTTTAGTCCATCAAATCCTGCTCTATTACTTTCCAATTTGAATGGAATGTATTTCTTGAAGTTGTTTTTTTAGATTGCAAAAAAAAAGTTTTATGCTTTCCATTTTTAACCAAGCCCAACGTCATCCGAATTCCACCGCAATTCTAGACTCCACAGGTGAATATAGCTACGGAAGCCTTTGGGAGAAAAGCTCCCAGATTGCAGCATACCTGCTAGAGGGACAAGCAGATTTGAACCAGGCCCGCGTGGGATTTATGCTTTCCCCAGGAATCAATTATGTAGCTACACTTTGGGGCATCTGGAAAGCTGGAGGAATAGCTGTGCCCCTCTGTCTGACCTACCCCTTACCTTCTTTAACCTATGTGATCGAGGATACAAATGCTATGTTATTGGTTGTAGAACCGATGTATCAGGGGATTCTTCAGGATTATGCCTTAGAAAAAGGGATTCGGCTACTGGATGTAAACCACCTGCAACAAAAAAAAGCTACTGCTTCCCTACCCCAAATTGAGGTCGATCGAGGCGCATTGATCTTATATACCTCCGGAACGACTAGTTTGCCAAAGGGTGTACTCAGTACCCATGCCAACTTGGAAGCCCAGATCTCCACCCTCATTCATGCCTGGGAATGGACTGCCTCGGATCATACCTTGTGCCTCCTTCCACTACACCATGTGCACGGACTTGTCAATGTTACTTGCTGTGCCCTATGGGCAGGGGCAACACTCCAATTTCTGCATCCCTTCCAAGCAGAGGAAGTATTTTCCATCTTTCTGGATGGCAAAGTCAATGTCTTTATGGCGGTACCGACTATTTATTTCAAATTAATTGCAGAATTTGACTCGTATTCAGAAAATCAGAAAAAAGCGCTTACAAATTGTATGAGCCCATTTAGATTGATGGTTTCGGGTTCTGCCGCCCTGCCTGCCTCCGTAATGGAACGATGGAAAGCCGTATCCGGGCATACGCTATTGGAACGGTATGGCATGACTGAAATCGGCATGGCAATCAGCAATCCCTACCGAGGAGAACGAAGAACCGGAGCTATAGGTACCCCATTATCTGGTGTTCAGGTTCGGCTAGTGGATGAAGACTACGAAGAAGTAGCGATCGGGACGCCTGGAGAGATCCAAGTAAAGGGTCCAGGAGTCTTTGCCAGCTATTGGGGAAAAGCAGAAGCCACTCAAAAAGCTTTTACTGAAGATGGTTGGTTCAAAACAGGCGATATTGCTGTAGTTGAAAGAGGGTATTACCGTATTTTGGGACGGGATTCCATCGACATCATCAAATCGGGAGGCTACAAGATCTCTGCCCTAGAGATTGAGGAAGTGCTTCGCAGCCATGCCTTGATCAAAGACTGTGCGGTCATAGGCATTCCCAATGAAGAATGGGGAGAATTGGTCGCGGCGGTCTTGGTGACTGAAGCAGCCCTAGACCTTTCGGAATTGAAAGACTGGCTTAAAGAACGCTTACCTAGCTATAAATCCCCAAAGGTCTACCAGATCTTGGCTGACCTTCCCAGAAATGCAATGGGTAAAGTGGTGAAAAATGAACTAAAACCCCTATTTTCCTAAATTAATCAACCCATCAACACGTGATCTATGATCAAAGGTTTAGCGCTTCTTTCGTTTTGCTTTCTTGCCGGCATGTGGTGCGGTTCCCTATTGGGTAGTTCGCTTGGCATTGATGCCAATGTCGGTGGCGTAGGCTTTGCGATGATATTTTTTCTACTACTCAAAGAAGCATCGGTAAAAAAAGGCCTCTGGAACGGAGAATTTGCCTTTGGAATTGAATTTTGGAACAAGCTCTACATTCCTATTGTCATTGCGATGGCCGCCAGTTTGAATGTAAAATCGGCCCTCTCCTCTGGATTATTGGCGCTATTGGCAGGCTTGCTCCCTGTACTCCTAGCCTTCTGGGTTTTTAAGGTGCTGATTAAAAAGCTGGGGACTTCTTGAAATGGAAGAATTGCATCAAGTACTCGGAAAAAATGGCTTAATCTTCGCATTTTTTGTGGTAGGCCTTCTCACCTATGGTGCGGATGTGATTTCCAAAAAGGTTTTTGACTCCAAAATCCCTGGATCTGCTCTCGCCATCTTTTTGGCTTTGGGCATGGGATATCTTGGCGGGTTGATTGCGGATGGGGAACAGGGTCTTTCCGATCTTCCTCTTTTTGAGGGTTTATCTGTCTTGGGTGGGGGCATGTTTCGTGATTTTGCTATCGTTGCTACTGCCGCAGGCGCGAGCTTTCTCCTCATTCGGAAAAGTGGCTGGATTGGTTTTATATCTTTGATACTGGGCATCGGCGTTTTCTTTCTTGCAGGAGTTGCTCTGGCTTGGATGATGGGCTATCGAGATGCGGTCAGTTTGTGTACCTTGGGCGCTGGAGCTTGCACCTACATCGTCGGCCCGGTGACGGGAGGAGCCTTGGGTGCTAGTTCGGAGGTGATTGCACTCAGCATCGCTACCGGAGTAGTCAAAACCATCGCCGTAACCATCCTCACTCCCCTTTTAGCCAAAAAAATCGGGCTAGAATCACCTGGATCTGCGATGGCTTTTGGTGGCATCATGGGCACGTCTAGCGGTGTTGCTGCTGGATTGGCTGCCACAGATCCTGCCTTGGTTCCCTACGGTGCAGTCACGGCCACCTTCTATACAGGCTTAGGATGTCTGGTCTGTCCTTCGTTATTTTACCTAATTCTATCCACTTTGCTAGGCGCATAGCACTTAAATTTGTCAAGCATGAATCCACACTTCCGCTATTTTCGAACTACCCTTGCCATTCTTTTCCTGATCACCCTGTATTCCTGTGGGGTCCCAGAAACGGCTAAAAATCAGACAGCAGCTCCCTTGGCCATTGCTGAAATTGAAGCTGAAATCAAAAACTACATTTCACAGAAAACCCAGGAGAATGAGGGTTTTTTTCCGGTTAAAGACGAAAACCACGACCTAAAAATGAAGTTGGTCCGTGTACACACCGAATACCTCTCCAACCTGGGACCTGAGAGCCACTTTGCCTGTGTGGACTTAGTCGATGAAAATGGAGATGTCTACGATGTGGACTTCTTTATGGAAGGCACGCCAGGAAGTATGGAAATCACCAGCACCTCAGTACACAAGTTGAACGGGAAGCCCTATTACAGTTGGAAACAAAAACAAGACAAAACCTGGTATAAAATGCCCTTAGAAAAATCCGATAATTCCCTACTCGGGGTCAAAGAAGGAAAAGACAGTTTCGAGTTTTACTACACCGTCACCCTCCCCACCCTCACTCAATCCGCGGAGATCTGGATTCCAATGGCCTTGTCAGACGCATTTCAAGAGGTTAAAGTGCTCGAGAAGAACCTACCTACCGGCTCCAAAGTCTTGAAAGACCAAGCCAATACAAATGAGGTGCTTTACATGAGTTTGGGTCCAGAACACAGTGGAAAGCAGATTTCCATTTCCTACGCCGTCACCCGTAGCGAAAAAGGACCCTATGCCGCTCCACAGCCCGATCCTAATTTGTATTTGGTGGGCAACAAGCTCATGCCTATAGGGGGAAGATTTGAAGAAATCGCTAAAGAGGCTTTGGGAGAAAAAATTAAAGATTCACACCTCATCCAAGCACGTAGACTGTACGATTACATCATTGAAACGATGCGCTACATGAAGTTTGGAGACTTTGGAAAAGGGGATTCCAACTATGCATGTGATTCCAAAACTGGGAATTGTTCAGAATTCCACTCCTACTTTATCTCTTTGGCGCGATCAGTAGGAATTCCTGCACGATTTGCGATCGGGGCTTCTATTCCTTCGGACCGCAATGAAGGAGGAATGGATGGTTACCACTGCTGGGCGGAGTTCTATGCCGATGGCAAATGGTGGCCTGTGGACATCAGTGAAGCAAATAAATACACTGCATTGGCTACTTACTATTTTGGGAGGCATCCTGCCAACCGGATTGAGTTTACCCGGGGAAGAGACCTAGAACTCAATCCCGGACCCGCTTCAGGACCGATTAACTTTTTAGTTTACCCCTACTTGGAGGTGAATGGAAAAGAGGTCAAAGCCCCTACTACCTTTACCTTCCAACGGAAATCTTAATCAAAAAAAAGGCTGTCTCCATTTACTGAGACAGCCTTTTTTTTAGTTTTATGCAGGAGTATCCTTGGATGTAGTGTCCTTCGGATGCTCACCACCTTCAGCTGGATGTTCAGCAGCTTTTTCTGTAGAATCCGTAGTTTCCTTAGCCTCCTCCTTTTTGGCTCCGCAAGAAGTCAATAGAGTGGTAGAAAAGAAAGCCAATAAAATCAGGCTAGCGAGCGTAAATTTTACTTTTTTCATAGAAGAGTATGGTTAGTGTTCTTTAAAGTTACCGCTTTGCCTAAAAAAACAAGAATACCGCGGCATTTTTTTTTTAATAGTTCGCCTTCGGGTGATAGCCT
>CAMDEU010000060.1 GCA_945897085.1 Spirosoma fluviale | reverse complement strand
TCATGGCGATAAAGTCTCCAGGAAGCATAATTTTATGGATTTGAGATGCCACTTCAGGCTGGTTTTCAATAACCCAACGCAGTTTAGAAGCTGTAAAATTACCTGGAGAATTGAGCAAATGTGGCAAGCAATAGGCTTCCCCTAAGGCTCGGAATGCTTTTTCTCCAAGGGCGACCGCCCTACTATCGCACCAGATAATTGACGGACGTAGAACTTGATGCGCTTTATCTACACATACCAGCCCATGCATTTGATAGGCAATTCCAATGGATCGCAGTTCACCAGATTGAACTTCTGTTTGGCCACACACAAATCTGATTGCCTCCTTGACATGCTTCCACCAAAGTTCAGGGTCTTGTTCTGCCCAGCCACTCTGAGGAGATTGAATAGGCATTTCAACTTCTGGAAAAGCTTTGGAGGCAATTGCCTTTCCGGTGTCCGCATCAAGAATACATGCTTTGACCGAGGAACTTCCAAGATCAAGGCCTAAAAGCAACTTTCGCATCTTACCAGAAAACAGTATAAAGTGCCGCAATAATACCTACGATGAGTACCGCACCAATTTTGAATCCTGTACTTGTACGGAACAGCTCGGCCGATATATCAATGCTTTTGGGGTGATCTTTGCCTTTCCCTTCAACTAGAGAAATAACAATCATCAAAACTGCAAGGACTACAAACACCCAGCCCATACGATCAATAAATGGCAAAGCAGGGAAAACTACTTTCAGCACTACGGATAGTGGAATACTTAAGGAAGCACCGACAAGAGCAGCATTGGAGGTTGTTTTTTTCCAGAATACGCCAAAGAAGAAGATCGCAAATACTCCAGGACTAATAAAGCCGGTGTATTCCTGAATAAATTGGAAGGCCTGGTCGAGTTGTCCTAAAGCAGGTGCCACAACAGCAGCAATCACAAAAGCAACAACTGCTGTGATCCTACCTACCCGTACTTTGGTGGTTTCGGATGAGTCCTTACCAAAATACTTGGCATAAATATCCATGGTGAAAATGGTAGAAGTACTATTCGCCATAGAAGCCAGCGAGGAAACGATCGCAGCAGTTAAAGCTGCAAAAGCTAGTCCCTTTAATCCTGTAGGCAGTATCTGAAGAAGCGAAGGATACGCTCTATCCGATTTGATCAATCCTGTAACTGGATCTTTCATGGATTCGATAAATCCAAGGTCGGTTCCATTATTTACAATGACTAGCGCAGCTATTCCTGGAACTACCACAATCAGCGGCATCAAAAGCTTTAAAAATCCAGCGAAAATCATTCCCTTTTGTGCCTCATCCAAATTCTTAGCAGCTAGGGCTCGCTGGGTGATGTACTGGTTGAATCCCCAGTAGCTTAGGTTAGTGATCCACATCCCCCCAATCAATACAGATAAGCCAGGTAGATCCAAATATGCATCTCGTGTGCCTCCTTTTCCATCTGAAATAATCATCTCCCCCTTGGATAGAATCATTGAAAAATGTCCTGGAACTTCATTTTTGAGCGTAATCAAACCTTGCCAAGCATCGCCTTCTCCTACCATGCCAAGTGCGATGTAGGTAGTCGCCAAACCACCTGCAATCAAGAACACGACCTGGACGACATCGGTCCATGCTACCGCTTTCAATCCGCCATAAATGGAATAAAGCATCGCAAAGAGCGCTAAGCCAATGATGCTGTAGGTCATGGGAATATCTAGGATGGTATTCAAACTCAAGGCACCTAAATAAAGCACCGAGGTCAGGTTGACAAATACGTATAAAAGCAGCCAGAAAATCGCCATCGTGGTACGTACCCGACCATCATATCGATCAAAAAGAAAGCCTGGCATGGTGTAGATTCCTTTTTTGAGGTATACGGGTAAGAAAAATATGGCTACCACCAAGAGTGTAGCCGCGGCCATCCACTCGTAGGTGGCAATCGCCAATCCGAGGGCAAATCCAGAACCAGACATTCCTATAAACTGCTCCGCAGAGATGTTGGAAGCAATTAGAGAAGCTCCAACCGCCCACCAAGGTAGCGCCTTGCTCGCAAGAAAATAGTCGTTGGAATCTTTTACGTGACCTTCCTTTTCACGGGACACAAAAAATCCCATGCCCATAATTAGAAATGCGTAGCCGAGAAAAACAAGTAAATCAAGAGGTTCTAAGAGCATAGGACAAAGGGAATATAGTTTTTGGGAATCAAATTAAGTTCAAACTATCGGTTCAATTCAAATAGCGTGGCTAAATATAATCGATTGACGCAAAGGTGTGCACATGAATGGAAAGCATTTGTAAGAAAATTGGAAAAATCTTCTGTTTGGAATTGTTTGGGGTAAAGCAAATCGCAGATTTTAAACCCTGCACTTAGAGGAAGTCAGGTCGCTTAAAAAGAAAAATTCTAGACCAACCAGTTAATTACTGCCACAAGTGTCACAGTTCCGTTCACCTATTTGTCCGATTTCGACCACAATGCTAATTTGCCTCAGATTTTTAGGATCCCACTTTCGAGTCTTACTTCTGTTTTTGTTCGGCAATAGGGTTTGAATGCAAAAAAAACAGTAATTTTAAAGCGGTTTTTGAACTAGCATCATTTTTGGAGTTGTTCCGCTTATGGCAAATAAAAGCAGTGTGTTTGATATGATCGGCCCAATCATGATTGGTCCATCTTCTTCACACACAGCGGGTGTTGTCCGAATAGCACGAGCTGCCATCCGAGTGCTCGGAGGGATTCCTGAGGAGGCGATCATCACCTTTTTCAATTCCTTCGCCAGAACCTACGAAGGCCATGGAAGCGACCGAGCCATATTGGGCGGGTTGATGGACTTCAAAACAGATGATGTTCGAATTAAGGACGCACTAGAAATAGCCAAGGAAAAGTTGGTGCACTACACCTTCAAATCCATAGGAAACTCTTCAGTTCACCATCCAAACACGATCAAACTTTTGCTTAAAAAAGGAGATCGGGAAGTGGAGATTTTTGGAGAAAGTTTGGGAGGTGGAGTGATTAACATTTCAGAAATTGATGGTTTCGTAGCCAACTTCTCAGCTCAAAACCACACGCTCATCATCAAAGCTGAGGATGAACCGGGATCAATTGCTTTTATATCGAGCGTAATTGCTCAAGAAAAAGTAAACATTGCAACCATGTCCGTGTCTAGAAAAGGAAAGCATGACATGGCCTGTCACGTGATCGAAATGGACTCTGGAATAAATGAGATTACCCGCCAGTACCTTCTTTCCTTACCCTGGATAAAAGAATTAATTTACATCCCAGACATTGACCTTTAACGAATCTATAAACCAACAGCTACCACACATGAAAAAACTTTTTATCCTGATTCTCTTGGGTAATTTTACCTGGCAACAGGCACAAGCTCAAACGGAGATCCCCTCAGGACCTTTAGACCTTATCACTTGCGTTTCTATTGCGATAGAAAATAACTTGACTCTTAAAAGGACTGAACTTAACCAGCTTATCACCGAAACTAACCTTTTGGAAAGCCAAGGTAGAAGACTGCCAAGCTTAACCACCGGAGCAAGTTCAGGATTCCGTTGGGGTAGATCTATCAACCCAGTAACCAACTTGTTCGAAACGAGAAGAATTGGGAACGTCAACCTTTTTGGGAATACCGGTGCTCCTATTTTCCAAGGTATGCGAATTACCAACAGCATTGGCCAGGCAAAGTCTGACTTGAAATCGGGTCAATACACTTTGGAAGCCACGCGAAACGACATCACCTTGAATGTAATCAACCTATTCATTGATGTAGTGTTCAACCGGGAGCAAGTGAAAATTGCCGAGAATCAACTCAATTCCACCAAAGAACAGTTGGGAAGAACCAAACAACTTGTGGATGCCGGTTCCCTCCCCTTTTCAGATTTGTTGGACCTGCAATCTCAAAATGCAACCAATCAATTGAATGTCATCAATGCTAAAAATGGACTTCGGCTTTCGAAACTCGCTTTGGCCCAGGCGCTTCAAATTCCGTTTACAGAAAACTTTGATGTTATCGAACCTGTATATGAGGTTTCTAAAGAAGCTCTGGCTGCAGGTACCCCTGCCGAAATTTTTGAAGTTTCTGTAGCGCTAATGCCTCAAATCAAAGCTGCTGAAGCCAATGTGAAAAGCGCTGAATATGGGGTAAAAATTGCAAAAGGTGGATTTCTACCCACTTTGGATGCCGGACTTTCTGCTTTTTCCAATTATGTAGATCAAGCATTTGTTAGAGGGTCAACTGAAATAATTCCGTTCAAAACCCAGGTAGATAATAACTTTTCCCAGTCTGGAACGATAAATTTCAGCATTCCCTTATTCACTAGATTCAGCAACAAATCCAACCTGCAGCGTGCGCGAGTACAGCAACAGTTGGCGGAAGTATCGATGACCGAAGCCAAAAATAGGTTGAGACAGGATATTGAAACTGCTTACAATTCGGCGCTATCCTCAGAGCTATCCTACCAAGCTTCCTTGGTTCGAGTAAAGAGTTTAGAAGAAACCTTTCGAATTGCGCAGCAACGTTTTAATTTAGGGGCAATCAATTCTGTGGATTTTCAAGTGACTCAAAACAACTTGTTCAATGCCCAAGCTGACCTATTGAACGCGAAGTACACCTATATTTTCAGAATTAAAGTCCTTGATTTTTATCTTGGTAACCCCATTAATCTAAACTAAACCATGGCTACTAAAAAGTCCAACAAACTTCTTTATTACCTACTCGGAGTAGTAGGCGTGATTATTATTTTTGCCGTTATCGGAAAATCTGCTGGCTGGATTGGTGGTGCCAAGGAAACCGAGGTTGAATTTACTTTGGCCAAGCGTGTTGCCATCATAGAAAAAGTGAGCAGCTCAGGCGAGATTCAACCTGAAGTGGAAGTGAAACTTTCTCCAGATGTAGCAGGTGAAATCATTGAGTTGAATGTACAAGAAGGAGATTCCGTAGAAATGGGAAGACTGCTTGTCAAGATCCGTCCTGACAACTTTATCTCAGCTTTAGATCGAACCCGTGCCAACCTCAACCAACAAATGGCCAATTTGGCTCAGACCCGAGCAAATTTGCAGCGTTCTGAAGCACAGTTTACCCGCTCTGAATTGGAATACAAGCGTCAGCGCACGCTACACCAGCAAAAGGCTATTTCTGATGCAGATTTCGAGCAGGCCCAGGCCAACTATACCTCAGCTCAAAAAGACCTAGAGGCGGCCAAGCAAAGCGTCGTAGCGTCTGAATTTATAATTAAAAGTTCGCAGGCATCCGTCAACGAAGCCTCTGAAAACCTTCGCTTGACCAATGTAAATTCTCCTGTGTCTGGCATTGTATCCAGCTTGAAAGTGGAGCAAGGCGAACGCGTGGTAGGTACCCAGCAGATGGCAGGTACCGAGATGATGACTATTGCAGATCTTTCCAAGATGGAAGTGCGCGTAGATGTGAATGAGAATGACATTGTTCGTCTTTCCTTAGGAGATACCACAATCATCGACGTAGATGCCTACTCTTCTACTGGTAAGAAGTTTCAAGGAATTGTAACCAGCATTGCGAATACAGCAAATACCAAAGCTTCTCCAGATGCGGTAACCGAATTCAAAGTTAAAATCCGAATCCTTAATGATTCCTACAAAGAATTGGTGATGGCTGGAAATAAGTATCCTTTCCGTCCTGGCATGACAGCATCTGTAGAAATTTTGACCAATTCAAAAAACAATGCACTGGCGATCCCCCTTTCGGCGGTCACCACTCGAGAGGACAAGAAGGATAGCTTGGCGATTGGTGCACCTACCAAAGCGAAAGAAATCGTATTTGTCAGTGAGAATGGTGTAGCCAAAATTCGTGAGGTAAAGACAGGGATTTCAGACTACGAAAACATTGAGATTCTATCCGGTTTAAAAGAAGGAGACGAAGTGATCTCTGGTCCTTACTTTGTAGTGAGCAAGCAGCTGAAAGAAGGAGATAGAGTTAAAAAGATGAGTGCTGTAAAGCCTGAAGAAGAGAAGGAGGAAGAATAATACTTGCCTAACAAAAAATAGCCCCATCAAATCTCGTTTTGGTGGGGCTATTTTTTTGGTGAAAAATGCTATTTCAGTATTACTTTTTATCCTACTTACTAGCTAATGTCAACTGCCATCTCCAACTGTCTTTCATACAATCTTCCAAGGAGAATTTGGGGTGCCAGCCCAATACTTGGTTGATTTTGTTCGTGTCGGCCCAAGTTTTGATCACATCCCCTTTCCTTCGGGGGCCAATTTCATAGGTTAATTGAATGCCATTTACTTTTTCAAAGGCATGAATCACTTCCAAAACTGTATTGCCTCTGCCGGTACCCACATTGAATACCTCGTAAAAATTTAGGTCCTGCTGAAAAAGAAAACTCAAGGCCTTCACATGTGCATCTGCTAAATCTACCACGTGGATGTAATCCCGGATGCAGCTCCCATCAGGTGTATCGTAATCGTTACCAAAAACAGTCAATTTCTCCCGAATACCCGCGGCAGTTTGCGTAATGAAAGGAACTAAATTCTGTGGAGTACCCATAGGCAGCTCCCCAATCTTTGCACTTGGATGTGCCCCTACTGGGTTGAAATACCGAAGAGCCACCACGCGAATTCCTGGTTTACTCTTCACATAATCCGCCAAAATATCCTCCCCAATTTTCTTGGTATTGCCATAAGGACTTTCTGCATCCTTTCGAGGAGTTGCTTCTGTTACAGGCAAGACATCGGGCTGACCATAGACGGTGCATGAAGAGGAAAATACGATATTTTGAATTCCCTTATCCTGCATAAATTCGAGGAGCACGAGCAAGGAACCCAAGTTATTTTTGTAGTACTCCAAGGGTTGCTTAGTGCTTTCACCAACCGCTTTAAATGCCGCGAAATGGATGACCCCTTCAAGCTGATGATCTTTAGCGATTTGATCCAAAATTTCCCGCTGGTTGCAATCGCCATTGTAAAACGCAAATCGCTTCCCCGTAATCTCGGCTAGGCGGTCCAGTACGGTCTCATGGGAATTTGAAAAATCATCTAAAATGATCGGCTCAAGGCCTGCATTCCAAAGTTCTACGGCAGTATGAGAACCAATGTATCCGGCCCCACCGGTGATCAATATTTTTTTCATTTCAAAAAAGTTGAGAAGACAAAACTAGGGAATTTATACCAATTCGACGTGAATAAAGGAAACAAGCAAGTGCAGCTTTCGGTCAACGAACCAAAAGAACAGATCCTCGGAAGGTAACTTGAATCGTGTTCCCTTCCATCAGATAGCTATAAGTTGTAGCATAGGAATAGGTTCCTGTTGGAGCGATGTCGCCTGCAAGAGTACCATTCCAACCTTCATTCCCTGTGTAGACAAGTTGCCCCCAACGGTTGTAAATAATCATGGAAAAATCAACTACACAATTGGATACCCCAGTAAACTTGCCAGGAGCTTCTGTCGGGTTAAATGCGTTGGGCATTCGGATTTTTGGGGCTTCCTCAAGTACTGTACCTGAACCAAATGAAATGCATCCTGCAGCGTCGGTCACTTGCACGGTATAGGTACCCTTGGCCAAGCCGGTCGCTAAATCGACGGTTTGATTGGATGGAGTCCAAAGGAACTGGAATGGACCTGCTGGGCCTGAAGGAACTACTAGCAACTCACCATTGTCTTCGCCAGGACAAGCGGTTTTTGCTAAAGTCACATCTACAACTAAAGGAGGTGGAGAGGTTATTTCAAAGGAAACGGGGATTTTACAGCCATTCGCATCCGTCACTTCCCATACATATTTGTCTTTTTTAAGTGTGTCCAGTTCAAACACCCCAGAAAAAACCTGTCTGCCGCCAAATTCCAGACTGTAAGGTGCTACTCCTCCGATCACTTTCAAACTCACCCTTCCATCTTTTTTTCCAAAGCAGGTAGTGGCTGTTGCAGTGAGTCCTGATAGTTCTAATAAAGGAGGCTCTTTTACTTCTATTCCAGTGATATTTTTCTCACAGCCTAATCCATCAGTAACCTTCACTGAATATAACCCTGCCTTTAGATTTGACGCGAGTACGGTCTTTAAAGTAGCATCGTGGCTCCATGAAAAGGTGTAAGGAGGAGTTCCTCCAGTAGCTATCACTTCAATTTTTCCGGTAGCTTGCCCGAAGCAAGCCACAGGACTTACTGCCAGAACGGCAAGCTTAAGCTCTTTCGCTACTTTCACTTGAATATCTGGTGCTGTTCCTGCACAGGAATTATCGACCAAACTGTAAGCGGTGTACCCTATCGTACCCGTAACATCCGCCCGATCCCAAGTGACGACAATTTTATCAGAATTTTGACCACTTACTAAGGTTCCTCCCTTAACAATCCATTCATACCTTCTACCAGGCGAAGGGTCTGGTGCCGAATAGGTGAAATTAACCGAAGGATCATAGCACACCTCTTTTTCGCCTAAAGCTTCAGTGACGACAATTCGAAGATTAACGACGACAGGAAGCTCAACTGCAGCACCAGGACAACCATTTGCAGAGAAAGGCAAAACCCGCACCTTGGCATTTGGGTTAGATGGGCCCCAACGAACTAGAACCGAATCGGAATAGGACTGAAGAATAGTCCCTCCTTCCACTTCAAACACCATTCGGGAAATATTTTGCTTGTTTTTTACGCGATACATCACCTCTTCTACCAGCGGGCAAACGGATTGGGATCCAATCAACTCCAGTTTGGTCTCCAAAACCTCCACGTCAAAGGTGGTTTCCTCCTGTTGATCACAGGAATTAGGACTTAAGGAGGCTATAATAATGACTTCATACTTTCCTGGTTTGGTATAGGTATGGGTTACTGTTTTACCAATTTTAGTAGCTGTTCCATCTCCAAAGTTCCAGACAAAGTAGGTGAAGTCTGGATTTTCGGGATTCACTGTCCAAGATCCCCCCTGGTTGAGGCAGGCCACATTATCTCCTACCACATCAAACCCATAGTCCGGCTCAGTTTCAAAATTCAAGCCATTCAATGATGCGCCTGCTGCATAGCCATAGGATTCAATATTGCCAAATCCATAAACATAGGCTGCAAAGCCCGAAGGATTGGAAAGAGTGTGAACTCCCTGGGTAATTTCTATTCTGGCAACTTTATACGCTGGATCTCCTGGAAGCATTTGAAAACTTGCACCCACAACTACCCCATCCAAACGGGTTTTATTTTCTTCTCCTGCTTTGACTACAATGTTGACGTAATGATTGACGATAGAAGGTAAGGCGTAGGCATTGAAGGTTAAATCCGTGAGCAATTGCTCTGTAGGACTATAGGAGATCATGAAAGGGTCTCCATTGGTTGCAAATGGATCAGTAAGATTATTGCAAGACTGGCTTTTTGAAAATACCGTGACGGAGGAAGGCTTAGAAGTATCAATTTTTCCTGACACATTAGCTCCAAACTCTAAGGACATCCATTCGCCGCGATTCAACACCTTGGCTTGAAGGAGACCATTGACCCGCACTTCGGTATTGTCTTCCGAAGCCAATACTTTAACCAATTCACCTGAGGATCTGCCCAATAACGCAGTATGCACAAAGGAACTCCCCCAAGTATTTATGGGATAAGCCTGCTGATACAGGTGGTCATTGGCTTGTCCACAGGCCCCAACTGACGTCCATTTATTCCCTCCATACACTGCGATTTTTTTGCAATCATCGGCCTTGTCTCCGACTACACGAACTCGGGAACCAGTTAAATCTCCACGGGCTTTAATCTGGTAGCTCTGCCCTCGATTTAAGGTGATTTCTGAAGGAAGTCCTTTGATATTACCAGAAATGGAATTCTGAGTAGTAGTAATTTCTATGCGGGTATTGTCTTCCGTGGCCACTACCAAGAGTGTACTCTCATTGTTGACATTTAGGTTGGAGGATGGATTAACCTCAAAATGCGAAGTGATGTAATGATCCTTGCCTAAAGCCGTGATTGGAAGCACAACAGTACCATCTGCACTTCGGTAACGCTCATTAATGGCATGAACGGCAATTTTTCCTGATGCGGTAATGTGGATTCCTAGGTTTTCGATCACACCAGAACTGCGATGCAACAAATCTAAATCTGCAGAAGACAAGCGAAAAATAAACTGCTGCCCCACGGTGAGGGTAAAAGGCGCCGTCTTCCCAAGATACTCGATCACCCCAGTCGTATTTTCTGTGGCCGTTACCAATATCACAGCAAAATCTGGTGTAGCAGGAAGACTTCGGTTGTTTTCCATAAAACCCACCCAAAATTCTTTCCCAACAGTAGAAAGCTGTGCATACCCCGATATGGAGGAAGCCAGCAGAACCAAAAAAAGAAAGAGGGCACGGAAAATCACACGCATGGAAGTGGAAGTCGCTTTAAAATAACGTGGTGAAGATAAAAGTAATTTATGGAACAAACCACTTGCAGGGACAGGGATAAATTTCCAGCGAATAGCACCCTTACAAATCCTCAAAAAAAGGGATTATTCCCTATATTTGCGCTTCTTAAATTCAATATCACATGATTTCAGTAGATAACCTCTCCCTCAAATTTGGAAAAAGGACCCTTTTCGATGAGGTAAGCCTCAAATTTACGCCAGGCAACTGCTATGGCGTCATCGGAGCCAATGGAGCTGGGAAGTCCACTTTTTTAAAGATTTTATCAGGCGACATGGATTCCACCTCAGGTGGAGTCAATATTACTCCTGGGCAGCGCATGGCGGTGCTGTCGCAAAACCACTTTGAATTTGATGAGATAGACGTCTTAAAAACGGTACTGATGGGACACAAGAAATTGTATGCCATCATGAAAGAAAAAGATGATATCTACCTTAAAGAAGATTTTACAGAGGCAGACGGCATTCGTGCCTCCGAATTGGAATCTGAATTTGCCGAGATGGATGGCTGGAATGCCGAATCCGATGCGGCTTCTCTCCTCTCTGGTCTTGGCATCTCCGAGGACATCCACTACACGCTCATGAAGGACTTGGCAGGAAATCAAAAAGTTCGTGTGCTCCTGGCACAAGCACTTTTTGGAAATCCTGATATCTTGATTTTGGATGAACCTACCAACGACTTGGATGCTGATACCATCGTCTGGCTGGAGGATTTTTTGATGGATTTTAAAAACTTGGTGATTGTCGTTTCCCACGACCGCCACTTCCTAGATACTGTTTCTACACACGTGGTAGACATCGATTTTGGGAAAGTCAAAATCTTCTCTGGTAACTATACTTTCTGGTACGAGTCCTCCCAACTTGC
>CAMDEU010000059.1 GCA_945897085.1 Spirosoma fluviale | reverse complement strand
GCCAATCCTTCTATATTTGCACCACCATAAAGGTAGGCCTCTTTAGCTCAGCTGGTAGAGCAACTGACTTGTAATCAGTAGGTCGCTGGTTCGATCCCGGCAAGGGGCTCAAAATTTCCCTCTTCAAAGCGATTTGAAGGGGGTTTTTTGTTTCAAAAAATTTAAAAAAAATCCACTTGCAAAAAATCCGAAAAAAATTCCGGATATAAAGAGATGGAATTTGCAAAAAGGAGGATGAGTATCGGGGGGGAATTTCTGCTTAAATTTTGCTAATTGTAAGGGTAAAAAGAGTTCGACTAAATGATTTCATTTCTTTGTCTTGAGTATAATAAGTATTGGGGAATTGGAGGCAGTTGGCACAGTATTTCTGATGAAATGCGTTGTAGTTTTTAATCATGAATCATGCTAGGCAAACATAAAAAACATGATTAACTTAGCTCTAAAGATTAAATTGTACGACATTCCAATTGTTAATCTGATTATCGGCTTTCGTCAGTGGACAGTCGACCGTTGGCAATTGTTTCCTATTAAGCCACTGGCAGGATTGGGGATAATCTTATAAAAAAAATAAATCTGAGCTTTCTTCGGTTCTATCCTATATTTGTGTGTCATTTTTTTAAAAAACCTCCCGATAAATTTCCCCTCTTTTTTATTAAATTGTTTCCTGTTTTAGGCTTATATTATCAATGAGTACCATGTTAATTTTTAACATTATCTGGGCTTAGGGCTGCCCTAGATTTACAGAAATTAATCAATCTGTAAATTTTATGAGACTAAAAATCTTTACCCACACGCTTACTATTGCTATGATACTGATGCTCAGTATTATGCCAAAGCAATATGCATTTGCCCAGGCGGTCAATGCGACTGTGACTGGAAAATTAAACGACACCAGCGGGGAAGCGCTGGTAGGTGCTCAGATCATTGTTAAAAATGAATTGACGGGATTTACAGCAACCACAGTATCCAATTTAACAGGTAACTACATTATTTCTCAGATTCCTTTGGGAACCAATTACACGGTCACCTTCAGTTATTTAGGATATGGCACAAAAAACTTCATAGAGATTTCTTTGAATCAAGGTAGCACAATCAGACTTGACGCTACACTCAGCGAAGAATTGCAGGATTTGGGTGGAGTAACTGTAATTGCCAATTCTATTGCAAATAGTATTGATCGCTTTGGCAGCTCCACAGCAGTATCAGCAAAAGATATGGCCACACTTCCGGTAAATGGGCGAAATTTCAGTTCCTTGGTAGATCTCTCACCTGTTGCAAATGGAAGTAGTCTTTTAGGACAGCTTTTTTCCTCAACAAATTACACGATTGATGGAATGACCAACCGTAGTCCGCTTTCAAGTGGAGCGACCAACCGTGGGCCTTTTTCTATCTCTATGGAAGCTATTCGTGAATTTGAAGTATTAACCAATGATTACGATGTGGCTAACGGCAGAAGTGGTGGAGGAATCATCAGTGCGGTGACCAAAACAGGCACAAATGAAGTCTCAGGTTCTGCTTTCTTTTTCAACCGTGCGGACTGGTTGGCCAGCAAATACGACATAAGAGGAAATGTTAGAAACAATAAATTTGCCATTCAACAGTACGGTGTAACGCTAGGTGGGCCGATTATCAAGGATAAACTTCATTACTTTATTGCCTATGATGGACAGCGAGATGCACAACCTTTATTCATTGCGGATATTCAAACACCCGAGGATGAAGCGAGATTCAATGTTTCGCAAACATCCCTTGACAGATTTCTTCAGATTTCCCGCTCCAAATATGGAGTAGCCAATTCTCCACAGACAGGAAGCTTTGATAAACTCAGGTATTCCCATACCGCATTTGCACGTTTGGATTATCAAATAAATAAGTCAAACCTATTGACCATCAGAAACAACTTCTCATGGGATTTGAATAGTCAAGGCGTAAATGATAACACGGCAATCAACTTATATGAAGTATATGGTGATCACCTCTCCAAGGCAAACAGTCTGATGGCTTCTCTACGTACTGTACTTGCTCCTAATTTGACCAACGAAGTCAAACTTCAATACCTTTTTGTTCTTGATGACGGTCGTCCAAGTAATCAACTTCCGAGCGAAAACATTCCAAGAGCAATCGTGCAAAACGTTCAATCACTAATAGCCGGTCGAGTTGCAAACACCAATATTCAATTGGGAGGTCAGCGATATTTGCCTGAGCGATTTGAATCCCATGTTTATCAATTGGTCAACAATCTTTACTATAATAAAGGAAAGACCAACTTCACCTTTGGAGCAGATTTGATGTTAAATAAATTGACTTCTTTGGCCACTAGTGAGTTCAATGGGAGATTTTTCTTCACCGGCCTGGATAATTTCGACAATCTACGTCCTTTCCGTTATGCGAGAGAAGTGGCTTTAACCGATCCTACGGTGAAACAAAATATTTTTGGAGGTGGAATTTATGCTCAATCGGATTCTGATTTGGGTAAGGGAATGAGTTTGATTTTAGGATTGAGAGGTGATTATACCACCTATCAATATGCGCCAAACTTTAACCAAACCGTATTCGACAAACTGGGTTTAAAAACAAATGTTAAAACAGGCGGCTTCCAAGTTCAGCCTAGATTTCAGTTTACCTGGGATATCAACGAGAAGAAGACGGATGTCATCCGAATTGGTCTAGGTGTCTTTGGTTCTGCGCTTAATAACTACACTGATGTAAATAACTTACAATTTGACGGAACGAAAATTGTGGCTGTAGATATCACCGGCCCCAATGTGCCGATTCCAAATTTTAAATTGTACCGAGACAATCCAAGTACCGCTCCGGGTGTTGATCTATTGAATAACCCAAATATTGCTAAAGTTACCACGATCAACATGAACAGTGAGGATCTTAAAGTGCCCACTGTCTATAAAGGTAATGTGATGTATAGCAAGATTTTCAATAACAGATTTCGCGTTGGTGTCAATTTTATTGCTTCTCTGGCTCGAAACAACTACATGTATTTGGATCGGAATATGGTGGATAATCCCTATTTCAGATTGGCTAATGAAGGCAACAGGGGTGTATATGTGCCAAGTGCAACAATCAGTACATCTAATGGAAATGCAGATTGGACCAAAGGCCGCAAGACCACAGAAGTGGGACGGGTACTTGAACTTGTAAGTGAAGGCCGAAATAATACCTACACTGCGGTATTAGATGCTACCTACCGATATTACAAGGATGGTCAATTCACAGCAAGCTATACTTGGAATGATTCCAAAGACAATACTTCCTTCAATGGAAACGTTGCCAATAGTGCTACACTTTTTCAGGCAGTGATCGATGATCCGCGAGATCTTTCCAAAATGAGCTATTCCAATGGCCAGTTCCGAAAAAAGGTTGTTTTTTATGGTACGTTTCCAACTTTCAAGGGTATTACTGTGGGAGTCCGATATTCTGGAATCGGAGGAACTCGCTATTCCTTATTAGTCAATGGCAATGTGAATGGAGACTTTGTAAACTCTAATGATCTGGCATTTGTCTTTGACCCTAGTACAGCAGGATTATCTGAACCCATTAGAGTGGCGATGCAGAAAGTATTGGAAAACCCTAACAACTTGGCCAAAAGTTATGTTAAAAGCAGTCTTGGTCAAGTCGCAGCACGGAACGGCGGAGAGAATGGTTACTTCGGCTTCTGGGATCTGCGTGTTGGCAAGCGGTTTTTCTTTTCTCAGCAAAAAAAGTCTGGCATTGAGTTAGGCGCGGATATATTCAACGTAGCCAATATGCTAATAAAAGAGAGGGGAACATCCAAAAATCTTGGAAACCAAAATTTAATGACCTTAAGAAACTTTAACGCAGTCAATAATCAGTATGTGTACGAAGTGAATCCAAACGTAGGTGTAGTAAACCCAGGTGGCACACCTTTCCAAATTCAGATTTCAGGAAGAGTTTTCTTTTAATCAATTCTAAAAAAGAGTCCGGCAACTTTTAAGTTTTGCCGGACTTCTTTTTTTTATTCAAAAAACTAGCAAACAAAAATGAATTACCTAGCAAGGATTAACCCATGGATTCTGATTATTGGAATCGTAGTTGGAATTACTAGTCCAAGTCTTTTGATAGCTCAGGAAACCCGACCTACTCAACACGTTGTCTTGATTTCAATAGATGGCTTTCGGCCCGACTTTTATCTGGAAGAAAAATGGCCAGCTCCAAATCTTCAGGAAATGGCAAAATCAGGAGCCAGATCACTTGGGGTTACAGGAGTTTTTCCATCGGTGACTTATCCCTCACATACGACTATCATTACAGGACGAACTCCCCTTCATCACGGGATTTATTACAATGCACCTTTTGAACCAAACGGACAGACTGGACGATGGTTTTGGGAAAGTGAACTGATACAAGTTCCTACAGTGTGGGATGCGGTAAGGAAAGTCGGATTGAAAAGTGCCAGCTTTATTTGGCCTGTTTCGGTCAATGCTCCCATCGACTATAATCTTCCTGAATACTGGAGTTTGGAGGATGGATTTGGAAGGATAGAGCCTATGCGTGAAAAGGAAACCCCTAAGGGATTCCTCGCTGAGATGGAATTAAACGTCCTCGGAAAACTAAATGAGAAAACATTTAATGGAGATTATCTAAACAGAGAAGACAGAACCGGTGAAATGGCAGGGTATGTTCTGGAAACTTACAAGCCAAATCTGATCACTCTTCACTTGATTGCTACGGATCATTTCCAGCACGAAGAAGGAAGAGATGGCCCGATGGTCAGAAAATCAATCGCAGCTACTGATCGAGCCATTGGAAAAATTATCGAGGCTGCGGCTAGAGCAGGTATTTTGGATCAGACTACATTCATCGTCACCGGAGATCACGGGTTTGTAAATATCCACAGTTCAATCAGTCCAAATGTCTGGTTGGTGGAAGCTGGATTGATGGAAGATCGACCCGATCGCGGTAATTGGAAAGCAACATTTCATACCAGTGGAGCCTCTGCATTTTTACACATAAAAGATCCAAAAGACAATGCAACTTTGGAGAAAGTGAAATCCATTTTGGAGAATCTTCCAGAAAGTCAAAAGAAACTCTTTCGGGTATTAGACCGCGAAGCGTTGGACAAAGTAGGAGCAGATCCAAATGCTGCGCTGGGATTGGCCCCGATTCAAGGGGTTTCGTTCTCTGCTTCCAGTGAAGGCACTGTCTTAAAGCCGGCAAAAGGTGGAACTCATGGTTTCTACCCAGATTTTGATGAAATCGAAACTGGGTTTATTGCATGGGGAGCGGGTATCCGTGAAAATGTGGAAATCCAGGAAATGGCATTAGTAGATGTTGCTGCCGTGGTCAATTACCTGCTCAATTTGAAAATGGATTTACCAGAAAGTAATTTATACCCCGGAATCAAAAAATAATTTTTTGAAGCCTGAGGAATTCAAATCTGGAATTCATCAGGCTGTTTTTTTTGAGAGTAAATGTTTCCTACAGACCTGCTTTCAGCTGGAAAGGTAAAAGTGCTAAAATCACAGTTCTATTAATTATCTGATTCTACACCATTTCAAGGATTTTCGATTTTCCCTTTTAGCTGGGTTTTCTATCCAAGTATTTTTTTTTAGATTTATTTGGCCGCAACACATCTTTCTGCAAGACTTTGGAAACAGTCTGTCGAGTAAGTCCTGTGAGATCGGCTATGTCTTGGATGGTTACTATTTTTCGAAGATTAAAAGTTTTACCCTCTACATCCGTAATTTGATCCTGTAAATAGGGCAAAATCCTGTTCACTTTCTCTTCCGGCTTCAAAATTCTAATCGTGTACAATCGATTTTCCGCTCGGCACCAGCGGATGACTAGTTCCTTGAAAAACCATTCTGCAAGCTTTGGCTGATTTGCGACCAATTGCTTAAAAAAATCAGCGTCATAGACCCTGAGTTCGGTAGAAGTAAGGGTTTTGGAAAATTCTGAAAATTGCACTTTAAGGTAATGAAGATTACCAAAAAAATCCCCGGGTCTGAGAATGTCACAGCAGACTTCATTCCCTTCAGGAGAATAGGAACCTATTTTTACAGCTCCGCTTACGATTTCAAATATCGGAGTGATCAGCTGAGGTGGCTGGTAGATTAAATGACCTTTTTTCAGTTGGATTGTCTTCAGCAATCTCCCGTTTACCTCAATTCCTTTTTCTGCTAAATAAGTAAATGGACCAAATTTCATTCCTTTTTACCTTAAATTTCAGGTAATTTGTGAACATAGTATAGCCCGCACCTAAAACTTAACTAGAAGATAATTTTAAAGCAGTTATTAATTCATTTTATGGAGAGTTTGCAAGAAATCTATATGCTTAAAAATTTTCTCCGACTTTGTGACATATAAATGATATTTGTGCTGATTTAAATGTGCAGCTAAATCTTTTCGTTTTTGAAAGCCTGCTAGGTGTTTTTTTCTGAAAAACTTAGCATCCTACAAATCCACCACTGGCTATCCATTTTAAAATCACTTTTCTTCTGGTGACACCGCGTGTATTTTGGTGGAATTACCCCACTCTGGTACAAAAATTTACATTTTCCCAATGCAGAAAGTTTTTAAGAGCCTTATCTTTCTTTGCGGCTCTGCGTCTTTGCGAGAAAAAAAAATAAGGCGCGCAAAGTCGCAAAGACACCAAGGACCTGTCTGACAGAATTTCGGGAACCATTCCTTTGTGTCTCTTCGTCCTGTCCGCGGCGGCGGATTGCGGGAGGTCTCATTGGAATAAAAAGAGTTCCAGTTTTATAACTCCTTTAATACCCGTTGAAAGACTTACCGAATGGATTCATTTAAGACTTGAAATCATCAAAAACCAACTAAAGGTTTTGGTTAATCCAAAAGCCAAGTTACATTGTAGTAAAGTACATTCCTTGGGAGATTAACCCAACTAAGAAAACTGGAATGCAATCAAAAGACTATGAAATGATGAAGAAAATACTTTTTGTAAGCTGCCTGTGTTTTTTCCTTAATCAAGGTTCAGCAAAAGCCCAATGGCGTAACCTCTTTGATGGAAATACATTTAATGGATGGACAAAATACTTGGGTGTGCCACATCAAAGCAACCAAGGAATAGACTTGCCCAAAGACGATAATGGAAAATATACCAAGGACTTTGGCATAAATAACGATCCGCTGAATGTTTATTCTATAGTAACGGAAGAGGGTCAACCAGCCATTCGTGTAAGTGGACAAGTGTTTGGGACGCTAACTTTCATGGAAGAATTTGAAAATTACCATATCAAGTTGGAATTCAAATGGGGGCAAAAAAAATGGGAACCTAGGCTTCAGATGGTCCGAGATGCGGGCTTAATTTATCATGGTTTCGGGGAACAAGGAAGTACTGATCGCAGCTGGCACCCAGGTCAAGAATCTCAAATTCAAGAGGGGGATACTGGCGATTATTGGCCAACAGGTGATGTTACGATAGATATACCTGCAGCTAAGTCAGATACTTCCGATTGGTGGTTTTACCATCCTGATGCACCCTTACGCACACAGGTATTTTCAAATAAAATGTCAGAACGCCGTATCATCACTGATTTGGAGAAAGAAAAACCAAATGGCGAGTGGAACACGGTTGAGGTAATTTGCTCGGGAGATAGCAGTATCCACATCGTAAATGGAAAAGTGGTGATGCGTCTTTATAATTCTCGCAAAATAGAAAATGGTCAACCTATCCCCCTCACTAAAGGTACCATAGCCTTACAGTCTGAGGGAGCGGAATTGTATTATCGAAACATAAAAATTAAACCGCTAAAAGCTATTCCAAAAAAGTATAAAGAATGACAAGTTTTGCAACATGGAGTTTTGGAACATGACTGGCACTTCCTAGCTGGTTCCCTACCTGCGGAAGTCAAACCGAGCAGACCGCAATTTCTTTGCGCCCACCTCGGCGGGCAGGTCTCTGCGTCTTTGTGAGAAGAAAATCCGCCGCGGCGGACGAGAAAGGCTCGCCAAGCCGCAAAGGCCTCCGGAAGTCATACCGAGTGGACCACAACTCCTTTGCGCCTCTGCGTCTCTGCGCGAAAAAAAATCCGCCGCGGCGGACCCGCAATTCTGCGGGGCAGGCTGCAAAGTAGGGAAGGCGCAAAGAATTGGGAACTATTTCTTTGCGGCCTGTCTGCCGACAGGCAGGCTCTGCGTCTTTGCGAGAACTAAATAATCCCTCCCGCAAGTCTGCGGGACAGGCACCTGCCCCTTGTAAGAGCCTGTCCCGATGCATATCGGGAGGGAGTTGCCCCAATTGCGTCTTTGTGAGAATAAAAAAAGAATAAGCATCCTTTGCCGCGACGGTCGGGAGGCCTGTCTGCCGTCAGGTCTCATTGGATTTAAAGGAGTTTCAGCTTTGTTACTTCTTTATTTATTGGGTATACTCGTGCTTTCAGAACAAATACCGACCAAATTCACCATGTCTACCAAATTAACTGAAACACTTCAACTCCCTTGTGGGGCTACATTAAAAAATCGATTAGGCAAATCCGCCATGAGTGAAAACATGGGTTCCCGTGGCTATACTTCCAATGAGAAGTTTAATCGACTGTATGCCCGATGGGCAGAAGGAGGAATAGGGCTGTTGATTACGGGAAATGTGATGGTGGATCGATTTGCCTTGGGAGAAGCGCACAATGTGGTTATTGAACAAAGAATTCAAGATCCGAATTTGCCACTTTGGGCAGCCGCAGGCAAAAAAGAAGGGACTCATATCTGGGTACAGCTCAATCATCCTGGTAAACAATCCCCAAAATTTCTAAGCAAGCAGCCTGTAGCACCTTCGGCAATACCACTCAAAAAGCCTTTGGATCGCTTATTCAATACACCAAGGGCACTTACTGAATCGGAAATATTCGACATCATTGCACGCTTTGCTTATGCCGCAAAAGTTTGTCAAGAAAGTGGATTTACCGGAGTACAGATCCATGGTGCGCATGGGTATTTGGTGAGCCAGTTTTTATCACCTACACACAACCAACGAAACGACCAATGGGGAGGTAGCCTTGAAAATCGGATGCGCTTTGTAACGGAAGTGTACAAAGCGATTCGAGAAGCGGTTGGTGATGCGTTTCCAGTAGGAATTAAACTCAACTCCGCCGATTTTCAAAAAGGTGGTTTTACCCAAGAGGATTCGATGGGAGTCGTTAAGAAGTTGTCGGAACTAGGGATGGATTTGATTGAAATATCGGGGGGTACCTACGAATCGCCTGCTATGATGGGAGCCAAAGTAAAAGCTTCCACCCAAGCTCGAGAAGCTTACTTTTTAGACTATTGTGAGGAGGTGCGAAAGTTAGTCTCCTCTCCGCTAATGCTTACTGGGGGCTTTCGTTCCCTACAAGGAATGGAGGAGGCACTGGCTTCGTGTGCATGTGATGTCATCGGTGTGGCTCGTTCACTCGCTATTCAACCCGATTTCCCAAATCAACTTTTGTCAGGCGCTACAGTAACTAGCCAGGTAAAGCCCCTGACTACGGGATGGAAATTTTTGGATAAAACCTTCCCATTGGAAATCATTTGGTATACCGACCAGCTACACCTGATGGGGGAAGGGAAGGAGCCTAATTTGAAGAAATCGGCCCTAGGTTCGGTGTGGACTATGGTCTACAAACTAGGTGAAAACAGCCTGAAAAAAGTACGTTAAATGACCTTTCTTACCTTCCTATGAGCATTGTTCGTGTAATTTGCTGGTTGTTATTTTGCATGCGTGCATAATAAATCCCAGGTGCATAACCCTCATTCTCAAACGTAATTTTATGGTTACCAGGACTAACTTCCTTGTCAAGCAGTGTTTTAATTAGCTTCCCTTCTGTTGAAAAAATCTGGATCAATGCATACCCACCTTGGGTTTGGTACGATAGGGTAGTGGATTGCTGGAATGGATTTGGATAGTTGGTCAATGTAAGCGTGGTCTCGCTTACTGGGAAAACATCAGCATTGCTTGACATGCAAGGTGCAGAGCTTTTGATGACTTGAAGGTTTTGAAAATTTTTCAACATCACGTTCTCCAAGGTGATATCCGGAACACAAAACCACTGTTTTAGTATGGATGCATAAACCGACCTAAAATCATACTGCATGGGCACATTATCGGAGGCGGAGGTTATTAGCGGGATTTCAGGACTATTTCCTAAAATGTCAGGTTTCGCATAATTGCCAAAAACAAACAGGGGTGCGGCAGCTCCGTGATCTGTACCGCCACTACTATTGGACTTTATTCTTCGTCCAAATTCTGAGAAAGTCATCCCAATCACACGCTTCTGCGCATTTAGGAAGGTAAGGTCATCCATGAAAGCTTTTATCCCATCAGAGACCCTTTTCAGAAGCAAGGCATGGGCACCCGTATCGGTGGCAGAGGCAATAACTTGCTGGGCATGGGTATCAAATCCTCCCATACTGACCATGTAAATCCGTGTTTTTAGCCCGCCTGCAATTAGTCGTGCAACAATTTTCAGCTGGTCTGCTAGGGAATTTCCAGTAGGATATCCAGAAAACTGTTTTGTTACTTTGGCAGCAGCATTTTTGATTGCAGCTCCATATTGTGTGGTCTGCTGAGCCACTTGACGGATGTAGGTAAGCTCTTTTCCCCCTCGAGTATTCGGAGAGGCTCCTTGGATACCATTGATGAGGTTGTAGAAATTTACCGGGTCAGAAATCGCCATTCCCATATTGACAGAGGGTCCTTGCATAGCAGGCGAGACGAAGGATCCGATTTGAATAGCCAATGGATCTGGCATCACTGCATTGGGATAACCGGTAGGAAATCCTTCATATTCTTCAGCCAAATAACGTCCGGTCCAGCCAGAGTTGACATACTGATTGGACTCGGAGGCACTCATCCAAATGTCTGTGGCTCTAAAATGTGAGAAGTTGGGCTGTGGGTAACCAACAGACTGAATGATTTGTAACTTTTCCTCATTGAATAGGGTTTGCAAGCCCGTCATGGAGGGGTGAAGTCCCGTGAAGCTGGTCCCATTGAGTTTGAGTAGCTTGTTCTTAGGGAGAATGATGTTGGAACGTGCATTGGCCAACTTGTCGTATTGATCAAAGGGAATCACAGTATTTAAGCCATCGTTGCCTCCATTGAGTTGGATGATGACCAAAACATGATCCGTTTCAGTAGGAGCTTGGGTGAGTGCCGATACCAATGGGGATTCTGCAAAAGCCTTAAAGGTAAGGCCATTGATTAAGGCAGGAAAAACAATCCCTGCCGGTCCAAATGTTTGTAAAAATTCCCTTCTCTTCATGATAGCTGGTATTCAGGGAGGTTCATTAGGTAGCTAAACATCGAGTTTAATCGACTTAAAACCATGTTTCGGGC
>CAMDEU010000058.1 GCA_945897085.1 Spirosoma fluviale | reverse complement strand
TTTTTGGCTGGACTCGCTGCGCTGATCACCCCATGCGTATTTCCCATGATCCCGATGACCGTCAGTTTCTTTACAGGAAGAGCTAAAAAACGATCCGAAGGCATACGGCAGGCGTTTATCTACGGCATTTCGATTATTGGCATTTATACTATCGCCGGCACAGCCGTGGCCGCTATTCAGGGGCCCGAGTTTGCAAACTGGTTGGCTACCCACTGGGCTCCCAATGTCTTTTTCTTCGCCATTTTTGTAGTCTTCGCCTTGGCCTTTTTGGGGATGTTTGAACTCACCCTGCCTTCTAGCTTTGTCAACAAAATAGATGCAAAAGCAGAAAAAGGAGGGCTTGGAGGCGTATTCTTTATGGCCTTTACCTTGGTGCTCGTATCCTTCTCGTGCACCGGACCTATTGTCGGTTCCATCTTGATTTCCTCCGCAGGCGGAGAACTGGTGAAGCCCGTCTTGGGCATGTTTTCCTTTGGATTGGCCTTTGCCATTCCCTTTACCCTATTTGCCATCTTCCCTGAATGGATGCAGCGCCTTCCAAAGTCTGGGGGCTGGCTGAATACTGTTAAAGTGGTCTTGGGATTTTTGGAATTGGCCTTGGCCTTCAAATTCCTCTCCATCGCCGACCTGGTCTACCATTGGGGCATCTTGGATCGAGATATTTTCTTGGCGATTTGGATCGTCATCTTCTCTGCCTTGGGGCTTTACCTGCTGGGAAAAATCAGACTTCCGCACGACTCCAAGATGGAGCACCTCGGGGTACCCAGACTCCTGCTCGCCTTAGTCACGTTTACCTTTGTGGTCTACATGATTCCTGGGCTTTGGGGAGCACCACTCAAGGCACTGAGCGGTTATTTGCCACCACTGACTACCCAACAATTTAGCCTTACTGGAAGTGTTACAAGCAGCGAAGCATCCCCCTCCTCTACGGAAGTGGTGTTGTACGGTGACTTACTCAAAATCCCGCATGGCATCCCTGGTTACTTCGACTACGAACAAGCCCTTGCTGCTGCAAAGCGAGAAGGAAAACCCCTGCTCATTGACTTCACCGGCCACGGCTGTGTGAACTGTCGCAAGATGGAAGAGAATGTATGGGCGGATCCTCAAGTGATGAAGCGCTTGAAGGAAGACTTTGTGATGGTGGCCTTGTACATCGACGAGCGGCTCGAGCTTCCAGAGTCCAAGTGGTATACCTCCAGCTACGATGGCAAGGAGAAAAAAACCTTGGGCAAACAAAATGCCGACTTCCAGATCACCCGATTCAACAACAACGCCCAGCCCTACTATGTCATCTTGGACCACCAAGAGCAGTTAGTAGCTACTCCAAGAAGCTATAACACAGACATTGCTGCATTTGTGGAATTTTTAGACAGCGCCGCTGCAGAGTTCCAAAGCCGGCAAAAATAAGTTACGGATAAATCTCCTCCAATACCTGCGCCAAACGTATGCTTGCAGCAATCAAACGCTCCTCAGCAATGCTGAAATTCTGGTACAAATAGGGATAGCTGATCTTTTTATTTTCTGGAAGATTATATACCTGAGGCCGATAACTCACCGCTTCTTTGAGCCAATCCTGCATCGTTGCAGATCGATACTTTGCTTGCAGTTGAGGCGTCATGCGACGGTACAATTCGGCTCCCAATTCGGTGTAACTCATCCCTTGGCGATCGATCATGCCACTATCCCAGAGGGCATGGAGGTTGGTCGGCTGCCCAAAAAACTCAATTTTCACATCGTTGCCTCCCTTATCCGTACCCGTGCCTACGTGCAGCGGCTGGTGAATGTCCTCCACCATGTGGATAAGCATTTTCAACTTTTCAGCTTCCGTTTTAGGGTCCAATCCCCCTTTTTTGAGCTCTGCTTTGATTCGCTGAATGGCCTCGTAGGCATCTCCAGTTTTTTCCTGCGTGTTGGAATCGTACTCCCCATTTTTACTGTTCAGGTAATGCCAGGTGGTCGCGTAATCGTAGCTTTTGTCGGAGCGAATGTCATCCATCCAAGTGCCACTTTTGCTTAGTGAAACCGGGTGCAGCAGGCTCTCCACTTTTTTAAGGGTGGATTTTTTAAGCTGCTTCTCGGCCATCAATCCAATCAGGTAGTGTCCCAATTGCCCCCAGGCAAAGGCCTGAGAAGCTCCTAAGGTGAACACTAGGGTAAGGGCAAAGGCGAGTGAAAGCGAATAGATTCTTTTCATAATAGGAAGTAGAATAGTCTGTTAGGTAGAAGCCAGTTCAGATACCGCCAACCAGGCCATGAGCCCCGCGCCGATCTCCAAAGCTTCCTCTTCAATGTCAAAGGTAGGCGTATGCACACCTGAAGTGATTCCTCGGGCTTCGTTGCGCGTGCCCAACCGGTAAAAGCAGCCATCAATCTCCTGAGAGAAATAGGCAAAGTCTTCGGCAGCCATCCAAATATCAAGATCAAGCACATTCTCCGCCCCCAAATAGTTTTCTGCTGCGGCAACGGATCGCGCAGTCAATTCAGGATTATTTTTTAGAAAAGGATAGCCCTTCCGGATTTCAAAATCGAGTTGTCCCCCCATTCCCTCCACGATTCCTTCGGCAATTTGTCGCATTTTTTCATGTGCTTTGGCCCTCCAGGCTTCATCCAAGGTGCGGAAAGTCCCCTGAATCTTGACCTCGTTTGGAATGATATTGGTGGCTCCCAAGGCTTCCACCCGTCCAAAGGAAAGAACAGAAGGGGTCTTGGGATTGGCTACACGGCTGACAATCTGCTGTAGGGCCACCAAAAGGTGTGCGGAAATCAATACTGGGTCAATGAAGGTTTCAGGCATGGCTCCATGCCCTCCCTTCCCTTTGATGGTAAGGTACAGCTCATCCGTACTTGCCATGTAGAGGCCCGAACGAAAGCCCACCTTACCGGCAGGAATCATGGGCATGACATGCTGTCCAAGAATCGAATTGGGACGAGGGTTTTCAAGCACCTTATCTTTGATCATTAGGGAAGCTCCCCCAGGAATGATTTCTTCTCCAGGTTGGAAAATTAGCTTGATCGTCCCCTCAAACTGGTCTCTGACCTCATGCAAGATTTTTGCTGCTCCTAGCAACGCCGCAGTATGCGCATCGTGGCCACAGGCATGCATGACTCCTGGATTTTGCGATTTGTAAGGCACCTCATTCGCTTCAATGATCGGTAAGGCGTCCATGTCCGCGCGAAGGGCCACTACCTTTTTTCCTGGATTTTTTCCTTCAATTAGTGCACACCAGCCTGTTGTTGCTTTAGACTCAATCTGGGTAATGCCGATTTCTTTCAACTTGTCCGCAACGAAAGCTGCAGTTTGAAATTCCTTGAACGACAGCTCCGGATGGCTGTGAAGGTGGCGACGGAGGGCAATGACCTCCTGCTTGTAGGCTTGTGCCAGGGATTTAATTCTGTCCTTGAGCATTAGAGGGGGTTGATGTGGTGTACTCTTTCCTTAAAAACCGATCTTGAATTATGCGCGATGCTGGAAATTGGGTTTTGAGTTGGTAATAGACGGGTTGAGCTTCAATTTTAAACCCATAGCTTCCCACCTTCACAAGATAGCGGGGCTGCTGGTATTGCATTTCTGGGCTCAAGTCTGGAAATAAAACCGAAAGCGCATCTTTAGTCTTAAAGGCTTCGTTTCGGTCTACTCCTGAGTAGACAAGAACCGTAAACCCACTGAAATAGGGCTCTGCCTTTACTTTATCGTAATTCTTGCGCAGCTTTTGCTCGAGCACCGCATCCACCTCCTGGGAAGAGGTTGGCAAGGCAGGGGTTACCTCCTGCAATGCCTGCTTGTAATCAGGAAATTCGGGAAGAGTTCCACTCAAATCTTCTTTGTAACTGGAATAGTCCACCGCTACAACTTGGGTAAGCCCAGTGCTGATTTTGCAAGCCCAAAACAAAAGTACGATTCCTAAGATCCAAAAATTTTTCATAGGCATCACCTTTCTATAACTACACAATTTCCATTTTCGATGTCTTGTTCTACACTCTTGTATTTGACATCCAACTTGCTGCTGCCGTCTCGGAATTGCACCGAAACCTTGTCATTTCTTCCATAAACCTTCCCCACCTTTCGAGGCGTAACTGGATCGGGGGTGGGTCTACCTGCTGCTGCTGCAACAGCTCTGGTAGCCCCTGGATTAAGGCTACTTCCAGCCTCTGCTTTGGAAGCTTGGACACGTGATTCCGAAGCACGCTGTTGTTGCGGCGCTTGCTGCACCTGTGCAGGATCCTGCTTGGGCAGGTCAGCACGGGTAAGGAAGGTCGTCATGTCTTCATTGAGTTTACCGACAAAGCGCTTGAACATCTCAAAGGCCTCAAACTTGTATATCAAGAGCGGATCTTTTTGTTCGTACACTGCATTCTGAACAGACTGCTTCAAGTCATCCATATCCCGAAGGTGTTCCTTCCAATTTTGGTCAATGATCGCAAGCGAAACATTCTTTTCAATGGCGCGAACGAGCTCTTGCCCATTATTTTGCAGGGTTTTTTCTAAGTTACACACCACCCCAATTTGCTTGACCCCGTCCGTGATGGGCACCATAATGTCCTTGACGGTACCGCCTCGTTCTTCCTGCACATTCTTGAACACCGGGAGAGCTGTTAGGGCTATCTGTGCATTCTTCTTTTGGTAAAAGTCAAAAGCAAGGGCATAGAGCTCTTGGGTAAGCTTACCCCCATCTTTGGATTTTAGATCAGAATCCGTGATAGAAAAATCAACCCCCAGGGAAGTAAAGATGTTCATCCGTAGGTTTTCCGCATCGGCTGAGGATTTACCCACCGCGATCAAGCCTTCGCACACGTCAAAGAGGACGTTAAGGATATCTAGTTCTAGGCGATCTCCTTTAAGTGCATTTCTTCTACGCTTGTAGACCACCTCCCGCTGGGAGTTCATCACGTCGTCGTACTCAAGGAGGCGCTTTCGCGTTCCAAAGTTGTTTTCCTCCACCTTTTTCTGTGCGCGCTCGATAGACTTGGTGATCATGCTGTGTTGGATCACTTCTCCTTCTTCTAGACCCATTCGGTCCATCAGCTTTGCAATACGCTCCGAACCAAAAAGACGCATCAAGCTGTCCTCTAGGGATACAAAAAACTGGGAGGAGCCCACGTCCCCTTGACGGCCAGAACGGCCTCGAAGCTGACGGTCTACGCGGCGAGATTCATGTCGCTCCGTACCGATGATTGCCAGACCTCCTGCCTTTCGAGATTCTGGGGTCAACTTGATATCTGTACCTCTACCTGCCATGTTGGTGGCAATAGTCACGGTTCCAGGCTTGCCTGCTTCGGCCACAATTTCCGCTTCACGGGCATGCTGCTTCGCGTTCAAAACCTGGTGATTGATTTTTTTCAAGGTCAGCATACGGCTCAGTACCTCGGAGATTTCTACCGAGGTAGTTCCCACAAGTACCGGTCTGCCTTGGGCCACGAGCTCATTGATTTCATCCGTAACGGCGTTGAACTTCTCACGTACGGTTTTGTATACCTTGTCTTCACGGTCTTGGCGGATGACCCCTCTATTGGTAGGGATGACGACCACGTCCAACTTGTAGATTTCCCAAAATTCCCCTGCCTCTGTTTCGGCAGTACCCGTCATGCCAGCTAGCTTGTGATACATGCGGAAATAATTTTGAAGGGTGATGGTCGCATAGGTTTGCGTAGCATCCTCTACCTTTACATTTTCTTTGGCTTCAATCGCTTGGTGCAGCCCATCGGAGTAGCGTCTTCCCTCCATTACACGGCCCGTTTGCTCGTCCACAATCTTCACCTTTCCATCCACAAGGATGTACTCCGTGTCGCGCTCAAACATGTTGTAGGCCTTGAGCAGCTGGTTGACCGTATGGATCCGCTGGGCTTTGACGCCGTAGTCTTTGATCACCTCTTCCTTGCGCGCCAACTTTTCGGTCTCGTTCAAGGAGCTGCTTTTTTCCAATTCGTCCAAAGCAATTCCTATATCTGGTAGAATAAAAAAGCTCGGATCCTCATTCTTGGAAGTCATGGTCTCTATGCCTCTGTCGGTCAGATCGATCACATTCGTCTTTTCGTCAATGGTAAACAAGAGCGGCTCGTCTGCCTCAGGCATGTTGCGCTTATTGTCTTGAAGGTAGTGGTTCTCTGTTTTCTGAAGAATCACGCGAATTCCTGGTTCAGAGAGGTACTTGATCACGGGCTTGTACTTGGGAATCCCTCTGTAAGCTCTGAAGAGGGCTAGCCCACCTTCTTTTTCGTTGCCGTCGGCTATCGCTTTTTTCGCTGTAGTCAAAAATCCCTGCACCAACTTGCGTTGCTCTTCCACCAAGGTGGCCACGCGGGGCTTCATCTGGTCAAACTCATGCACATCCCCCCTAGGCACCGGCCCAGAGATAATCAAAGGCGTACGCGCGTCGTCAATTAAGACGGAGTCCACCTCATCGACCATCGCGAAGTGGTGCTTGCCTTGCACCAAGTCCTCAGCCTCGCGGGCCATGTTGTCACGGAGGTAATCGAAGCCAAATTCATTATTGGTTCCGTAAACGATGTCGCTGGCATAGGCTTTTTTCCGCGCAGGGGAGTTGGGCTGGTACTTGTCGATGCAGTCGACGGTAAGTCCATGAAATTCAAATATAGGAGCATTCCATTCGGAGTCACGTTTGGCTAGGTAGTCATTGACGGTGACCAAGTGTACACCACGTCCAGAAAGGGCATTTAGGTAAGCGGGAAGGGTAGACACAAGCGTTTTTCCTTCTCCGGTCCCCATTTCAGAGATTTTTCCTTTGTGGAGCACCATGCCGCCAATCAACTGCACGTCGTAGTGAACCATGTCCCAGATCACTTCGGTGCCTGCTGCCATCCATTTGTTGTGCCAAATGGCTTGATCTCCCTGTATCTGCACATTGGGTTTGGTAGCGGCGAGTTCCCGATCCCGATGGGTGGCGGTTACTTCCAGCTTTCCTACTTCCTTAAATCTTCTAGCGGTTTCTTTTACTACGGCAAAAGCGGTAGGCATCACCTCGTCCAAAACCTTTTCCAATTCAGTGTCGCGATCCTTCTCTAGGCCATCGATTTGATTGAAGAGTTGGTCTTTTTGGTGTACTGCCTGAGCAGGCAAGGCCCCTATTTGGGTTCTGATGTCCGCGATACTATCGTCTATTTCCTTGAGGTGCTCGTTGATGCGGGCACGGAGAGACTGTGTTTTTTCCCTGAGCTGCTCATCCGAAAGGAAGGCTAAGCCTGCAAAAATCTGGTTGATCTCCCCTACTCGTGGAAGCAATTCTTTGATATCTCTGTCGGATTTAGTCCCAAAAATCTTGGCCAATCCTTTTGCAATAAAATCTAGCATACTATTGTGTCTGTACCCCTTTTTGGGGACTTAAAAATACGTGCTTTTTTTAGAATTGATACTCCTTGACCCCGTGTAATTCACAAGGATCTTTAGAAATTGGGTAACTGAATCTGTCCTACATATACTTGCTGGGCAGGACCTATTAGCCAAATATTGTCAAATCCCTCTTGGGCATCACCGGCAAAGGTCACCCGCAAATTCCCCCCAAGGGTACGGATTTGGATGCTTTTTTGTTGGGTAAGTGCTCCGCAAACAAGGGCGGCGGCCGTCACGCCGGTACCGCAGGAAAGTGTTTCGTTTTCTACGCCGCGCTCAAACGTGCGCACGAAAATCTCTTTATCGCTGATCTTTTGTACAAAGTTGACATTGCTGCCTCCTGGCGCATAGCAAGGGTTGTGACGAAGTAATTGTCCTTGCTCCAGGACAGGATAATCTTCGAGTTGCTCCACCCAGCGTACGTGATGGGGAGATCCTGTGTGCACGAATGCATCGCCTAAACTTTCGGAAATGTGGGATACCTTGGCCATCTTCAGAGACACTTCTCCCCTTGCAATTCGTGCTTCGTGGGGACCATCGATGGCGAGAAAAAGGGTTTTTTCGGAAATCATCCCTAAAAAAGAAGCAAAAGCTACGGCACAGCGGGCGCCGTTTCCACAAAAACTCTGGCTGCCATCTGCATTGAAATAAATCATCTCAAAATCATAGTCCGCATGCGCACGAATCAGAATCAAGCCGTCGGCACCAATGCCAAACTTTCGATCACAAAGAGCTGTGATGAGGTCCAAATTTCCAAGATCCCAATGCTCAATACGATCGTCCACCATCACAAAGTCGTTGCCTGTGCCCTGGTACTTGAAAAAGGAAATTTCCTGTGGAGCGCCCATCGCTTGAAAGTAAGTAAATGTACTTCTCAATAAACCACAAAGTTACGCATTTGTCTGAAAAGGAAACCCCCTCTTCGTTTATGCCGTTAATCCGACGCAAGCATGTACATTTTTCCAAAATAGTGTAGATTCGTAATCCAATCCCTCCCTACCATGAAAACTAATCCTAGTAATCCTAGTCGAAGAGAATTTTTAGCCACCACCACCAAAACTGGCCTTACCGTCGGCCTATTGGGCACGGCATTTTCAGACCTTCTTGCTCAACCGCTTCAGCAAGTAGTCGGCACTGGATTTACCCAAACTCCTTTGCCTTATGCTTACACCGCCCTGGAACCGCACATCGATGCGCGGACCATGGAAATCCACTACAGTAAGCATGCGGCCGCTTATGCGAGCAACCTTCGGGATGCTGCCAAGGAAGAGGGCGTAGATACGGCGCAGCCTTTGGAACAGGTACTCGGTTCCATTTCCAAGTACAGCGCCAAAATGCGAAACAATGGAGGGGGACATTACAACCACGAACTTTTCTGGAGTATTCTAGGGGCCCCTACAGAAGGAGGCCTGCCCGCCGCGGAAGGAGCGCTTTTAAAATCCTTGAAAACCTCCTTTGGGAGTTACGAAGCTTTTGTGAGCCAGTTTGAAACCGCTGCCAAGACCCGATTCGGTTCGGGCTGGGCCTGGCTGCTCGTGGACGTCAGCGGCAAGCTTGTCGTAAGTTCGACCCCCAACCAGGACAATCCTTTGATGGACATCGCCGAGGTGAAGGGAACCCCAATTTTGGGATTGGATGTCTGGGAGCATGCCTACTACCTGCATTACCAAAACCGACGCCCCGATTACGTAACTGCCTTTTGGAAGGTGGTCAACTGGAAGGCGGTAGCCGATCGTTTTGCGGCAGCCACTACCTAATTTGTTGAATTTTCTTTTTCTATCCTTCTCCATACGATTTCTTTTCCCATGCAAGATCCAAAGTCCCTCAGTTCCGTTGCCTTATTTCACGAGACCTTCAAGCACCCTATTCTACCTGTACCAACCATTCCTTCGGAGACCCGCTGCGCGCTGCGCGTGTCCTTGCTCGCCGAGGAGTTGAAGGAATTAGAGGAAGCCATTGAAAACAAAGACTTGGTTGAGATTGCGGATGCGCTGTGCGATTTGCAGTACGTCCTTTCGGGTGCCATCTTAGAGTTTGGCTTGGGGGAAAAGTTTAAGGCACTTTTTGATGAGGTGCAGCGCTCCAACATGAGTAAGGCCTGCAAAACGGAGGACGAAGCCAAGGCAACCGTGGCTCATTACGAGGCCAAGGGCACGCCTAGTTTCTACGAAAAAGAGGGCGATTTGTATTTGGTCTTCCGCGAGGGCGACCACAAGACCTTGAAGTCTGTTGGGTATTCGCCTGCTGACATAAAAAAAATAGTAGAAAAGTAGGTGGGGAGTATCAAGTAACTAGTATCAGGTAGCAAGATTATACAAAGTACCCTACCCGCCGCGGCAGGCAGGCGAGACATATTCGTGATGATACGAGTTACGTATTCCAACCTATTTCACGAAGCGAAGGGGAGTCTATTTCTACTCTATTTCCACCGTATTTCGTAACTCGTATTTCTTACTTTTCTACTACCCAATACACTCCTCCATTCGTCTTGCTCATCACATACAGGCCATTCGCAGCGTCTCGTCCAAATTTTAGGTCCACTCGATCCTGACCCACGAGCGCCTGAAGGGATTGTTCTTTGCCTTTGTATCGAATCCCCCAAGTTTGTGCCTGAGAGTTATCCACATTCAGGTCCACAAAAAATAGCCTACCGGAAGGCACGTCCCCAAATACAAACTTCCCCTTCAAAGGTCCATCTGCAACTGTGTATCCACCGATAATGGCCACCGTCTCGTCGTGCTCCAATTGAACTTTTGGATAGGTTACCCCAAATTTTGCGTCGTCCTCAGGCAAAGAATACAAGCTGCGGAAGCTCCCATAAGGATTGATCGCAAACCTTCCTTCACGGATGGGCCAACCATAAAACTGCCCCGCTTCAATGCGGTTGATCTCTTCGATGCTGTGCTGCCCGATATCGGTGGCATGCAGTTGCCCCTTTTCGTCCCAAAAAATCCGATTCGGGTTTCGAAATCCGTAGGCATAGACCTCTCCAGCAAACTCTTTTTTACCAAAAAATGGATTGGAGGTCGGTATTCCATACTGCCCATTTCTACCTGTTTTTCCAAGAGGATCAATACGCCAAATGCTGCTATACATTCCTTTGCCTCCGTGATTGGAGATTTCTGGGAATCCATTTTCTGCCGTGCCCCCGTCCCCATAGCCCACATACAAGAGCCCATAATCCGCAGAAGCACCTTTTTTTGCCTGGGGATTGAAGGTCAATTCTTGCATGCCATGGGCCTGGGAGGAGTTGTTTACGCGCAAAATCTCGCGACTACTTCCCTTAAATACGCTTGCCTTCGGGTCATCTGCCTTCCATTCGGTCAGCACCCACTGCATAAATACTTTTAGACTATCCGTATAGCCAACATCTGCCTTGGCAGTGCCACCCGGCTCGGTGTGTGAAGTGTAGAACAGGCCGTTTTTTGCAAATTCAGGATGAAAAGCGAAACTTCCCAGCCCGGTAGCCCAACCCGGTTTGCTGACCATTTTGGGGCGCAATTTGAGCAGCGGAAGGTACAAAGCTGGCTTTTGGTCCACCAATTCATACAATCCCACCCGTTGGTCGTTGATCATCAAGCGAGTAGTGCCCGGAATTGGCTCCATTTTAGTCATCTTGGCCAGCGGAGCGACAGAATCGGACGGCGGCAACTGTGCAAAAAACTCTAACTCTAAACGAATGCCTGAATCCTGAATTTTCTCTGGAATTAAGTTGGCCGTGGTATCTCCAGAAATGGGGATAGGAGCCGTTGAAAACGTATGCAAGTAACTCAATAGGGCATCAAGGTCTCCTTCCGCCAACTGTGCAAACCCCGGCATTTCCGTACGGTATTTCTCCAAAAGAGCCAGTGCGCGTGAATCCTTGTTTGCTATTGCCGCTGCAGGATTTTGGATAAAGGCACGGATCCAACTCGATTCCACCTGTCGAGTAAGCCCACTGAGGTTTGGTCCGATGGCATCCTGATCAAAGCGATGACAAGAGGAACAGTGCTGCTCAAAAAGTTGCTTGCCTTTCGTGATCTGACTCGACTCAGT
>CAMDEU010000057.1 GCA_945897085.1 Spirosoma fluviale | reverse complement strand
ATGCACTTTTAGATCAAATTATTGAAGAAGAATACGCTAAATCAGAACCACTATGGACAGAAGAAGAAACTTGGTTTTAAACCCTATGAAACAAATACGAATTTACCTCCTATTCCTTTGCTTGCTAGCAGCAGGAAATGTATGGGGGCAGCGCGATGGCGGTGGTCGTGAGGCGATAGATCCAGAACGGCTTCAAACCGCTCGGATCGCCTACATCACCACAAGAATTAGCCTTAAACCAGAGCAGGCAGAGAAATTTTGGCCCGTATTCAATTCCTTTACCGAATCGAGAGATGCCTCAATGCGTACCATGGGAGACCTCAGTAGGGGCGTGGAAAACATGACCGAAGAGGAAGCCAAGTCTCGAATTCAGCAAAAGCTTCAAATTCAGCAGAAGTTGGTTCAGGATGAAAAAATCTTTGTGGCAGAAGCGGCTAAGGTCCTGACCTATAAACAGCTACTCCTACTTCAAAACATTGCCAAAGACTTTAATCGACACCTGTACGAACGAGGACGAGAAAGGGGGAATTAAACCAACTTTAAATAAGGAAAGAGCTCCTTCTTGATTGAAGGAGCTTTTATTTTTTCAATAAATCTCGAATCTCTTCCAATAGTTTTTCCGTTGGGCTGGCCTCTGGCTCCTTCTTAGAATCTTCATCTTTGCCTCTCAGCTTATTTATTCCCTTAATAGCCACAAAAATCACCAATGCGATAAAGGTAAAATCCACTACATTTTGGATAAACATCCCATAGTTAAGCGTAACGGCTTCAACCACCGCACCCGTTGAATCTACTGTTGCTTCTTTTAGTACTAAACTGAGATACTTGACATCTACACCCCCAACCAGCAAACCCAAGGGGGGCATCACCACATCGCTGATAAAGGAAGATACAATCTTGCCAAAGGCAGCACCAATGATCACGCCTACGGCTAGGTCCAATACATTGCCTTTGACCGCAAATTCTTTAAACTGTTGTAAAAAAGACATGGAAAATGATTTTAAATTATTAAGTAAAAATAGAGTAAAATAGTCCGTTTAAGCATAATCAAAATACAAGAATTACAGGTTTAATTCTTCTCCATTACTCAAAATTTGCTTGATCAGACTGAAAAACTGCCGCTAAACTTAAAACATAAGATCCCTTTTTTATATCTCTAGTCTCCCCTACAGATTTCTAAAATTTCAGTAACCTTGCATCCAAATACTTGACTATGCCAGCACCTTCCGCTACCAAAAAACCACATCTTCTTGAAATTCACGGCCACCAACGCCAAGATCCCTACTATTGGATGAATGAACGGGAAAATCCAGAAGTGATTGATTACTTGAATGCTGAAAATGCGTACCTCAAGGAAGTTATGAAACCTACCGAAGAGTTGCAAAACCAGCTTTTTGAGGAGATGAAAGGGCGTATCAAGGAGCAGGACGAAAGTGTTCCCTACTTTAAGTCTGGCTATTTCTGGTACACTCGATACGAAAAAGGAAGTGAGTACCCAATATTCTGTCGTAAACTAGGTACCCTAGAAGCCTTGGAAGAAATTATCTTGAATGTCAATACCCTCGCGATTGGCAAGAGTTATTACCAAGTTGCCCAGGCTGCGACGAGTACCAATCAAAAAATTCTTGCTTTTGCAGCCGATGAGGTTGGGAGGAGGATTTATACGGTCCAATTTAAGAACTTAGAAACTCAGGAGATGTTGAAGGATCAGATTCCTGAGGTAACTGGTAATTTTGTGTGGGCAGCAGACCAGAGAAGTGTTTTTTACTCCAAACAGGACCCAGAAACGCTACGCTCCTTTCAAATTTACAAGCACATCTTAGGTAGCCTTTCCTCCACGGATCAACTTATCTACGAGGAAATGGACGAGGAATTTTCCTGTGTAGTTCACAAAACTAAATCGGAAAAATACATCCTCATCCATTCGGAAAGCACCATCAGTTCTGAAATTCGGTTTATCTCAGCAGACCAACCCGCTGCTTCTTTTCAGATGCTTCAGGCACGAATACCTCACTTGGAATATGCAGCAGATCATTTTGGAAATTTTTTCTACATCCGAACCAATGACCAAGCACAAAATTTCAAATTAGTCAAAGCTCCACTCGCTAATCCAAGCAAAGAAAATTGGATCGAAGTGATTCCACATCGCCCAGAGACCTTGTTCGAAGATTTTGATTTGTTTTCCAAATTCCTCGTGACGCAAGAGCGAAGTAATGGATTGACGCAAATTCACATCCAGCCCTGGGAGTCTGAAGCTATGGGGCATTCCCTACTTTTTGACGATGAAACCTACACCGCCTATGTGGGCACCAACCCTGAGTTTGATACCAATCTTCTTCGTTTTGTCTACAATTCCCTTGTTTCTCCAAGTTCGGTCTACGAATACGACATGGTCACACGTCAAAAAACGCTGTTGAAACAACAAGAGGTAGTCGGCGGTCATGAACCGAGCGACTACCATTCGGAGCGCATCTGGGCCGAGGCAACAGACGGGGTATTGGTTCCTATTTCCTTGGTATACAAAAAATCCGCCTTCAATAAGGATGGCAAGCAGCCACTACTTCTCTATGCCTATGGGTCCTATGGATACAGTATGGATGCCTATTTTTCTGCAAATCGACTGAGTTTACTTCAACGGGGCTTTGTCTTTGCCATCGCCCATATCAGAGGTGGGGAGGATTTGGGAAGAGCCTGGTACGAGGGCGGCAAACTATTGAAAAAGAAAAATACTTTCACAGATTTTACTGCCTGTGCCGAGCACCTTATCCAGCAAAACTACACCTCAGCAGCAAATCTTTATGCCATGGGTGGAAGTGCAGGCGGGTTGCTAGTTGGAGCAGTCATCAACATGCGCCCGGATTTATTTCACGGTGCCATTGCCAATGTGCCTTTTGTGGATGTGGTCACCACCATGCTTGACGAAACTATCCCCTTGACCACTGGAGAGTTTCAGGAGTGGGGCAACCCAAAAGAGAAAGCATACTACGATTACATGCTCTCCTATTCCCCCTACGACAATGTGATGGCCCAAAACTATCCCCACCTTTTAGTCACCTCTGGACTGCACGATTCGCAAGTACAGTACTGGGAACCAACCAAATGGGTAGCGAAACTCCGGGATCAGAAAACTGATCAGCATACCCTTTTGCTATTTACCAACATGGAGGCAGGACATGGAGGAGCATCTGGACGATTTAATCCGCTGAAGGAAATAGCCCTAGAATATGCTTTCTTGCTAATGCTGGCCGAAAATCACACCTAATAAATTCATTGTAGAATAAGAATCCATATTCCTTGTGTGGAAATCAAAGAAAAACTGAAATTTCCCTAACTTTGGGAGCAAACCTATTTCTCTACAATTCATGAAAATCGCCTTAATCGCCCATGATGGTAAAAAAGCCGACATGGTTCATTTTTTGAGAGGATTCAGTGATGCCCTACACAGTAGCGAAATTGAATTGGTGGCTACTGGTACGACAGGATCTCATATCAAAAAGGCGGGGTTCGAGGTAGAATGCCTCCTCTCTGGACCTTATGGCGGGGATGCTCAAATTGCGGCACTTGCTGCTGAAAAAAAACTAGCTGCAGTCATCTTCTTTAGAGATCCGCTGGACAAGCATCCTCACGAGCCAGATGTACAGATGCTGATGCGAATTTGTGATGTACACAACATTCCTCTGGCCACCAATCCAGCCTCTGCAGCACTTCTATTCAAAGCTTTGACTCAAACCTATGGAACCTAAATCAATCAAAAAAATTGGGGTACTCACCTCTGGAGGCGATTCTCCTGGGATGAATGCCGCTATCCGTGCTGTGGTACGTGCGGGATTCTTTTACGGGATAGAGATGTATGGCATCTACCGTGGCTACGAAGGAATGATCCAAGATGATATCAAAAAACTGGATTCCAGAAACATCACCCATATATTAGAGCGTGGCGGTACCTTCTTAAAATCTGCGCGCAGTGCTGAATTCAGAACCACTGAAGGTAGAAAAAAAGCATTTGAAAACTTGCAAAGCCATGGCATCGATGCGCTCGTAGTGATCGGAGGAGATGGTTCACTAACAGGAGCCCATTTATTCTTTGAAGAGTACGGAATTCCTTCGTTGGGACTTCCCGGCACCATCGACAACGACCTTTCGGGTACTGACCTGAGCATCGGATTTGATACGGCCTGTAACACGGCCATCGAAGCCATTGACAAGATTAGAGATACGGCTACCTCGCATGACCGTCTATTTTTTGTGGAAGTAATGGGTAGAGACGCCGGATTTATTGCGATAAATGCAGGCATTGGCAGTGCAGCAGCAGCCATCTTAATTCCTGAGCGAAAAACGTCTATTGACTCGCTTATTGAAAAACTAAAGACAAGATCTAAAGCAAAAAAATCTTCCAACATTGTGATTGTCGCGGAGGGAGGTAAAAGTGGTTCCGCTCAGCAAATCGCAGATGAAGTAAAAATATTTCTTCCGCATTACGACATTAAAGTCACCATTTTGGGCCATTTGCAGCGTGGTGGTTCACCTACTTCATTAGATCGTGTACTCGCATCCAAACTAGGAGTTGCTGCCGTGGAAGGCCTCCTACAAGGCAAATACGACATGATGGCTGGCTTGATCAACAACAAGGTGGTCTATACGCCAATAGTCAAGGCAATTGTAGATGATAAGAAAGTGGATGAAGAAGACTTACGGATAGCCAACATCTTGTCTACCTAAGAAATAAAAAGAGGGGCCTTGACCCCTCTTTTTATTTCGTTAGAATCAAACTTGAGTTCGGGGGTAGGTACATGATCCCTTGTTTCACCGTTACCCCTTCGGTGGCATAAATCGAAGATTTAAAGCCTTCTGGGACTTGAAATTCCATACCTTTGCTACCCAGGTAATGTACCACTAGCAATTCCTGATTGGCAGTTCGGCGAATAAAGGCCATCACTGACTTTGGATAGGTTTGCTTAACCGACTCCAGGCTACCTATTGCCAAGGCAGGATTGGATTGACGCAAAGCAATCACTTTTTTGTAATGGTTAAAATAGCTAGTTGCATCTAATCGCTGCTGAGCAAGTGGTACCACTGTCTCATCTGTGCTGTATTGAGGGACAATCCAGGTGGCTCTACCGGCGTCGCTTTCTTTTTTATCCCAAAGAAAAGGCTCTCGAATTTGTTCGTCTGGCTTGAGCCCAAGCATTCCTATCTCCTCACCGTAATAGAAATAAGGGGCCCCTGGAAAGGTCATCAAGATCGCCAATGCCTGCTTGTACTTCGCAGGATCCTTCTTTAGGTCGTTCAAGAGACGAGGTTGATCGTGGTTGGAGGAAAAGGTAGCATCAATAAAGTCAGGCGTAATCCCTTGGTAAAAATCGAGCACATCTTTTTGCTTTTGGTACAGCAACTGACCATTCTCCGTATTCAAAGCCTCAATCATCGTGTAATGAAAGTCGAAATTAAACAGGGCAGGAAGTCCGGGTAAGTAGGGTGCTACAATTTCTTTACGATCGTACACTTCACCTACCAAATAGACATCTGGCTTGATGGACTCCATTTCCTTTCTGAATTCCTTCCAGAACGCATGGTTGTCTAGCGGACGATCGTCTGGGAAAATATGCTTTGCGGCATCCAAGCGGAACCCATCTACCCCCACTTCTTCCAACCAAAATCGGCCGATCGAAACGATTTCTTCGCGAACCTTAGGTGAGTCAAAATTTAGATCCGGCATACCACCCCAGAAAAATCCATAGTAGTAATCTTGGCCTTGTCCTGGATCATGCCATTGACGAATGTTATCTGAATCAAGGGTAATCGTCTTCTTATTTAAGTAGGTAGCAATGGTATCCTTCTGTGCCCATACGTAGTAGTCTCTGAAAGCATTTTCTCGGCCTGATTTAGAGGCTTGAAACCAGGGATGGTCGCTTCCAGTATGATTGATAATGAGGTCAATGACAATCTTGATGTCCCGCTTGTGGGCTTCGGCGAGGAGCTTTTTGAAATCAGCCATAGTACCATAGTCCGGATGTACGGCCTTGTAGTCCGTTACATCGTACTTGTGATAGGTTGGAGAAGGCATAATGGGCATAAACCAGATTGCGTTGGCCCCCAACTCCTTGATGTAATCCAATTTCTCAGTAACGCCATTGAAGTCGCCAATTCCATCGCCATTGCTGTCGTTGAAGGACTGCACAAAAACCTCATAGGTCAGCCCTGCATTGGGCCAATAGTTTTTGGGCTGTGGGGCCGTTCCCTGCGCTTGCGCTAGGTGCGCAAGAAGGAGTAGAAAAATGGGGGTTAAAAAGGATTTTTTCATAGTCTTTTTGTGAAAAGAAAAAGTCACCTGCTTCAAGTGACTTTTTTAGAATTTTGGTGTTGATCTTTTCCACTACTCTTCCAAGCCACTCTTTTGGGAGTAGGCAAAAGCCCATTGAATTAGTTTCTATTTACTGCATTCAACATGTCAAAGGCCAACTCGAGGCGCTTGACAAAATTCTCTTCCCCTTTGCGAAGCCATACACGAGGGTCGTAGTACTTCTTGTTGGGGCTATCGGTACCTTCTGGATTACCCAATTGGCTTTGGAGATAGCCCTCATTCTTCTTGTAATAGTTAAGAATACCTTCCCAAGAGGCCCATTGCATATCGGTATCGATATTCATTTTGATAGATCCGTAGCTGTTTGCCTCACGGATTTCCTCCAGAGAAGAGCCAGAACCTCCGTGAAACACAAAGTTAAGCGGCTTGCCTGTAGTACCATATTTTTGGTTGATGTAGTCTTGAGAATTTTTAAGAATGATCGGCTTCAAGCTTACATTCCCTGGCTTGTATACTCCATGCACATTTCCAAAAGCTGCTGCGATGGTGAAAAGGTCACCGATTTCCCGTAAGTGCTCGTAGGCGTAAGCAACCTCCTCTGGCTGCGTATACAGCTTGGATGAATCTACATCCGAATTATCCACGCCATCTTCTTCTCCCCCAGTCACACCCAGCTCAATTTCTATCGCCATGTCTAACTTCACAAACTCCCGGAAGTAAGAAGTAGAAATCTCAATGTTCTCGTGCAATGGCTCTTCGGAAAGGTCCAGCATGTGCGAGCTATACAAAGGTCTTTTGTATGCTTGGTGATAGGCCTTGCCCGCCTCAAGCAAACCATCAATCCAAGGCAGTAACTTCAAGGCGGCATGGTCGGTGTGAAGAATTACAGGTACGCCATAAGCTTCTGCCATTTGATGAACATGGTGAGCTCCAGAAATCCCCCCTGCAATGCTGGCCTGCTGCTTGTCGTTGGGTAAACCTTTACCCGCAAAAAATTGTGCTCCCCCATTTGAAAATTGGATGATCACAGGTGAGTTTACTTTTTTGGCGGTTTCCAAAACAGCATTCACTGAATTGGTACCAATTACATTGACTGCGGGGAAGGCGAACTCATTTTCCTTGGCATAGGCCAATAGATCACGAAGTTCTTCTCCGTATTTTACTCCAGGTTTAAATTTCATAGTGTGTTTAGGTTTGATTACTGCTTGATAAACCGCTTATGAAGTACGCGTTTGGTATCAAATGCCTCAAAGATATATATCCCTGGTTGAATTCCAGCTAATTCCAGGCCTAAAATCGGAAGGCTTGAACTTCCTTTCCCTTCAAAAACCACCCTACCAGTAACATCTAGTACTCGATAGGAAGCACCAGCCATTTCCTTGGGCAATTCCACCATTACGTTGGAAGTGGTAGGATTGGGGTAGATAGCAAATCCATCTTCGTCCAATTCTTCTGGTACACTTGTAATGAAATCGGCCTGCAGAATATCTTTCTGTGGCAAAGGAAGTGGCTTGTCAGTAAACAAGTGAAATTCATTGGGTCGCAGGCCAAAAGAAACCTGAGCTGAAGTCACATTCAATTCCTTGCCCGTAAAATAGTTGTACCACTTTCCCGTCTTGGGGAAGGTGATGGATAGATTTCCTTGTGTCACCAACTCAAAGTTGCCGAATAGAAAGACCTGCAGGTCAGGATGCTGTAAGTGAATAGTCTTTTGCGAAGGGCTAAGGTTGAGGGTGGCATTGCTAGGAAAGTTAAATACCGGGTACTTTGCCCGCAGCCTGAGCATCTCCTTGTAGAGCTGGGATAATCTAAGGCGATCTGGATTATTGAGGTATTCCCAGCGAGTAGGCTTGATTCCCAAGCGATCGTTGTTCAACTCTAGGTCATAACCAAACTCTCCAAACTGCCAGATCATCTTAGGACCAGGAACAGCCAGAAAGAAGGCAGCCATCAGTTGATGCCTGTTCACTGCATTTTCCACACTCTTTAGATTAAGTGGACTCGTGGCTCCAAAATTCATTGTTTCCCAAAATCCCCTTTCCTCATCATGAGATTCTTGGTAGGCAATCAACCCATTTTTGGTCCACTGGCGGTTTTTGAAGTAGGCCCATTCCATATTGTCGTTGTTGCCTTTGGCAAGGTTACGAGAAGCTCCATTCATATTTCCCCAGAGAAGCATGCCGTAGTTGGCCAACTCTTTTTCCTCTTCATTGACCGAAAGGTGCTCCAAGATCACATAGGCATCCGGATGGTTGGCCTTAATGCGGTCGTAAATGTGCTTCCATATTTTGACGCGAGAGGGGTCGTAATTAGACCAACTAGTCACATTTGAACCCGAGTTAACCTGCGTAAATCCTTTGGAAAGGTCAAAGCGGATGCCATCTACTTTGTATTCGGTGAGCCAGTAATTGTTGACCGAATCCACAAAGGCTTTGGTATAAGCGCTTTCATGGTTGAAGTCGTAGCCCACATTAAAGGGGTGCTTGGCAACGCGGTTAAACCAGGGGTTGTCTTCCGTAGGTGCACCATAGTCTCCATCGTTGTAGAGGCGCACCATGGGATTTTGCCCAAAAGCATGATTGAGCACCAGGTCCATAATCACCGCAATGCCTTTGCCGTGAGCCTCGTCAATGAGGCGCTTGAGGTCGTTTTTGGTGCCATAGTATTTGTCGGGAGCAAAGAAAAAAGAGGGATTGTATCCCCAGGATAAGTTTCCTTCAAACTCCCCTACCGGCATCAATTCAATGGCATTGATCCCCAACTCTTTCAAGTAATCCAAGCGGTCAATAACGGCTTGGTAGGTTCTTTTTGTGTCAAAATCACGTACCAAAAGTTCGTATACAACGAGTTCCTCTGGCTTAGGCTTTGTGAAACTGGTATTTTTCCAGGCATAGGGTACCTGTCCTGTTTGGAGGAAGGAAGCCTGAAATTCTGTCTTTCCTGCTGGGTAAGGTAATAAGCCAGGGTGTCTATTTTGAGTAATGATTTCTTGGTCATTGAATGGATCTGAGACCTTATCAGCATAAGGATCTCCGATACGGATGTCCCCATCGACGAGGTATTGAAAAATATATTCTTTTTGGGGCACAAGGCCGGAAAGTTTGATCCAAAAAATGGTGCCATTGGCGGTTTTTTTGAGTTGGTACTCGGGCAGCACCTTCCAGTCGTTGAAGTCCCCGATCACATGGGCAATGCTTTTACCAGGGGCTTGAAGAGCTAAGATCACTTCGGTGGTAGAAAGGTAGTTGATTCCTAATTTGGCACCTGCTGGTAACGCAGCCACCTCAGAAGGTGCAAAAACAACAATATCTAAAGTTTGAGTATCCTGGGTCGTTCCTTTAACGGCTTTTACCGTCAATTTATAATTTCCAGCTTTGGTGGCAGTGTAGTTATAGGTGACCTCCAAAGCATTGCTAGCTTCGGCAACTTTTTGTCCATCCAGCTCCATACTTAGATTTGCGGCTTCGGTGGCAGATGCCTTGAAGGTGTACTGCTGCCCTACTTCGAAGGAAATAGATCCAACAGCCTCCGGCGCAGTAAATTTGACATCAAAGCCTTGGGCAAGGTCTACAAAAAAATCTCCGTTTGCTGTGGTCTTTCCTTCTTTGGTTCCGTCCGCATTTCGGAATACAAGACCAAGTCGGTAGATGGCCAGGTTGTTGGGGTTCGTAAAAAACGAGTTGGGGGTAAGTTCGTAGGTATAAATGTTTGGCTGACCGGTTACTTTGGTCATTTTGGCTGCGGAAGCAGCTGTCCCCCATTGAAAGGGTACAATATTCCAAGTAGTCGAGGTAGGTCCTGCTGTTACGGCACCGATATGAATGTAGACATCACAATTGCAATCTTTTAATCCTGTGGTTCCTTTTGAAGCATCGTAAATTAGTTTGACTGTGGCACCGGCATTTGGAATAGCTGGCTCGGTGGTCACTTGGGCCATTCCTTTTACTCCAAAAAGGAAGCTAAAAATTAAAAAAAACAGGATTCTTGAATAGAAAATCATGAAGAATGGGATTGAATAAATAACCGGCATCTGAATAGTGCCAGAATACCGGTTAAAACTACTTGAATGTACTTAAATTAAGTAGGAACGACTTGCATAATTTTTAACAAGCGCCTAAGTTGCCTCGTCCTAGCTTCGCAAAAATAACTCCTTTACCAATGGTGTATTCGATTGAATAGGGCAAAATTTAAATTTGAATAGATTTTCTTTTTTACTAGTTAGAAAAAGGGCTTCTATTTCGCCTAAACTGATTTTTATCCTGATTATTGTTTCTAACTTAGCACGGTTCCTAAAGGGAATTCAATCAATCATACGAATGAACGAAAGCAATACAGCCCCTAATTTTTCACGAAATTCTTTTCGACACCAAGCCTTTGGAAAGGTCTTGGAATGGAACAAAACCCCCGATGGTCTAGCAGGAAAAAGTACGTTTGCATCCTTTAACCTCACCGTCTTTGATACTGGAATTGTCCGAGTGCAAGCGAGCAGATTTAAGTCCTTTGAGTCCAATCCATACTCGGTGGTAGTTCAACCTAAATCCGTTGATTTCGATCTAGAAGAGTTTGAACACAAGTTGATTTTGAGTACCAGCCTCCTTCGTGTAGAAATCAACCTAGACTCCTTTTCACTCACATTTTTGGATCAAAATGGCAAGCTCCTCAACCAGGATGATTCCTTTGGCGTTTCCTGGATTGGAACTGAAGTGACGGCCTACAAAAAACTGCAGCCAAACGAGAAATTTCTGGGCTTAGGTGAAAAAACCGGAAATCTCAACCGTTTTGGAAATGCCTACACAAATTGGAATACAGACTATTTTGCTTATGGAGTTGGAGATGATCCGCTCTATTTAAGTATCCCATTTTACTTGGGAGTGCATAATCAAGGACATTACGGCATTTTCTTGGACAATACCCATAAGTCTTTATTCAACTTTGGTGCCTCTAACAATCGATTTTCCTCCTTTAGCGCCGAAGATGGAGATATGGATTATTACTTTTTCCACTATCCCAGTATTTCAGAAATTATTACGGCCTACACCTGGCTCACCGGACGCATGCAGATGCCACCCAAGTGGGCATTGGGCTTTCA
>CAMDEU010000056.1 GCA_945897085.1 Spirosoma fluviale | reverse complement strand
ATGTAGATTTTGATCCCATGTTGGCCAGAGGATTGTCCTATTATACAGGGGCTATCTTTGAAGTGAAGATTCATGGGGTATCCATCGGTTCGGTAAGTGGAGGCGGCAGGTACGATAACCTCACTGGGGTTTTTGGTTTGCCTGGTGTGCCAGGAGTGGGTTTTTCTTTTGGGGTGGACCGATTGTATGATGTCTTGGAAGAGTTAAACCTTTTTCCAGCACAACGCTTGGAGGGGACGCAACTGTTGTTTGCTCATTTTGATCAAGCTGGATTTGACTATGCCTTGAGATGCCTTACCGTGCTGCGAGAAGCAGGGATTCGTGCAGAACTCTATCCTGAAGTGACTAAACTAAAAAAGCAGTTGGAGTATGCTTCAAAAAAAGAACTTCCGTTTGTTGGGATTTGTGGGGATCAGGAAATTGCTACAGGGACAGTTGCCTTAAAGGTCCTGGCAACAGGTGTACAAGAGAATCTGACTTTGAACGAGGTGATTACCAGGTTGCAGACTTCGGTTTAGGAACCAAAGAAGGTGGCTAACAACAAGTATTGCCCAAGGGGAGTTAAAAAGAAAAATAAATACGAAGAGCTATGTTTGATTTGATGGGGATGATGGGTAAGGTAAAAGAAGCCCAAGCCAAAATAAAGGAAGCGCAAGCCAAGCTGGTACACCTCACTGCCGAAGGGGAGTCTGGTGCTGGGATGGTTAAGGTGCTCGTCAATGGAGAAAGGAAACTGATTACCATTGATTTAGATGAATCTTTGCTAAGTCCTCAGGATAAAGAAATGCTAAGCGACCTGATCGTCGCTGCTACGAACAAAGCCATGGAAGCTATAGATCTGAAGATCAAAAATGAAATGAAGGCTGCGACGGAAGGGATGATTCCTTCCATCCCAGGCATGGATTTAGGAAATCTTTTTGGATGAAATCCTGTGCTATCGTCCTACTCAATTACAATGGGGAAGGGGTGTTGCCCTCTTTTCTTCCCTCTGTTGTTGAGCACAGTCGCCATGACGTATGGATGATAGACAATGCCAGCACCGATGGATCCCTGAATTACGTAAAAGAGAATTTTCCTCAGATTTCCGTAATTGCCTTGGAGCACAATTACGGGTTTACCGGAGGCTATAATATTGGTTTGGAGCAGTTAGCAGCTCAATACGAGTACTTTATTCTGCTCAACACCGACGTGGAGGTGACTCCAGGCTGGGACCAACAACTAGTTGACTTTCTAACCCATCACCTAGACTATTCGGCGGTACAACCTAAAATTCTATCCTGGAAGGATCGGGCCTATTTCGACTATGCGGGGGCTGGTGGAGGGTTTTTAGATGCCTTGGGATACCCCTATTGCCGGGGTAGGATTTGGGATCACTTGGAACAAGACTCCGGACAATACGACGACATTATCCAGGTAGATTGGGCTTCTGGAGCGTGTATGGCTATTAGAGCTGAAGATTATTTTACCCAGAAAGGCTTCGATAATGATTTTTTTGCGCACATGGAGGAAATAGATCTGTGCTGGAGACTTCGTAAGTCAGGAAAAAAAATCGGCTACCTAGGTGCTGCCACGGTCTATCACCAAGGAGGGGCCACCTTGGACAGAGCGAGTGCTAAAAAGCTCTATCTAAACTGCAGAAATAGCCTTTCTATGTTGTATAAAAATGTGGAAGTAGTCCGGTTTATTGGAATATTTCTTCTCAAAGCTGCTATGGAAGGACTCGCTGCGGTCAACTACCTGTTCAAGGGACAGCCTGAATTTTCCAAAGCCATTCTTATTGGGTACAAGGATTTTTTATCCTCTAAAAAAAATAATGCCCCTTTAGTGGATTCGAATTTGCCTGAGGTGAAAAGCAAAGGGCTTGCGGGGATAGTTTTTGCGCAATATCTGCTGCGCGGCAGGAAAAAATTCACTGATTTTTAGTCAAATAAAGCAGGGTGGTTCTTTTTTCGAAAATAGGTTCTAATTTTCATCATCATCGCCATCGATACATACAAAACTACAGGCGACCCCAAGGTGACAAAAGAAGCGTAGATGAAAAATAAGCGGATGCTATCGATAGGGAAATTCAATCTTTCTCCAAGCTTGGAGCATACCCCAAAAGCGCGTTCTTCAAAAAATAGTTTTAATTTATCCATGGGGCTTGGGAAAAATGTACAGTTAAAAGTACAAAAAATAACAGTAGAATTACAAACTACCTTGATAATCAAAAGATTTTGGGTTATTCTTATTTTCTTTATTTGGGCCACGGAAGGGTTGGGTCAGCAAAAAAGACAACCTAAAGTCTTACCTTCTTATACAGGTGAGTCAAGCTTGGTTCCTAGAGTTCTTACCCTAGAGCGGGATTCACTAAGATTTCAAGTTCAAGGTCTCCTACCCAAGTCCATCGCCCGGCTTCCCCGAAACACTAGTTTAGACCTTCGGCTTGTTGGGAAAAAGGATAGCTTGGATTTGGGGGAAGTGGAAGTGATTCAAGAGGGAGGCCTCGGTTTGTATAAAAGAAAACTAGCCATTGCCTACCTCCCCTGGATGGAAGGGGCAAGCTTGCGACTCGAATTGCTGGATAAAAAGGCAGGTAAGCCACTTGAAATCAAAGTCTTGGCACAAGGAGTACGCGCACCACAGCTTTTAGTACGGATAGGGCAATTTTTGCCGGGGGAAAAAATCCCTGAGGTGGGTTGGTACAAGTTGCCCGAAAACATCCCTCCCAACCGCCCAGAAACTGCGATTTTTCATTTTCTTTTTGCCCCAGGTAAATGGGAATGGTCTTCCGGGTTGAGCAATGAATTGGAAAAAAAGCGGCTAGGAGATTTCCTAAAAAAATTTCCAGAAGTACAGAACCTCCAACTCACGGGCCTTCAATCTCCAGAAGCAGCAGAGGGCAGATCCAGTCAGCTGGGTAATCTGAGAGCAGAGGTTGCTGGAAAAAAATTGATTGAATTTTTTCCAAACCTAGCGGGTCTATCCATCACCTACACTTCTAGGTGGAACGACTGGTTTGATTTCCGAGTAGCATTGTCCAACTACGAAGGACTATCCGAAGCAAGAAAAGAAACCTTCAACCAAATCATATTGAGCGAGGACTCTTACCTGGAAAAAGGGGCCCGACTACGAAGCTTGCCTGATTTTGCCAAGGTGTCTTCAGTCCTGTATCCCCAGCTTCGCTCGGTGAAGGTGGAGTTGACTGCCCGTTCCTACTTGGGGCTTACAGGTCAAAAAGCCCAAGACTTACGTGAGGCGCTGCGGCCCCAAGGAAAGAATAGACTTTCCCTAGAGGATTGGGAGAGAGCTGCTGCAGGGAGTGAAGATTTGGAGGAGAAGGGGTTTTTGTATTCCAAAATGATTCAATGGTATCCAAGGTCAAACCTGTATTCCAATTTGGCAGTAGTGCGTATGAGACAGGCCCAAGAATTCCCAGACATCGGTTCGAAGGAAGTATTGTGGGAGGAGGCTGAGCGACTCCTGGATCAGGCCAATCGGATTCAAGTGAGTCCGCTGACCTTGGCCAACCAAGGACAGCTCAAAGTTTTGCAAGGGGAGTACTGGGAAGGCTATAAATTGTTGTCTGACGCCTCCGTATTGGCAAAAGGGGAGGATGCATCCCTTGCTGTAGGGATAGAGCTGTTTCGTGGCGCCTTGGATGTAAGAAGGGAAGATTTCAAATTGTCTTTGCTTCGTTTTGACGTACCCATCTCAGAGGCGAAGGATTTTTTTAACAAGGGCATCGCGTTCTATGTGTTGGGCGAGTACATGGCAGCCACTACTGCATTTGAAGCTTCTGTTATCCAAAGCAGGGAATTTGGGTATGGCTATTACGGCTTGGCCCTCGTTGCTTCCGACTTGGGGCAGCAGGAATCTGCTCTTCTCTATCTGCAAAAGGCAATTGCCTACAATCCTGCGCTCAAACAGAAGGTGTTGGCAGATCCTACCTTCGAAAAAATACGTGAGCAGGTATCGGCAGACTGAGAATGGCTTTGATGGAGCCGATAGCCGAAATCTTAAACAAAAAAGAACCTTCCTTAAAAATAGGGAAAAGGTACCTGATCTCTCTTTTTGAAGGTGCTGGGGGTAGGTGGAAAGAAAACTTACCTATACTACCCTCCTAGTATTTCCATAGTGTTAAATCCGCATAAAAATCCACATTTTAAGAAGATAAAATCTCGTTTTCCCGATTTTAAAAAATTAAATTTTTTCTTCTTTATTTAATTTTGGCCTCTTTTTTTTTCTTTTTTCCAATTTTATTTAGCCTAGTTTATTTGATTTTTCTTTAAGATTATTTAACATTGGGTGTCGAGAATTGACGACCTAACCCCAAAAGCTAGCCTATGAGTACATTTACTTAACTAATTCCTTCTCTCACCTAGTATCGACCGATGCTAAACCTATCGGTTTTTTTCAGTTCGCAGGTCATTTGACCAGGTATAGGTGCACTAGAATCTCCTTAAAAATTAAGAAAGATCCTTTGCAACTAGTTTAAGAATAATCGCAAACGATTGCATTTTCAATTAACAAACAGGTTATTGAGATTAATCTTGTTACCCAATCTATCTATAGTTTATGAAAAAATTTTACAAAATCCTAAGTGTGTGCCTTACGCTCTTAGTACTTTCTGTCTCGGCTGCCTATGCGCAGAAGACTGTGACAGGTACAGTACTAGACGAATTTGGCATGGGCCTTCCAGGTGTTTCTATCCTTGTAAAGGGTACGACCACCGGTACTGCCACCAACATTGACGGGAAATATTCCCTAAATGTTCCTAATGACCAAGCTACTTTGGTCTTTTCTTTCATTGGTTATACTTCTACCGAGCAATTGGTAGGAGCTAGAAGCGTAGTTGACGTTTCGTTGAAGCCAGACGAAAGAACGCTTACCGAACTAGTTGTAACAGGTTACTCTATCGACTCCAGAAGAGAGACGACAGGTGCGATCTCTACAGTTAGCCCTAAAGATTTGACTGTAATCCCTACAGGTAACATCGAGCAGACCCTTCAAGGTCGTGTTTCTGGTGTAACTGTAATTACCAACGGTCAGCCTGGTACTTCTTCTATCATACGTGTACGTGGTTTCGGTGCCTTCGGTGGTAACGAGCCTTTGTACATTGTCGATGGAGTGCCTACTGGATCTACAGATTTCTTGAATCCTGATGACATCGAGTCTACCACAGTATTGAAAGATGCGGCTGCGGCTTCTATCTACGGTGCTCGTGCAGCCAACGGCGTTATCGTTTACACTACTAAGCGTGGTTCAAGAGGCAAGAAATTGCGTGTAGATTACAGCGGTATGTTTGGTATCACAGATCCAGGCAAAGGTTTGGACATGTTGAACCCACAAGGGTATGCTGACATCACTTGGTTGGCTGAGAAAAACACAGCTGCCTTGCAGGGCCGTGCTCCAGCTTATGGACACCCACAGTTTGGAACAGGTGCTACTCCTGTAATGCCTTACTATTTGAGTTCAATTAGCCAAAGCTCTACAGGAGCATTCAGCGTACTTTCTGGTCAGCCAGGTCCGTTAACGGCTTCTCAAATCGAACAGCAAAGAGGTTGGTACAATATCAATCCTGCTGCAGGAACTATCCGTCAATTGACTAGAGCCGTAACTGGAGAAGGTACTGATTGGTATGGTGAATTGACTCGTTTTGCGCCAGTTTCTAGACATTCTTTGGGCTTCAATGGAGGTTCTGAGACTTCAAGATTTTACATCGGTTTGGGTGTCCAGGATCAGTCTGGTATCATGGTCGGTAACGAATTCAAAAGATACTCTTTGCGTGCCAACTCTGAATTTGATGTAACCAAGCGTATCCGTATCGGCCAAAACTTCCAGGCTACCTACCGTCAGGTATTGGGTCAGCAAGGGGGAACTGGCGGACGAGGTGTATCTGATGACGAAAACGATATCCTTCAGGCCTTCCGTATGCCATCCATCATTCCTGTCTTTGACGAATTTGGTGGCTATGCAGGTACTGCTTCTAGAGGTTTCAACAACCCAAGAAACCCTGTGGCTAACCGTGAAGGTCTATTGAACAATAGAAACTTCAACGCAAATGCCTTCGGTAACGTGTATGCAGAGTGGGACATCATCGATGACTTGACTTTCAGAACTTCCGCAGGTGGTCAGTACAACAACTTCTACTTCTGGGATTATTCCCGCCTTCAGTACGAAAACTCTGAAAACAACTCTGCTTTCGGATACAGTGAAGGAGCAGGTTTCTCTTTTGCCTGGACGTTCACCAACACCTTGTCTTACAAGAAGAAGATTGGCAAGCATGATTTCAATTTCTTGGCAGGTCAAGAAGCTTTGAACTCTGGTGCTGGTAGAGGTATGAGTGCTGTAGGTCAGAATCCTTTCTCTACAGATCCTAACTTTATCACCATTTCTAACTTGCCAGTAGGTACACGTCAAGTAAACTCCAACCAGTTTAAAGGAGTAAACTTTAACTCCTACTTTGGCCAGTTGCGTTACACCTTCGACGACAAGTACATCGTGAGTGCGGTTGTTCGTCGTGACGGTTCTTCTCGCTTTGGTGAGAATGCTCGATATGGTGTATTCCCTGCATTCTCTGCTGCTTGGAGAGTTTCCTCTGAATCTTTCCTACAAGGCGCTACTTGGATCGACGATTTGAAGATCCGTGGTGGCTGGGGAGAGATGGGTAACTCCAACAACGTAGATCCAAACAACCAGTACTCTTTGTTTGGAGGTGATATAGGATCTTCTTCTTACGATATCACCGGTTCTAACTCAGGTGCTCTTATTGGTTTCAGAAGATCTCGTATCGGTAACCCGAACGCACAGTGGGAAACTGCTGTAACTCAGAACATTGGTTTTGATGGTACCTTCTACAACGGTCGTTTAGATATAATCTTCGACTGGTGGAGAAAGGACACCAAAGATTTGTTGTTTACAGTTCCAATTCCTTTGACTGCAGGTAACAACGCTTCGCCTCCAGCAGTAAATATTGGAGAGATGTTGAACAGAGGTCTTGACCTTTTGGTAACAACCAGAGGTAACTTGACGACAGACTTGACCTATGAATTGACTGTAACAGCTTCAACTTTGAAGAATGAGATCGTTGCGCTTGCTCCTGGCTTGAGTTTCATCACGTCTGTTAACCCTTCTTACAGAGGTATTCAGCCTATCCGTAATGCGGTTGGTCAGCCACTTTCTTCCTTCTTTGGATACAATACCCTTGGGTTGTTCCGCAATGCAGAAGATGTGTCTAAGCATGCTGTTCAGGACGGTAAAGCTCCAGGTCGTTTCAAGTTTGAAGACGTAAATAAGGATGGAACAATCACTCCTGCTGACCGTGTGTTCTTAGGTAATCCAGTTCCTGATTTCACAGGTGGTATGAACTTTACCTTAGGATACAAAGGATTTGATATCTCTGCGTACTTGTATACTTCTATCGGTAACGAAATCTGGAACCAATCTCGTTGGTTCACGGACTTCAACCAGACTTTCGAAGGTGCAGCTAAGTCAAAGAGATTGCTTGAAGCATGGACTCCTCAAAACTTGGATGCAACTATTCCAATCGTAGAGCGTGTGTCTAACTTCTCTAACTCCAACGTAGCCAACTCGTCTTACATTGAGGATGGATCTTACTTGAGATTGCAGAACTTGACCCTTGGTTATTCTGCTCCTGCAAGCGTATTGGAGAAGTTGAAGATGGAAAGACTGAGAGTATTTGGTTCTGTGAACAACTTATTCACCTTGACAGGTTACGAAGGATTGGATCCTGCAGTCGGTGGTGACGCTGACTTGACTTTCGGTATTGACGTAGGAAACTACCCGGTTACTAGAGGTTGGACTTTCGGTCTTAATTTGAGCTTCTAAGCTCAAACAATTTATTTTGAATCTAGTTATAGATAATATAATCGAAAAAACAAATGAATAATTTCAAATTAAAAATCGGTGTCCTGCTTGCATCCGGAATGATGCTCGTAGCAGTGAGTTGTAGCGAGGAGTTTTTGGAAGTCCCGCCGGTTGGCCAATTGGCTGAAGCCCAGCTATCTACTTTAGCTGGCTTAGATGCATCATTGATCGCGGCATACTCCCAAGTTAACGGACGTGGCAACAGATTAGGATCTCCATCCAACTGGGTGTGGGGTAGTATTAGAGGTGGTGAGGCCAACAAAGGCACTGACCCAGGTGACTTTACGACAATCAACCCAATTCAGCGTTTTGAAAATAACGCTGCTGGTGGTGATATTGGAGCAAAGTATGCAGTGGCTTACGAAGGTATCGCTAGAGCCAACAACGTAATGAGACTCTTGACAAAAGCTGGACCAAGTGTGCTTCCTGTAGATCAAGCTCGTCTTTCTGCTCAGGCTAGATTCTTGAGAGCGCACTACTACTTTGAGCTTACTCGTGACTACGACAAGGTTCCCTATGTGGACGAAACTGTAGATTACGGTTCTGGCTTGGAGAAAGTGAAGAATGACAAGCCAATGTGGCCTTTCATCATTGCTGATTTGGAGTATGCGATCTCTAAGCTTCCTGCGACTCAACCTCAAGTGGGTCGGGTAAACGTATGGGCAGCTAAGACTTATTTAGCTAAGGTATACATGTACACCAAGGAGTACGGAAAAGCAAAAGCGTTATTTGATGACGTAATCGCCAATGGTGTGACTTCAAATGGATTGAAGTATGGTTTGGTACCTTACTACGATGACATGTTCCGTGGCAAGAATGATAACCACCAGGAATCTATCTGGGCTTATCAGTCTGCTGCCAACACTGGCTCTGTAAACAACGCCAACCCTGAGTTTGACTTGAACTTCCCTTACAACACCGGACCTGCTGGTCCAGGTAACTGCTGTGGATTCTTTCAGCCAAGCTTCACCTTTGTGAATGCATTCAGAACTAAGGATGGTCTTCCACTTTTGGATAAGACGTACAACACCGGTGCAAACCAGGTGAAGAACGACCAAGATGTAGCTTCTGGTGCAGCTTTCACTCCTGATGCTGGCGAACTTGATCCTCGTTTGGATCATACTGTAGGTCGTAGAGGTATCCCTTATTTGGATTGGATGGATCACCCAGGTCAAGCTTGGATCCGTAACCAGCCAAACGCAGGTCCTTACTCCCCTAAGAAGTATGTCTATGCCAAGTCTGAGGCTGGAACTTTCCAGGATAACTCTTCTTGGACTCCAGGTTATACTGGTATCAACTTCATGATCATCCGCTTTGCAGACGTGCTATTGCTCGCTGCTGAAGCTGAAATCGAAGTAGGTAGCTTGGAAAAAGCTCGTGAGTATGTAAACAGAATTCGTACTAGAGCAATCAATTCTGAAATCAAGAGAAGCAATGGCACTCCTGCTGCTAACTACAAGATCAGCACCTATACTGCTGCATGGACAAGCAAGGACGCTGCTAGATTGGCTACACGTCACGAGCGTCTTCTTGAATTGGGTATGGAAGGTCACCGTTTCTATGACCTTCAGCGTTGGGGAACTGCCCAGGCTGAATTGGATTTCTACTTTGCTTACGATGGAGTTAAACTTGCTTCTGCCCTAGGTGGATCTAAGTATTCCGATAAGTTCAAGTTTGTCCCAATCCCTCAAGATCAAATTGACCTTGTAGGAAAGGATATCTTGGTGCAAAACCCAGGATTCTAATCCGGCAATACAATACGAGTACAAAGAGAAGGTCGAAAGGCCTTCTCTTTTTTTTTGTTTGCTACCCAACACTTTTTTTTCCACTTGGGAAAATGTAATTTTCTACTTCAAATTCCCTCTTTCTTTAATGAGAATTCCATCCCTTCTTCTAGCTGTACTTCTTGGAGCACATTTAGTGTCTTGCCAACAGGAAAAAACCCTTTTTGAACTTAAATCTTCGGATGAGACGGGGATTACCTTTGCCAACCAGATCGTAGAGTCGGATAGCTTCAATATCCTCACCGATGAGTATATTTTTAATGGAGGCGGCGTGGCTACGGCTGATTTTGATCAGAATGGCCTTCCAGATCTCTTTTTTACGGGCAATCAAGTTGCCAACCGACTTTACCTGAATCAGGGCGAATTTTCATTTACCGATGTCTCTGAGGAGGCAGGTATCTTGGCAGAAGACAAGTGGTGTACGGGATCGGTTATCGTAGACATCAACCAAGACGGTTGGCCAGATATCTACGTGGCCACCGCCATGAAAAAAGGTCCTGGTGAACGGAATAACCTGCTTTTCGTAAATCAAGGAAAAGATGCGCAAGGCAACACCAGCTTTAAGGAAATGGCTAGCCAGTACGGGATCGCTGACTCAGGCAATTCCATGGGGGCTGCATTCCTCGATTATGACCTAGACGGAGATCTGGACTTGTATGTCCTCAACAACGAGCAATTGGCAGCTAAGCCCACTAACTTTAGGGCAAAAGTGACCGATGGTTCGGCCATCAACAACGATTCTTTTTACCGAAATAATGGGGACGGGACCTTCACCAACGTGACGCTTGAAGCGGGAATTACCTACGAGGGCTTTGGTTTGGGTCTAGCTATTGGAGATGTCAACAACGACGGTTGGCCAGACATCTACGTGAGCAACGATTACATCACCAACGACATTCTTTACATCAACAACCAAAACGGAACCTTTACCAATCAAACCAAGAATTTGTTGCGGCACCAGAGCCAATTTTCCATGGGCTCGGATATGTCGGATGTCAATAACGACGGGCTTCCCGATCTCATCACCATCGACATGCTCGGCGAGGATAGCTACCGCAAGAAAACTACCATCGGAAAGAATGTGTACCAAACTTACCTCAACAACGAGGAGTTTGGCTACGAGTACCAATACGTACGTAACATGCTGCACCTCAACAATGGTCCAGGCCTTCCATTCAGTGAGGTGGGGATGCTAGCAGGAGTATACCAAACCGACTGGAGCTGGGCTCCCTTGTTTGCTGATATGGACAACGACGGCAATCGGGATCTCCTGATCACCAATGGATTTCCAAGAGACATTACCGATAAGGACTTTGCCAATTACCGAGCAGATGTAGGTAATATTGCCTCTACACGGCAATTGTTGGATTCCATCCCCATCGTAAAAATTCCAAACTATGCCTACAAACATGCGGGCAACCTTTCTTTCCAAGATGTGGGAGAAGCATGGGGACTCAATCAACCTTCTTTTTCCAATGGAGCGGTAATTTTGGACCTGGACTTGGATGGCGATTTGGATTATGTGGTCAACAATATCAACGACCCTGCCTTTGTATTTGAAAACAAGCTAAATCAACAAAAAAAGGCACCTAGCTACCTCAGAATTAAACTAGAAGGTCCTAAAAATAACCCCCAGGCTTTGGGAGCAAAAGTCTGGGCAAAGTGGGGTAAAGGGAAGATGGCGTATCAAGAAATGCAGGTGGTTCGAGGGTACATGTCTTCCACAGAACCCATAGTCCATTTTGGATTGGATTCAGCAGCTGTGGTGGAGGAACTTACCGTGAAGTGG
>CAMDEU010000055.1 GCA_945897085.1 Spirosoma fluviale | reverse complement strand
AAAAGGTAGGTTGCATACGCGTTACGCACCCGTGCGCCGCTCTAGGCTAAGTATTACTACTCAACTTGCCGCTCGACTTGCATGTATTAGGCCTGCCGCTAGCGTTCATCCTGAGCCAGGATCAAACTCTCCATTGTATGTTGTCTATTATTATAAGTCAGTACATAAGTAAAGTATACTCATGCACCACCCCATTCTCAGGTTAATCTTTTTTGCCTTACATCACTTCAAAGAACTTGATTCCAGACATTTCTGGAACACGTACATTTTCGGAGTCTAACCCCCTAAAAACACTCAATTTCCCCCCGTTCCTTCCGAACAGGGTTGCAAAAGTAATCAACTTTCACTCCAGCACAAGAAAATTAATAAAATAAATTTAATAAATCCCTCATCTACCAATCTCCTAATTCACCCCTCAACAATTCCGAAAAGGACGCTTTACCCCCTTTTGGGAATGCAAAGATCACCTTTTTTCTACCCATAACAAACCTGCGCTAAGAATAACATAGATCTTGTCCGTAAACCCTTGAGAATGATCGATAAAAAAAGACTATCCAATAGTATCTTGCCAACTCTTAGGCAACAGATACAATCCAATCAATACCGAAAGGAGGGTAATGGCTCATACTGCCTTCTACCAAGTTGACTTGAGGAAAAAACAAACTTTATTGAAACTTCATGAGCCCCACCCGATCTACCTAGATTAAGGGAGGAAAGAGGAAAATCAAAACTATAGCCCACATCCATTCCAGAATCCAAACTCACCCCAAGCATCGCTACTAGGGATTCATGATTCGGTAGTCCGTATTTAGTAGGCAACCCACGGTACCAAAGACCCAAGGCCAAAGGATCGAAAAAAAACTCGGTTCCCAAATCTAATTGAGAAAACTGCCCTTGTTGCTTGTAGTTAAAGCCCACGGATAAGGAACGCTCTTGATCCCTATTATTGAAATAGTCATTGATGTATCCAGGAGCCAAATTAAAACGGTACCCCCCATGGACGCCAATCCTCCTAGGTAGCCGACTAGAGCCATCTATAAGGTAACTAAGTTCTGGCTGTAACAAATGCGCTACAGAAGTGCCCAACCAAGCCTTCTTACCATAATAGACAAGCCCAGCATGAGCATCTACCGTCCGCACTTGGCTTTCCCCCTCAATCACTACTCCAGATAGATCTACAATACCCCTATCTAAATCCAATTGACTGGCAAAAACAACCCCACCAAAGGATGCATCCCTGGTAATAAAACTCCCTTGCATACCGGCTTGTATGAAACTATTCTCAGAAAGCTGGATACGATAACTATAGGCTAGCCCCAATTCATTCCAATTGGTCTGCGTAAATGATTCATTGGCACCTTGAAGAATCACTGCAAACCCAGAATTATACCGCTCCTCATAATGATCAAGATAGGCAGTGTAAGCCAAAAAAGTCTGATCCAAGGCAGGCCATTGATTTCTGAAATTAACCCCCATCCGAGTCATACCTGTACTCCCCACCAAGGCGGGATTCAAATAGATCGGGTTGGCGTAATACTGGCTGTATTGGATATCCTGACCCCAGCAAAACGTAGCCAGAAGACTCAAAATGAAAGTTAAAGATCCTATTCTTCTCATCGTATCAACCTAAACTTACCCTCTGATTCCACCTTCTCCCCATCACTAGAAAGTCCTTTGATACTGTAAAAATAAAATCCAGGCCCCTGAAGTACCTCGCTTACGGTTCCATCCCAGCCTTCACTATCCAAGGTGGAAGAGCGAAAAAGCAATTCCCCCCAAAGGTTAAATACCGACATTTCCAACTGAGCTATCCCCTTAAACTTAGGGAAAAAGGTTTTATTAGCACTTTCAGTAGGAGTAAACGCATTGGGCACCATCAATCGATAGCTCTTCGTAATTTCTACCGTTTTCGTAAATCGGTTTTGACAACCATAGCGATCCGTAGCGATCAATACCACTTCAAACTTTCCTTTTTTTCCATAGGTATGGGATGGCTCCTTTTCCGCCGAACTAGTTTTATCTCCAAAATCCCATTCCCACTTGACAATCCGCTCTTCAGATAAATCAGTGAATTGAATCACATCATCAGGAAATATTCCCCCACTTGCATCGTCTTTGATTCCAGTGCCGGCCACTTCAAAATCAAAGGCTACTTCTAGCGCTTTCTCTTGAATGTAAACTTCCACAGTAAAAGGATCGGAGTAACAGGTAAAGCCTTTGGGCTTTACTAGCAATTCAAATTTCCCGGAAGTTTTGACCGCTTTCAATTGCTCGTTTGCTAAATCCAAACCCTCACCAACCATTCTATAATCAAAGCGCTGGAGGTCAAATCCCCCAATAAAGCTGCTTACATCCAGAGATTGTCCAGCAAGGCAACCCACAATCGGTTTACTTAATTTCAATTCAGGGTATGCCACCAACTTGACTTCTATTTTATTACTTACTGCAGGACAATTCTTTCGGTTGTAACCAATGATCTCATATATCCCAAGTGCATCAACCACCAATTCCTGACTGATGGCTTCTGGTAATAAAACCCCATTTTTCTTCCATTCAAACCGATAGTATTCCTCATTTCCTTCTCCTACCAATTTTACAGATTCCCCTTTACAAATGATCACTTCATTTTGAGCTTGGGTTGCCCCACTAGACTTTAATGCAATGGGGTCTGGTGATTCCTTGATGAGTAGCGTAATTGAATTTGGCTGAGAAGTTTTTCCATAGTTGTCTGTAATGGTATAGTACACCGTTACCTGTTGATCAATAAAGGCTGTATTGGGAAGAAAGGTATAACCACCCGCTTGATCATTGGCTTGAAAAATTCCTTGTGGCACAATCAATACTCGATTTTGTTCCAAACAACGTGCTTGAGCACACAGGTCTTCATTTTCCGCTTTGACATCTGCTAGAGAGGCATAAAACTGAAGGCAGCGGATAGAGCTATTCTCATTGGGAAGGCGAACTTCCTCATCAGTGATGTAAAATTGATTTAGCTGACCCGCGCAAGAGGCTTTATCTGTAAAGTCTACCCCTTGTGGATTTTGAAGCGCCTCGTCAGCCGCCACCTGCACAATCAGGTTTCGGATTTCATGAAAATTTGTATACCCTCCAGTAGATCCAGCAAATCCGATCTTTAAATTCTTTGGGGCGGGAAACTGATACGCACCATCGAAAATAGTCACCATCCGAGGTTTATTGAGTTCGGTGGTCACCTCCATCGTGAGCTTAAGAAAAAATCCTGGACCATTTAAATTAGGCTGCAATTCCAAAAACACCTTCCGATATCCCGGCTTGTTGCGATCCGTAACACGAGCTGTACCAGTGGAACTAATGGTAAATTGATCCCCTGGGTTTAATCCATTTTTAGTTGGACCTACTTCATTGGTTCTTCTGCCTACCACAAAAGGATAACCCTGGCTCGAAGGCCCTCTGAGCACAATAGCATCTGGAGCTCTCCCATCTTGATCCAAGGTTGTAAAGGAACCTATTCTGCCCTCGCCATTATTTCCAAAGTTCCCAAATTCGTCAAATCCAATCCCTAAATAAGCATTGGACATCCCAGGCTCTTGATTGCGAGGAGAATAGCCTAAAGATCCTCCAAATCCACCTGCATTGAATACAGGAGTATCTCCATCAAATAGAAATACAGTCAATCCATCGGCAACAAGGGGGCCAGCACCTCCATAACTAAAATACTCAAATTCTGCCTTCAACCCGTAGTTGGACGGGAAGGAAACATCCAAATACACGTGTCCACGTTGGTTGAGCAGATTTGAAGTCAATCGCAAAACCCCTGGAATCAGCTGGGCATTTCCACCAAATTTGGTATTTGCTTGAGTTCCGGCAGTTTGAAAACTCTCGCAGTATGGAAATCCAATCTGAGCTGCAGCCCGAAATGGGAGCATCAAAATCAATAAAATAGAAAGAAAATGGAGTAATTGCTTCACCTGCCTGACCTTAGAAACCGTAAATAACGCAAGTGATTTAGTAAAAAAAAAGCTCTTTGCAAGGTATTGCCACGAGCTTTTCAAGTTGAATGAGATATTTCACCGCAAAATGGTTTGCGTCCGGTCTGGCCCCACAGATACCAGCGTGATTGGAACTTGTAGTACTTGTTCCAAATAGCTCACGTATTCTTTTAACGGCAATGGAAATTCTTCGTAGCTGTTCACTCCTTCCAAGGAACAATGCCAGCCCTTCATAGTCTTGTACACCGGCTTTGCATCGAGTTCATTGATTTCAAAGGGCAGCTTCTCAATTTGCTCCCCTGAAGGCAATTCATAGGCAGTGCATACCTTAATTTCTTCGAAAATATTAAGCACATCCGCCTTCATCATAAACAGCTGCGTCACCCCATTGATCATGATGGAATACTTCAAGGCAGGCAAATCCAGCCATCCACATCTTCTTGGACGTCCTGTTGTACTTCCAAATTCATTTCCTTCCTTGCGCATCGCTTCTCCAGTAGCATCAGAAAGTTCTGTAGGAAAAGGTCCACTCCCTACACGCGTACAATACGCTTTAAAAATGCCGAAAACCTCACCAATCTTGGAGGGAGACACACCTAGACCTGTGCAGGCTCCCGCAGCCATGGTCGTAGAGCTGGTCACAAAAGGATAGCTACCAAAATCAATATCCAGAAGAGAGCCTTGGGCCCCTTCAGCGAGGATTCGTTTGTTGGCAGCAAGAGCCTCATTGACCGTGTATTCACTATCGATGAGTGGAAGTGTCTTGATGAATTCTACCGCCTCAAAAAACTGTCTCTCCATTTCTTCTAAATTATCCAAAGGATGCTTGTAAAAAGAGAGGGTTAATTTGTGTTTTTCCAGCAGGATAGCGTATTTTTCTTTGAAATCAGGGCTCAAAATATCGCCGATACGAAGCGCCGCACGACCAATCTTGTCTTGGTAGGTTGGTCCGATCCCTTTTAGCGTAGAGCCAATTTTCTTATCTCCTTTGGACAACTCGTAAGCAGCGTCCAGCAGTTTATGGGTAGGCACAATCAGTGTAGCCTTTTTCGAAATCACCAAATTACTTTTAAAGTCAATCGAAAATTTGCCTAGCGCATCGATTTCCTTTTTGAGGATGATGGGATCGATCACTACCCCGTTCCCAATGATGTTGAGGATCTGGGAGCGGAAAATCCCGGATGGAATTTGGTGCAGTACGTGCTTGATACCGTCAAATTCTAAAGTGTGCCCAGCATTAGGGCCTCCCTGGAATCGAGCAACCACCTCATACTGAGGAGCTAATACGTCCACAATTTTTCCTTTTCCTTCGTCCCCCCATTGGAGGCCTAACAATACATCCATCTTCATTTGATGCGAAATCTATACGTTACAATACGATTTTAAAGGCCGAAATTTGCGATAAGGTAAAAGAAAACCAAGTAAAGCTGGTATTTATTCTACGAAGCTGGCCTAATGGTTAAAAATGGCCCCAACGAAGGGTTTTAATTAAAAGTTAGATTCACTTGATCTACCGAATCAAACACTTTAAATATTCCGTTGAGCTTGGTTATGAGAAGTAATTTTTTCACATGCTCTGAAGGAGCCGTAAGAAGTAGTTCCCCTCCCGTATTTTTCATTTTTGTAAGCAAGGTGATTAGTAATCCTAGCCCGCTCGAACTTATGTACCTTACTTTTTCCAAATCGATCACAACAGTCTTGATCCCCTCTTCCACAGAATCACTGACCAATCCTGCAATTCTCAACCCTACTTCATCACCTATCAAATCCCCTTCCATATAGAGATAGTGGACTTGACCCTCTTTTTTTTCACTAAAATGGAGTTTCATACTAGCTCTTTTTATTTTGACAATTTTCTTTTTTACAATTCCCATAAAGAATAAGCGAGTGGTGCACCACCTGAAAATTCAATACCTCTGAAACGGTAGTTTGGATAGTTTGGATCCGAGGATCACAAAACTCAAGCACTTGGTTGCAATCCATGCAAATCAAATGATCGTGCTGCTTAAACCCATAGGACTTTTCAAACTGTGCTAGGTTCTTTCCAAACTGGTGCTTGGCCACCAAATCACATTCCACCAGCAGGTCCAGGGTATTGTATACAGTCGCTCTACTTACCCGGTAATTTTTGTTTTTCATGCTGATATACAAGCCTTCCACATCAAAATGGCCTGTTCGGCTATAAATTTCCTCCAAAATGGCGTATCGCTCTGGGGTTTTACGAAGTTTTTGAGTCTCTAAATACGCGGTAAAAATCTTTTTTGCTTCTTCGAAGTGGGAGGGATTCAAAGCCATGTGGGTTGATTTTTTTTAAATATAATGCATGAACAACTGAAAAGATGCTATCAATCAAATCGTGAAACTTTAATTACCCCATCAATTTGATTTAGATTTTGGATAAGGTGGTCCAAATGTTCCGTATTATTCACATATAATTTAATCGTTCCTTCAAAAATGCCGCCATCGGAATCAACGGTTATGGAACGCATATTCACCTTCAGTTCATTAGAAATCACCTTAGTCAAGTCATTGATCATCCCTACCCGGTCTGTTCCCAAAATTCGTAACCCCGCCAGGAAGGCGATTTCTCGCTGACTAGTCCAGCGCGCTTTGATCACCCGATTACCATGATTGGAGAGCAGTTCCACTGCATTTGGACATGTGGTTCGGTGAATTTTGATGCCTTCATTGATGGTTACAAACCCAAATACATCGTCACCAGGAATTGGATTACAACATATGGAGAGAATATAATCTACGATATCCATATCTTCTCCGATCAGGAGTTGATCGTGTTCAGGTCCTTTCAAACTCTTAATCTCCCTGGCAAACGAAGGTTCATCCTTCACTTTTTCTGCAGATTTGGATTTCTGCTTTCGGAGCTCTTTAAATTCCTTGAACGATTTGATTAAGGTTGCATCAATGATCCCTCTACCTACACGGTAGTAAAATTCATTGGCAGTCTTCAATTCAAAATAAGCACGCAGCTGTTCTATCACCTCAGAGGTAAAGTCCAGCTTCATGGATTTCAATTTCCGTTGCACAATCTCTCTTCCGTCAAGGATTGCAGACTTCTTTTCCTCACGTAAGGAATCCTTAATTTTGGCCTTGGCTCGAGAAGTGACTACTTGATGCAACCAATCTTCGGTAGGTTTTTGCTTATTCGAGGTAAGAATTTCTACCTGATCCCCATTTTTCAACTTGTAGCTGATCGGTACCAAGCGTTGATTCACCTTCGCACCAATACATTTGGCACCAACCATGGTGTGAATTTCAAAGGCAAAATCCAATGCAGAAGATCCAGTAGGAAGTACCTTCAAATCTCCCTTGGGCGTAAATACAAATACTTCGTCGTTAAATAAGTTGCCCCGGAAATCATCCATGAACTCGATCGCACTGCCATCGTTGGACTCAAGCATGCTTCGAACCTGATTGATCCATTCGTCTAACCCAGGCCCAGACTTGCCTGATGCCTCTTTTTCCTTGTATTTCCAGTGTGCTGCATAGCCGCGCTCTGCAATATCATCCATTCGACTGGTACGGATTTGTACCTCCACCCACTGTCCAGTCTGACTCATGACGGTAGTATGAAGCGATTCATAGCCGTTGGATCGGGGTGTAGAAACCCAGTCTCGTAATCTATTCGGGTTGGGCCGATAAAAATCTGTCACGATGGAGTAAGCCTGCCAACAATCCGCTTTCTCATTTTCCAGTTCGCTATCCAGAATGACACGAATCGCAAACAAGTCAAATACCTCTTCAAAAGGAATACTCTGTATCTTCATCTTATTGAAAATCGAGTAGACCGACTTGGGACGCCCCTTAATCGTAAAATGAAATCCTTGACGAATTAACTCCTCCTCAACAGGTTGGATGAAACTCTTGATAAATTTATTCCGGTAACTTTTTGATTCATTTATCTTATGAACAATATCCTGATAGCCTTCCGAATCGGTATACTTTAAATATAGATCTTCAAGCTCTGATTTGATTGCATAAAGACCCAAACGGTGCGCTAAGGGGGCATATAAGTACATGGTTTCCGAAGCAATTTTTAATTGCTTGGTTCGTGGCATGCTACCCAAGGTTCGCATGTTGTTCAGTCGATCTGCCAACTTGATCAAAATCACGCGAACATCGTCAGAGAGGGTCAGTAGCATCTTTCTGAAATTCTCGGCTTGCTGAGAACTTCCATATTCGAATACACCGGAAATTTTGGTCAGCCCATCAATAATCGTCATGACCTTAAAACCAAAATCGCGTTCAATATCCTCCAACTCGAGATCTGTATCTTCGACTACATCATGTAGCAAGGCAGAAATAATGGAAGTGGTTCCCAAACCAATCTCCTCCACGCAAACCAAAGCAACCTCCAATGGATGATAAATGTAAGGCTCGCCCGATTTTCGACGCATATCCTTATGCGCTTCTAAAGAAATCGTAAAAGCCTTCTTAATCAACTTGGTGTCTCCAGGCTTTAGAATAGGCTTTGCTTGTCGGAGTAACCTTCGATATCGTTTTAGGATTTCATTCCGCTCTTCGGCTACATCAACTAGGATCATTTGCGTTTTTTTTGAATTCAAATTTGGTAGGTAATGGAGCAGAATACCACATTTTTTTTAGAATTATTTTCCCAATGCCTTGCAGTAAATTAGAATATGTATTTACATTTGCATCCACAATTGTAAAAGAGTACTTAATTTTCAGTTGGTCACATGCGGATGTGGCGAAATTGGTAGACGCACTAGACTTAGGATCTAGCGCCGCGAGGCATGGGGGTTCGAGTCCCTCTATCCGTACTCTACAAGCCCTCAATCCCTACCCTGCCCAGCAGGAAAGAGATTGGGGGTTTTTAATTCAACACCAGTTAATTGAACATACTTTGGAAATTACAGTAGACAAGTACAACTCAAATCAAGCTTCTATTAAAATTAAGCTAATTGAAGCAGATTATCAACCTAAGGTTGATGCTAAACTTAAAGACTACGCCAAAAAGGCTGTAATTCGGGGCTTTCGCCCAGGAAAAGCACCCATATCCATGGTGAAAAGCATGTATGGCGTTTCCTTACTCGTAGAAGAAATCAATACCATCTTAGGAGAGTCCCTCAACAATCACCTAAAAGAACAATCTTTTAAGGTGTTGGGCGAGCCACTTCCTGTAGAAAAAGTAGAAGAATCCATCGACTGGAAAACTCAAAAGGACTTCGAATTCGAATATAAAATTGGGTTTGTAGAATCGATCGCGGTAAAACTAGATCAATCGATCAAGGGAGTAAAATACAGCATCAAGGTTGATCAAAATTTGATCGACGAAACCATTGACAACCTTAAAGCTCAATATGGAGAGAGCACCAACCCAGAAATTTCCGAAGCTGGTGATTTTATTTATGGTGATTTGAAGGCGTCTGAAACTGATTTTTCCAAAACCCTATCTTTAGATACCGTAAAACTTTCTAAAAAATTAGCAGGGAAGTTTGTAGGCTTGAGCAAGGAAGCAGTAGTAGAATTTAATACCAAGGATATTAAAAAAGACGAATGGACCGCATGCTTTGGACTATCAGATGAAGAAGGGGATGCCGCAAAGGGTAGCTATAGCTATGTGGTGAAAAATATCAACAGAAAAACGAAAGCTGAGCTCAACCAAGAGTTTTTCGATAAAATCTTCGGCCCGGATCAGGTAAAAACCAAAAAAGAGTTTGAAGATAAAGTGAAAGAAACCCTCCAAGGTAGTTACGATAAAGAATCAAATATCTTCACTGAAGAAGAATTGAAGAAATTAATCGTTGAAAAAACAAACCTATCGCTTCCTGATTCCTTCTTAAAAGAATGGTTGATCAAAGCGAATGAAGGAAAAGTAACTGAGATCGAAGTAGAAGCTGAATATCCACTCTACGCAAAGCAACTTTCTTGGTCATTAATTTCCAACCAAATAGCTAAAGATCATGCCATTCAGGCTGAGCACGCTGATGTGATTGAGAAAACTAAGGAAATGATCCGCGAGCAATTCGCTTCATCTGGATTGGGTGCACAACTGGAATCCAGTATGGATTTGTTTGTGGACAACTACCTGAAAGGAAATGAAGGCCAGAATTACATGAACCTGATGACCTCGGTACAAAACGAAAAAGTCCTTGCTCTTATCCAAGAAAAAATAAAAATGACGGATAAAAACTTAAGTATTAACGAATTCAAGGAACTTTTAGACAAGTAATCGAATTTTGATCTATATTGAAAAGTCCTTTTTTAAAGGACTTTTTTATTTTTGTTACCACAACACATCTAGAAATGATCAACAAGGAAGAATTCAGAAAATATGCCATCCACAACCAAGGTGTTAGTGGGACGGCATTTGACCAATACACTACCCATATTGAAAACATGACTCGGTCGGTCATCGAAGAACGTCCACAAAATTTTAGAGAAATCGACGTCTTCTCTCGATTGATAATGGATCGCATTATTTTTCTAGGTACTGGCGTAGACGATCACATTGCCAACATCATCGTGGCGCAACTACTCTTTTTGGAATCTGTAGACTCCAAAAAAGACGTATTACTCTACATCAACAGCCCAGGTGGCTCTGTTACTGCTGGACTAGGGATCTACGACACCATGCAATACATTGGCCCAGATGTCGCTACTATTTGTACCGGGATTGCTGCCTCTATGGGAGCAGTTTTGTTGGCTGGTGGTGCCAAGGACAAGCGCTCTGCCTTAAAACATGCTCGCGTGATGATCCACCAACCCTCTGGCGGCATGCAAGGCCAATCTACGGATATGGAAATCTCTTTGAAACTTATTCTAGCAATGCGTCAGGAACTCTATGAAATTCTAGCGAATCATACGGGCAAATCCTTCGAGGAAATCGAAAAAGATTCGGATAGAGATTACTGGTTGAGAGCCCCAGAAGCAAAAGAATACGGATTAATTGACGAAGTACTAGTTAAAAAAACCACCTAATGGCTCAACCCACTTGCTCCTTCTGCGGTAGAAATAAAAAGGACGTTGACTTGATGGTGTCGGGCATCTCTGCCCATATCTGTAACTTCTGCATTGAACAAGCCTTTGAAATTGTTGGTGAAGACAAAAAGAATAAGAAATCGAGCTCCAAACCGGCATTCAAAATCAAAAAACCAAAGGAACTCACAGCCTACCTTGACCACTATGTGATTGGTCAAGAAGATGCCAAAAAGGTACTTACCGTAGCAGTTTACAACCATTACAAGCGCTTGCAGCAAAAGCAAGATGCTGATGAAGTAACGATTGAAAAATCAAACATCATCATGGTTGGTGACACAGGAACCGGAAAAACCTACCTAGCCAAAACGCTAGCCAAAATCCTAGAAGTTCCTTTTTGCATAGCAGACGCCACCGTGCTCACGGAAGCAGGCTACGTAGGTGAAGATGTAGAAAGCATTCTTACTCGATTGCTGCAAGCCGCAGACTATAAAGTAGAGGAAGCAGAAAGAGGGATTGTCTACATCGATGAACTGGATAAAATAGCGCGTAAATCCGATAACCCATCCATTACTCGTGATGTGAGCGGGGAAGGAGTACAACAGGCGCTTTTGAAACTTCTAGAAGGCACGGTAGTCAACGTTCCTCCTCAAGGTGGCAGGAAGCATCCCGATCAAAAGATGATTGCAGTCAACACCGAAAACATCCTCTTTATTTGTGGTGGTGCCTTCGACGGAATCGTTAGACACATCGGGAAGCGCCTCAATAGCCAGCCCATGGGCTTCAACTCTTCCACTGCAAGTTTGACGGCTGATCGTGACAACTTACTTCAGTACGTCACTGCGCAAGACCTCAAGGCTTTTGGACTCATTCCTGAATTGATTGGTAGACTTCCTGTCCTCACCCATTTGGAACCTCTGCATAGGAATACGCTAAAGCGGATCCTCACAGAACCCAAGAATGCACTGGTAAAACAATATTCGAAACTCATGGCTATGGAGGGTGTTGCCTTGACCTTTGACGAAGGGGCACTAGATTTTATTGTAGACAAGGCAGTAGAATACAATTTGGGTGCCCGTGGACTTCGGTCCATTTGTGAAGCCATCGTCACCGATGCGATGTACGACATCCCTTCGGATAGCAGCATCACCTCGCTACTCATCGACGAAGCCTACGCAAGGTCCAAATTTGACACCTCCAAATTCAAGCAATTACAGGTCGCTTAAACCTCAAACCCCGATCGCATCGGGGTTTATTTTTTTTTAGGAAACTTCGGCTCCCAGAATCAATTGAGCAGTTTGCTGAGAAGCAGATTCCTCTCCAATTCTTGACCGAATTTGAGTGTACCCGGATTGGATTTCATTTCTATAAGATGCATCAGATACTAATCGATTCAGCTCTTCCTTTAGATTTATCGATGAAAAATCATCCTGAATTAGCTCACGAACTACCTGACGATCTGCAATCAAGTTGGGCAAGGAAATATAAGGCACTCGAATAAGTCGCCTCCCAATCTGGTAGGAAATCCAAGAAGTCTTGTATACCACAACCTGAGGAACGTTAAATAGCGCTGTTTCAAGAGTGGCTGTCCCCGAAGTTACCACCGAAGCAACCGCATGAGAAAGTAGGTCATAGGTTTGATTGTAAATCACCCGGATCCCTTGAGCCAAAGCGAGCTCGTACACAGAAGCAGGCAAGCTATCGACCCCTGCCACTACAAACTGTACCTGCGGAAAATCTTTGAC
>CAMDEU010000054.1 GCA_945897085.1 Spirosoma fluviale | reverse complement strand
GATTTTAATTATTTCCCTACTCGTAAGGCTTTTCGGATACGCCCCGTTTTTTAGAGTGGGTTCTGGGCTCCACTAGTAGTATGGGAAACTAAGAAATAATTTAATTAAACAGCGTTACAAATGTTACATAGTAACAATTAAATAATCTTAACAGTTACAATAGTGAAATGGACGTATGGTTGCATCTTTTCTAATAAAGTCGTAATGGGAATATCAGCTTAGAAGGTTCGTGTATTCGGTAAAAATGACAAAAACCTCACGCAAAACCTCACGCAAACCTCACGCAGAAACAAAAAAGGACCCACGATTGAACGTAAGTCCTTGATTTTCATGTAGCGAGACCGGGATTTGAACCCGGGACCTCAGGGTTATGAATCCTGCGCTCTAACCAACTGAGCTACCTCGCCATTTACTTACTATTACTCTTTGGAGTTGAACTCCCGTCCGCCGCGAAGCGGACTTGACCGCCGAGGTGGTTATGAATCCGGAGGGCTAAACCAACTGAGCTACCTCGCCATTTTTAATCTTTTATTCTTTGGAGTTGTACTCCCGTCCGCCGCGAAGCGGACTTGACCGCCGAGGTGGTTATGAATCCTGCGCTCCCCGAAATTCTTCGGGGCAAGCCTACCAACTGAGCTACCTCGCCGAATTTCTTTTTTGGTTTTTAGGGTTATTTTCAGATTATTGGTTACCTTCCAAAACATCTTTTTTTATTCCTTTTCACCCAATTTCTATTGGATTTCGAGTTTTAGACCCCCTAAAAACGGAATGCAAATATGAGGGCTTGTTGGCTGAAATGCAAATAGAGAAGTAATTTAGAGATTAAATATATTCAGATTTCCCCCCTCAACTTATGTCCAAAGATCAATTTGAAGCTGATTATCAATTAAATGCTTCCAAAAAAATTGTCTACACCTATTTAAGTACTGCGAGTGGGTTGCAAGAATGGTTTGCCGATAAAGTCCGCATTGATGAAGATAAAAACTACATCTTTAATTTTGATCAAGAGGACCATTATGCGAAGCAAACCATCGTAAAAGCCAATTTGCATGTTCGATGGGATTTTTTTGATCCTAAATCTCCAAACAGCGCTGTGGAATCCTTCATCGAATTCAAGTTAGATGAGACCGAACTTACCCAATCCCTATTTTTGAAAGTGATCGATCAGTCAAATCTATATACCCTGGATGAACTTGAAGGAATTTGGGAAGGCCTTATTTTGAAGTTAAAAGAAACTATTGGAGGATAAATCCCATCTTGACGTGCAGTTTCTCAGTGAGAAATTCCCTTACTTTGTTTGGATTTCTGCAAATGAAAAAACTAGATAAGCTTATTCTAGGCTCCTTTTTAGGCCCTTTTTTACTCACCTTTTTAGTGGTAGACTTTATCTTGTTGATTGTCAACATGTTAAAGTATTTTGACGAAATCTTCGGAAAGGGATTGGGATTTTTGATTTATGCGGAACTGATCGGCTACTTCGTGATCAGCATTTCGCCAATGGCTCTCCCATTGGCAATGCTCCTTTCCAGTTTGATGGCTTTCGGAAATCTGGGGGAGCACTTTGAGCTTACCGCGATCAAAGGAAGTGGGATTTCACTGACTAGAGCGATGCGACCCATTGGCATTTTTGCAGTAGGCTTGACTTTTCTGGCCTTTCTGTCCAACAATTACTTGGTGCCAAAGGTAAACCTAAAGACCTTCTCGCTACTCTATGATATCCGGATGAAGACTCCATCCTTAGATATCAAAGAAGGCGTTTTTTACGACGGTATTCCAAATTTTAGCATCAAAGTCAATAAAAAACTGGATGAGGTACGGTTGAAGGATATTTTAATCTACAATCATGCCGAAGGGCAAGGAAATCTGAATGTAACGATGGCTGATTCGGGTAGGATGGAGACCTTTAATAACGACAATTACATGAGGCTAACGCTTTACGCAGGCCAAAGCTACAAGGAGTCACGATCCACTCGAGGGATTACTGAAGCTCCCGTGGAGTTTTCAAGAACCGAATTTAAGGAGAACATCATGGTTTTTGATTTAGCAGCCTTCCAATTGAATCGTACGCCTGAAAACCAGTGGTCTACAAATCGTGCAATCAAGACGATAGGAGAAATTCGGTATGGCTTGGATTCAATCCATTTAATTGTGAACGATTTAAAATATCAAAATTTTATCACCGCTGCGAGTATTTTTCCTTTTTTCACCAAAAACAAAAATCTTGATCCTTCACCAGAGATTTTAGTAGAAAAGGCACGATTCGATACCTTGAGAAGAGTTCGCATCATCCAAGAACAAGCGTTGGAGGATAGTATCGATTCTGTAAATCGCGAAATTTTGATTGATTCTAGTATCAGCAAGTTGCCTGGAGCAGCTGTAAGTGAACCAGCTCCTGTGGTTGCTGAAACGGAGCAAAAGGAATCTGCCGTTTCGCTTCGAAAAAAGTTGGAAGCCAAGCAATTTACTCCAAACGATTCAAGTGTCTCCGGACAACCCAAAGTGGACAGCCTAACGACATTTGTAGGAAATTCCCTTAAAGTTATGCGAACTCAGCCACTAACAACTCAGGAGAAAGAACTGCTCGACTCCATGTTCTACAAGCGGGGCTACCTCAGCAATGCACTTACGTTAGCTTTAAACAATTCAAGAAACCTCAAAAATTCTTTCGATGTAAAGAAGAGCCAAGTGGAAGGACAATTACGGGAGTTCAGACGCTACGAAATTGCCTGGTACCAAAAATACAGTCAAGCCATAGCCTGCTTTGTGATGTTCCTCATCGGCGCACCATTAGGAGCAATTATTAAAAAAGGAGGTCTGGGTTTGCCTGTATTAATTTCCATTCTCTTTTTCATTCTATTTTACATGCTGACTATAACAGGGGAGAAGTGGGCCAAAGAAGGGGTGGTAGATTCCTTTTTTGGAACCATCTTTTCAAATCTTTGTCTTCTCCCATTTGGCTTATTTTTTCTGAAACAAGCAAGAAAAGATGCTCGATTGTTTGAACCTGATTTTTACGACGGCCTTCTTAAATGGCTGCGTAAATTTGTGCCATCGACTCGTTCTATTTGACTTATTTGTTTCAAAATTGAATTTTAACCCTTACCTTTGTCATTGTTTTATTAAATTTAGCTAAACATGTATTTAACACCAGAGAAAAAACAAGAGTTGTTTAAAAATCATGGACGGTTAAAATCTGCTACAGATACAGGATCTCCTGAATCACAGATTGCCCTCTTTACACTCCGAATCCAGCATTTGACGGCACATTTGAAGTCAAATAAAAAAGACCACTCTACGCGATTGGGATTGATGAAATTGGTTGGAAAGAGAAGAAGTCTTCTAGACTACCTCCACAAAAGAGAAATCGAGCGCTACAGATCAATTATCGCTGAGCTCGGAATCAGAAAATAACTCGAAAGTAGGGTTCTCATACTTGAGAACCTTACTTTTTTCTTTTTTTAGCGACAAGCATTTACTTTTTATCATTAAGAATTAATTCAACACGTTGATATGTTACCAAATTTGATCACCAAGACCATCACCCTTCAGGATGGTAGAGAAATTAGTATAGAAACCGGTGCTTTAGCCAAACAGGCGGACGGTTCAGTTGTAGTGAGGATGGGAAAAGCGATGCTTTTGGCTACTGTAGTTGCAAAGAAGGATGCTTTAGATGGGGTTGATTTTTTGCCTTTGTCTGTTGATTACCAAGAGAAATTTGCTTCCTCAGGAAAGATTCCGGGAGGATTTTTGAAAAGAGAGGGCAGGCTATCTGACTACGAAGTGCTTATCAGCCGTATTGTAGATAGAGCCATCCGACCTATTTTTCCAGATGATTACCATGCGGACACACAAGTGATGATCACCTTGATGTCTTATGACGATGAGGTACTTCCTGACGCGCTTGCTGGTCTTGCCGCTTCAGCTGCATTGGCAGTTTCTGACATTCCATTTAATGGACCAATATCTGAAGTTCGCGTAGCTAAAATTGACGGGAAGCTGGTCATCAACCCCAAGCCTACCGATTTAGCGAAGGCAAGTATGGAATTTATCGTAGCAGGATCTTTGGAGTACATCTTGATGGTAGAAGGTGAAGCTTCTGAAATTCAGGAAGATGAGATGATCGAAGCAATGCAGTTTGCGCACGAAGAGATCAAAAGACATTGCCAGGCGCAGGTAGAACTGACCAAAATGGTTGGCAAGGAGCTAAAAAGAACTTACTGCCACGAAAAAAGCGATGTTGCCTTGTATGACAAGATGCGAGCAGAATTATATGCTAAACTTTTTGAAGTGGTCAATCGACAAATTGCCAACAAGAACGAGCGTTCTAGTTTAGTTAAAGAAATTAAGGATGCCTTTGTAGCTAGCCTTCCCGAAGAGCATGGGTTTGAAGCCAGCTTGATCGGCCCTTATTTCCACAAGATTCACAAAGAAGCTGCGCGTAACTTGACGCTTGAAACTAAAAAGCGTTTGGACGGAAGAGACCTAGACGAAATCAGACCCATCTGGTCTGTAGTTGACTATCTACCTTCTGCACACGGTTCTGCCGTGTTTACCCGCGGAGAAACTCAATCTGTCACCACCTGTACGTTGGGTACGAAGATGGATGAGCAAATGATTGATGGAGCTGTTATTTCGGGTTACAACAAGTTTTATTTGCACTACAACTTCCCAGGATTTTCTACCGGTGAGGTAAAGCCCAACAGGGGTGTAGGTAGAAGAGAAGTAGGTCACGGTAACCTAGCCATGCGCGCATTGAAAAAGGTATTGCCTCCGGACACTGAAAATCCATATACCATTCGTATTGTTTCTGATATTTTGGAATCAAACGGTTCCTCTTCCATGGCTACCGTTTGTGCTGGATCATTAGCATTGATGGATGCTGGTGTTCAGATCAAAGCGCCTGTTACAGGAATTGCTATGGGAATGATTTCCGATGCAAAAACAGGTAAATACGCCATTTTATCCGATATCTTGGGTGATGAAGACCATCTTGGAGATATGGATTTTAAGGTGACTGGTACTGAAAATGGAATCACTGCTTGCCAGATGGACTTGAAAGTAGAGGGCTTGGACTACTCCGTATTAAAAGAAGCTCTTCACCAGGCAAAAGCTGGAAGACTTCATATTTTGAAAGAAATCACCAAAACTTTGGCTGCTCCAAAATTAGACTTGAAGCCGCATACACCACGTTCATTCATGATGTGGATTCCTAAGGAATTGATAGGTGCAGTGATTGGGCCTGGAGGAAAGGTGATTCAAGAGATTCAAAAAGATACCGGAACTACCGTAATCATTGAAGAAATTGATAACCAAGGAAAGATCAATATTTACTCTGCCAACCAAAATAACATGGATGCGGCTATAAGCAGAGTGAAAGCAATCGTTGCTCAGCCAGAAATTGGAGAAGTTTACACTGGAAAAGTAAAAAATATTCAAGCTTTTGGTGCCTTTGTGGAATTTATGCCAGGCAAAGACGGTTTACTTCATATATCAGAGATCAAGTGGGATCGGCTAGAAAGCATGGACGGCGTATTGGAGCCAGGAGAAGAAATTACTGTCAAGTTAATTGACGTAGATAAGAAAACCGGTAAATTCAAACTGTCCAGAAAAGTATTACTTCCTAGACCTGATAAACCAGCAACTAATGCCTAATTGAAACTAGGTTTTTGGTTAAATTAATGAATTAATTCACCCCTTTTAATTAATTGATACTGAATGAGGCAGCTAAAGATTAGCAAACAGATCACGAATAGAGAATCACAATCTCTCGATAAATATCTTCAAGAGATCGGAAAAGTAGATCTGTTGACAGCCGATGAGGAGGTTGTTTTGGCAAAAAGAATTCGAGAAGGCGATCAACTTGCCTTGGAGAAATTGACAAAAGCCAACCTTCGATTTGTGGTTTCTGTAGCCAAGCAGTACCAAAACCAAGGCTTATCCTTGGGAGATTTGATCAATGAAGGAAACTTGGGATTGATCAAAGCTGCACAGCGATTTGATGAAACGAGAGGTTTCAAATTTATATCCTATGCAGTTTGGTGGATTCGTCAATCCATTCTTCAAGCATTAGCAGAGCAATCTCGAATTGTTCGTCTCCCATTGAATAGAGTAGGTTCCTTGAATAAAATTTCTAAAACCTTCAGTGAGCTAGAGCAAAAATTTGAGCGTGAGCCTTCCCCGGAGGAATTGGCAGAAGTTCTGGAAGTATCTGCCTCTGAGATAGTTGATACGATGAAGATTTCTGGTCGCCATGTGTCCATGGATGCACCATTTGTTCAGGGAGAAGAAAATAGCCTTCTTGATGTTTTGGAAAATGATGGGGACGAGAAGCCTGATGATGGGCTAATGACCGATTCTTTACGAAAAGAAGTACAACGTGCTTTGTCCACCTTAACGTCAAGAGAAGCGGATGTAATCACCCTTTACTTTGGATTGAATGGAGAGCATGCAATGACCTTAGAGGAAATTGGAGAAAAATTCAACCTTACTCGAGAAAGAGTGAGGCAGATAAAAGAAAAAGCAATTCGAAGGTTGAGGCATACCTCCCGTAGCAAAACCCTCAAACCATATTTAGGATAAAAATTAGAAATGGGGGCATTAGCCCCCTTTTTAATTTATATAACTGCTATAAAAGTCAATTTTTTCTTTTGAGAAAGAGAAACAGTTAGGAAAAAGATTAGACTAGAACAAAAGAGCGACGATACCCTTTATGAATCAAGAAATCGAACACATTAAAGTATTGATCATTGGATCAGGTCCAGCAGGATATACTGCAGCTATATATGCGGCACGTGCTGGAATGTCTCCAGTTTTGTACACTGGGGGCCAACCGGGAGGTCAATTAACGATCACAACAGATGTAGAAAATTATCCTGGTTACCCGGAAGGAATCATGGGCCCAGAGATGATGGAAGATTTTAGAAAACAAGCCGAACGTTTTGGAACGCAGGTTCGCTATGGTCTTGTCACCAAAGTTGACTTTAGTGCTCGCCCATATCGTGTAATTGTAGATGATCAGAAAACTATCCTTGCAGACACCGTACTAATCAGCACTGGAGCATCGGCAAAGTGGTTGGGACTAGAAAGCGAATCTCGACTCAACGGTAGAGGGGTTTCAGCTTGTGCTGTTTGTGATGGCTTTTTCTTTAGAGGTCAGGAGGTAGCTATTGTAGGAGCAGGTGACACTGCTTGTGAGGAGGCTTCTTATTTGGCAAATATTTGTTCAAAAGTCTACATGATCATCAGAAGAGATGAAATGAGGGCTTCTCAAATCATGCAGAATCGTGTAAAGAATAATCCAAAGATTGAAATTCTTTGGAATACAGAGACGCAAGAGATATTGGGAGAGGACGAAGTGAAGGGCATGCGAATTTTGAATTTAAAAACTGAAAAAATTTCTGAGATTTCAATTTCTGGCTTCTTTGTTGCTATAGGTCATCAACCAAATACAGAAATTTTCAAAGAATTCATTACGATGGATGCCGCTGGATATATCAAAACTATTCCAGGAACAACGAAAACAAATGTTGAAGGGGTTTTTGCCTGTGGAGATGCACAGGATAATGTTTACCGACAAGCTGTAACTGCAGCAGGTACAGGATGTATGGCTGCTTTGGACGCAGAGCGTTTCCTAGCAGCTCATGAAAATCATTAAAGTTAGTTCATGAGGGGAGTTATTTTTAGATTGGTTCTTGGTTTGTTTGTGTCCTTATTCTTCTTTAAGGCAGAGGCACAAGTATTCCCTAAAATAATTAAGAAGAATTCAGTTACCCCTGGCGCTAATCAAGAGAGAAAAAATATTGAACTGAGGGATTTTGATCAGGTAGGCTATTTAAAGTCGCTGTCCTTATTTACTGATTCTTTATTATTTCAAGATATTGTAAATCTTTCAAAAACAAAGTCTGTAATTGCTGAAGAGCCTTTTTCCATCAATTGGGCGCCAACCAATAAAGTAGTAAAGATTTCTGACCAAATCCAGATCGATAGTGTTTGGGTGACTGCTTTTGAATATTATTCAAAGTGGGATTCGCATAATGTCGACATCTATGATTTTGAAGCGAGCCAGATAAAGGATGATATCCAATTGGTTTTATACAATTTGGAGGTGGGAGAGAACTGGAATATGCCATTGGTAAAAACAATTTCCTCCTCAAATTTTGGTCCTAGATGGGGTAGAATACACTATGGGGTGGATATTGGATTACGGATGGGTGAGGCAGTTTATACTACCTACGATGGAATTGTGCGAGTAAAAGGCTTTGATAGGAATGGTTGGGGTAATTACTATTTGGTTAGGCATAAAAATGGTTTGGAGACGCTCTACGGGCATCTTTCGAAGCATATTATGGAGCTAGGGGACGAAGTGAAAGCAGGTGACTTGTTAGGACATGGTGGATCAACTGGTAGAAGTACTGGGCCTCATTTACATTATGAAGTTCGTTACCAGGGTTTGGCATTTAATCCAGCTCTAGTATTTGATTTTCAAAGCATGCAGCCTACTACCCGCATCCTAACAATTACAAGGAGTTTGTTTAGTCAATATTCAAAATCCCAGACTGTTTCTAGCGGGGGAAATGCTGCTCGGTCGTCAGCGTATTATCGGGTAAAAAGAGGTGATAACTTGGGCTCTATTGCTAGGCGCTATGGGGTAAGTGTCTCCCAAATAACCAAGTTGAATCGAATTTCAACGCGATCTATACTGCGAATAGGGCAAAATCTACGAATTAAATAATTTCCTACATATGCTAAAATTAGACATTCTAGTGATTGCTGCGCATCCTGATGATGCAGAATTAGGTTGCGCTGGAACGATAGCTTCTCAAGTAGCAAAAGGGAATTTAGTGGGTATTGTGGATTTGACGCACGGAGAAATGGGTACCAGAGGTACTCCAGAAATCAGACTTCAAGAAGCTGCGCATGCAGCTGAGCTCTTGGGACTTGCAGTTCGAGAAAATATGGGCTTTAAAGATGTATTTTTTAAAGACGATGCCGAGCACCAACTGAAATTGATTCAAGTTATTCGAAAATATCAGCCCGAGATTGTTCTTGCAAACGCCATTACTGACCGGCATCCCGATCACGGGAAGGGGTCTTCTTTGGCAACAAATGCTTGCTTTATGAGTGGCTTAAGTAAAATTGAAACTTGGCATGAGGGTGTCAAACAGACCCCATGGAGGCCCAAGTTTGTGTATCATTACATCCAAAATAACTACATCGAGCCCGACTTTATTGTAGACATCTCTTCGTATTGGGATAAAAAAATAGCGAGTATTGCTGCTTTTGGGTCTCAGTTCTACAACCCGGAAAGTCAGGAACCTGCAAGTTTTATCTCTTCGCCTGAGTTTTTACCATTTATTGAGTCTAGAGCTCGTGAATTTGGACACCAGATTCAAGTAAAATATGGGGAAGGATTTACTGTAGAACGGTTTATTGGGGTATCTAATCTTTTTGATCTGAGGTAATTAAGGAGCCAATCTTACTTTTTTCCAAACGGTAGCTCCTTCCAATTCGTAGCAAATGCGGTCATGCAAGCGGCTGGTTCGCCCTTGCCAAAATTCAATCCGATGTGGAAGCAATCGGTATCCACCCCAATGCTGAGGTCTTTGAATCGGTACTACTTTAAATTCTTCCTCCAATTTCTTTTGAGAATCCTCGATTACTGCCCGATCTGAAATTTCTTGGCTTTGTGGAGATGCCCAAGCACCAATCTGTGAACTGATCGGCCTTGAAAAGAAGTAGGTATCAGATTCCTTTTCACTGATTTTACCAATAGTACCCACAACCCGAACCTGCCGTTCAATTTCTGGCCAGAAAAAAGTCAATGAAGCTTTTGGGGATGCTGCCAATTCCTTTCCTTTTAAACTTTCATAGTTTGTAAAAAATACAAACCCTTCATCCAATTCCTTTAAAAGGACAATTCTAGCATTGGGAAATCCATCTTCAGAGATCGTAGAGAGGCACATTGCATTCACCTCCAAGGCTTCCGCCTGAATAGCCTCTTCCATCCAGCGCCGAAATTGAAGGAGAGGATCACTATCCACAGCATGAATTTCCAATGACTTTAGGGAATAATCCTTTCGTATATCTGCAAGTATCATGGATGAATTTGTTTAAGAATAAATTTTATGAAACCAAAACTTGGCAATTAGCTATCAAAAATTAAATTTAAGGAATCTTAAACTACTTTTCTACATGAAGCAGAATAGGAATCAAGTTCCACAAGCGGGAAACTTATTGCTTTCAGAACCATTTTTGCAAGATGATAATTTTAGCAGATCTGTAATCTTGCTCTGTGAGCACGAGGAGGCAACTGGTAGCGTTGGGTTTGTGCTCAATAAACCCTCTATTTTGAGCTTGGGTGATTTGATCAGTGAGTTAGATTTTTTGGATGTTGACGTGTTTGTTGGTGGTCCAGTGGAGCAAAATACGCTTCATTTTATTTATTTTGGGGTTCAACAATTGGAAGAGAGCAAGTCTTTGGGGAATGGGATTTGGTGGGGAGGTGATTTTCCTACCCTAGTTCAACTCTTGAATTCTGGAAAGGTGCTCTTAGACGAAGTGCGTTTTTTCATAGGATACAGTGGGTGGAGTCCAGGACAACTTGCAAATGAGCTCTTGGAACCTAGCTGGATCGTTTCTTCTGGTTCGTTAACTCAGGAACTTTTAAAGAAATCTCCCGATCAACTGTGGAGAGCACTAATGAAAAGTATGGGTGGTGACTTTGAAATTCAAGCAAATTATCCAATTGATCCACGATTAAATTAGGCAAAATGCCTACCTTTGGCAATATTGCTAAGTGTACGTATTGTTTTTTATGGCTAAGAAAAGTAAAGAACTGTCTGAAGAAGACAAGGTGACCGAGGCTCCAAAAAAAGGAACTAAAGGTAAAAAGATTGTTGCGGAACAAACTCTAGTTACTGATTCATTGGAAGAAGCTGCTCCTCAGGAAGTGTTAGATCCTCCTATTGTAGATGCTGTTCAAGACGAGGTAGTGAAGGATGAAGTGGAGCAGGCAGATTCAAGTTCAATTCTTTTGGATATTATTCCAGAAGGAGACGAATCTATCGTGGAGGAGGAACAAGTACCGATCGATTTATCAGGGTTATCTAAAGTCGAGTTACTTGATTTGCTAAAAGAGAAATTAAGTCATGGAATTTCTGCCAAACTAGATAAGATTGTTAATGAACTCAAAGCTGCATTTGAGGAGCTATTTTTAAAAGAGCGTGAAGAAGCTTTGCAGCAATTTTTAGGAGAAGGGGGAGTTGCAGATGATTTTTCATTCAGAGGGACTGAGGTGGATAAGGCATTTAATGCGCTCTTTAATGATTTCCGCCATCAGCTAAGTTCAATACGCAAAGAAGCAGAAAGACAAAAGGAAAAAAATTTACAAGCCAAAACCGAATTACTCAATAAGTTGAGGGATCTGGTAGCTGGGGAGGAGACTACCTTGAGCATGGCTGCTTTAAAAGCTATTCAGGAAACTTGGAAGACTATTGGACCTGTGCCTTTGGCGCAGAGTAAAAACCTATGGGCTAGCTTTAATGCATTAATGGATCGATTCTACGACAATAGAAGTATCTATTTTGAACTGAAGGAATTAGACCGAAAGAAAAATTTACAGAGTAAACTAGAGCTTTGTGAGAAGGCAGAAGCTTTGAGAGGTGTAGAAGACCTCAAAGAGGCGATACGCATGCTGAACGAACTTCATGAGGAATTTAAACACCTAGGTCCAGTTCCACGCGAGGAGCAAGAGCAGGTTTGGGTAAGATTTAAGGCTGCTTCTGATGTCATTTATGACCGAAGAAAAGAATTTTTTGATGGCCAGAAAGATGTCGTAAAAAAGAACCTAGCTGAAAAGGAGGAATTGATTTTAAAGTTAACTCCTTTTGGTCAATACAAAGGGGACCGAATAAAGGACTGGAATACAAAGACGAAGGAGATCTTAGAGATTCAAAAAGTTTGGGAAAAGATTGGTGCCATTCCAAAGGAATCAGGGAAGGAAATTAATAAAGCTTTTTGGTCCTTATTTAAGCAGTTCTTCCACAATAAGAATTTGTTTTTTAAGGAGCTAGATGATGTGCGTGCTTCCAATCAAAAGAAAGCAGAAGAATTAATTACACAAGCACAGGAACTCCAGGCAAATACGAATTGGCAAGCGACTGCCAATCAACTGGTAAAACTGCAGCAGGAATGGAAAATGTTAGGGCCTACTCCTGAAAAAAATAGGGATTCCTTATACAAAAGATTTAAGGAAGCCTGTGATAACTTTTTTGAGAACAGAAGGAACTCAACTAAAGATTCAAATATTGAGTTTGATGGCAACTTGACTAAAAAACAAGAGATTATCACTCAAATAATTGAATTAACGAAGAAGGGTGAAGGTTTGGAGGAATCTAAATTAAACAGTTTGGTGTCTGAATTTAACGCCATAGGTTTTGTTCCACGAAAAAACATCAAAGAGATCCAGGTTAAGTTTAAAGATGCTGTAGATGCATATTTAGAGAAGCTTGGTGGAAAGGGTGGCGATAAAGACGATTTCTTATTCAGACTCAACTTGAACCGTTTGCAGGCTGATCCAAATTCAGTGAAAACCCTGAATAAAAAGGAGCATGGCATTAGAAAGCAGATTACTGATTTGGAAAACAGCATTACACTCTGGAGAAACAATCTCGACTTCTTTGCTGCATCCAAGACTGCAGATAAGTTGAGAGAACAGTTTGATGTCAAAATTCAGAAAGCGGAAGAGGAGATCGATAAACTGAAGAAAAAACTGACGATTCTGAAGGAATTTTAATTTTTAGGTCCTCACTATCTGAAAGATAGCGGGAATCTTAAAAAATATGAGAAGTGCTTTTGGACGAATAGGCCAATCCTTCTATATTTGCACCACCATAAAGGTAGGCCTCTTTAGCTCAGCTGGTAGAGCAACTGACTTGTAATCAGTAGGTCGCTGGTTCGATCCCGGCAAGGGGCTCAAAATTTCCCTCTTCAAAGCGATTTGAAGGGGGTTTTTT
>CAMDEU010000053.1 GCA_945897085.1 Spirosoma fluviale | reverse complement strand
GGTCTTGGGCTTTATTCTGGGTGGATGCAGTGGTCTTCTTGGGGTGATGTTTCGCAACTTAGTTCAAAAGAAACGTCGGGACGTTTACTTAGGCTAATTTTGGCTTTAGGATCTATTTTTTTTATGCTTAAAACGTAACACTCAACTAGGTTTCTAGCGAATTGGAGATTGAGACGCAAAAAGTCTACTTCGAAAATAACGAACTAGGTAAGAGCAGTGTCTTGATCGGGGCCCTTGGGTGCTACTAAAATCACTTTTTCTCGGTCCACCACAACTGATCCAGGAGCAGAGCCCTTCACTTTTCGTACAAACTTAGCCTCCGTAACAATCACAGGGCTGAGCGAATCTGTTTTTAGCTTAGAATAAAAGGCGGCCAAGGATGCTGCCCGCTCCACAACCTGCTGAGGAACAGTAGGCATACCCTTTCTTCGAATCACGACATGGGATCCGGGAACTTGTCTTGCATGGAGCCACAGGTCATCCTTATGTACAAAGTTTCGAAGCATCTCGTCATTGTCTTTGGCAGATTTCCCAACCCAAATGGTAAATCCTTCTACTTCAAATATTTTGAAGGGGCTGCTCACCTCATTTTTTGCTGCTGGAAGGTCTTCCTTATGTTCCTTTTTGAATTCTTTTAAGCCTCGAAAATCAGTTGCTTCGCCAAGTCGATCGAGTAAGGCTTGAAGTGACTTTGCCTGCTCATTTTTTGCTGCTAGCGTCTTTTCTAATTGATCCAATTCCAGCTGTCTATTTTTTGATTTCCGATACAGGGATGCTGCAAGTTCCTGTGGTTTTTGCTTGAGTTTGAGGCTTACTTTTACAGTTTCTCCTGTATAGAAATTTGCAAGTTCCACCTCTCCACTCGTTTCCTCAAATACATGGAGGTTGGCCATGAGCACATCGGCAAGCTGGGAGGGAGAGGGAGAATCTTTAAGTTCTTGCAGTTTATCTGTGGATTTTTTCAGGTAGGCCTGGGTTCTTTTTAGTTGATCCTGATAGGATTTGAGCAGGTTATTTTTTTCTTTCTCAAAACTTCCCAATACTAGGGCCTGATAAAAAAGTTCATTGCAGGCAAGGATGGGGTCCGAATACCTAGATTTAGCCTCGATTTCAGGCAGCAGGCTGAGGTGTAATTCTCCTTCTTTTTCCACCAAAGCATACAATGGGCTATCCAAGAGATCCAAAAGTTCTTCAATCAAATTCCATTTCTCAGTAAGGGTTTTGTCCAGATATCCCTTTTCCTTTAGCCAAGCTCTAGGCACGGGACCTAGGGTAGGTAAAAACTGTGAAACGTTCCCTTCCAAAAAAATAAAATGCTCCAAACTTAGGTTCAGCTCACGGTCTAAACTTTTCCAATCCAAGGTTTTATCTTCAGAAATGGCATTTCTGAATAGTGCTGTAGGTTCATTCGTTTCGGGTAGATACAACAAACAGTTGCTTCGGTTGCCATGGAGTTTAAGAAGGAGTACTTTCCCAGAGGAAAGTTCAAATTTTAGTGCTCTCTCATTTGAAAAAGCCCTACAGGACCGGATTTGCTCTCCGATTAAGGAATCAAATAAACTGACCGTATTTCTTTTGGCGCGGTGAAACTGGCTTGAAAAGGAAAGGTAAACTTGAGGAGGTAGTAAATGAGCTCGAATAAAAAGCGTTCCTTTTGGTCCTTCAGTCTCCAAGACTAGTTCATCCTTGTTTTGTGAAAAGCAGGATACAATCGTATTCCCAGCAAAAGAATCGGATAGCGCCGGTGCAAGGAAGCGAAGGAAATGATAGGTAAGGTGCATGGCTAGAATTGCAGCTTTAGTCCATCGTATGCTAAAAAAATCCCATCAGGAAGTTCCTTTTCTACGGCAGCATGCTGTCCAAGACGGTGCGAGATGTGGGTAAAGTAAGTTTTTTTTGCGCCAATTCGCTGTGCCTGTTCAATCGCTTGATCCAAGGTAAAATGTGCGATGTGGGGTTCCTTTTGCAAGGCATTAAGCACCAAAATTTCAGATCCTTCAAGGATTGCGAGGGACTCTTCAGGAATGTGGTTGGCGTCCGTGATGTAGCTGAAATCACCTATTCTAAATCCCAAAATAGGGAGTTTGTAGTGAAGAATCGGGATAGGAGTAATCCCTATGCCGTTGATTTGAAAGGGGTGGTGATCAATTTCCACGCAAGCGACCTGTGGCACGCCCGGGTATTTTTTATCGTTGAAAATATAGGCATACTCGCGTTGAAGTTGCTCCAGTACTGTTTTTTGGCCAAATATAGGGATGTCGGTTTGCTGGTAAAAATTGAAGGGGCGGATGTCATCCAAGCCTGCGGTATGGTCTTTGTGTTCGTGTGTAAATAGTACAGCATCCAATTTTTTTATCCCTTCACGGAGCATTTGCATCCGAAAATCAGGCCCAGTGTCGACCACAAAAGATTGCCCCTGAACCGCTATATGAATGGAAGTTCGGAATCTTTGGTCTCTAAAATCGAGGGATTGACATACAGGGCAGGGACATCCGATGACTGGAACTCCCTGGGAGGTGCCTGTTCCTAAAAAGGTGATAATCAAAATTTGAGAGTAGTTTGGCGTAATTCGGAAAGAAAATCTTGGTTTGCCTTCTCTTTGAATTCTTTTGGATCAAAGTCCAATTCAGCAAGAATATCGATTAGGGCATTGATTTTTCCTTCCAAAGGAAAGTATTTATTGATAATGACTACTTTGGTCTCTTTAAGGAGACAATAGCCAGATTTGAAATTTCCCTTTTCGTAGCGGAGGTGATAAGAGGAGGCAGCAAACAAATTTTCCAATTTGTCCAAATAATTTTTGGTGTATTTGATTACCATGGACTAACTCAAGATTTTTTTAACCGTAGTTAAGACTAAGTCGTAATTCAAAGGTTTCTGGATAAAGTCATCAAATCCAAACTTTCGGAAATCTTCAGGAGTATGGTTAGCGGCATTACCCGTAATCGCAATGATGGGGATTCTATTTTTTGAAGGATCAGCCAACTTTCTAATTTCCTTGGTGCATTGGATGCCATCCATTTGAGGCATCGTGATATCCATCAAAATCAAGTGAAAATCTTCGGCCGCGAGCATTTCAAGTACTTGCTTTCCGTTCCGAGCTGCTTTCATGCTGTAATTTTCAAAAGCTAAAACACTTTTGGTCAGGTTGATAATGATGGAGCTATCTTCACCTACCAAAATCTTAATTTTATCAGACATCATAAAAACTTGGGTTGTTTAAATATTCTTGGAACTCTAGTAAAGCAGCCTTAAGGTAGTGAAGACTTTCAGCAAATTCAACGGTTTTTTGCAGCCTTCCTAAGGATTCACATTGCTTCGCAGCAGCATAAATCTTTTCTGCTCCTAAGGTACCTGAATTCCCTTTTATTGTGTGGATCATTCGTAATATTTTGGCTGTAGGTTCCACCAAAGGATTCATTTTTAAAAGTTGAACTAGGCTTTCACCTTCTTGAACAAAGTCAGAAAACAACTGTAGTATTACTTTTTTTGAACTCAAACGAAGCAGCTGCTGGTACACTTCATCGTTGAGAACAGGGGCTAAATCTGTCCTTTCTAAGGTGTTGATTTCTCCTTCAGCCTGCTTGGCCAATAAACTTTGAATTTTCAAAATAAACTCCTTGGGACGAATTGGTTTGGAAATCAAGTCATCAAAACCTTGTTCTTTATAGAATGCTGCTTGAGTCTGATCTGTAGTTGAAGAAAGTGCTACGACCAGGCAGGAGCGATCTACCACTACTCTCACTTTTTTCAAAAATGAAAGTGGTTCTAAATCAGTAAGTTGTAAGGAAATTAAAATTAAATTGGGCTTCTGATTTGCTAAGTGAACCAAGGCCTCTTTGTAGCTATCAAAACTTTGGAAGTTATGGGTTTGCCCAATCAAGTATTCCAAAAGCTTTCTTTCTTGTTCCTTAACTTCTACGATCAAGATATTTTTGCTTTTCATCCCAAACCTCCTGACTTTTAAGTTTTAAAAAATTAAGTAATGCCAACTGACCCTAAGTATTTGATTCTTGTTGTAGGGCCAACAGCTGTTGGTAAATCTGACCTTTGTTTAAAGCTAGCCAAAAAATTCGAGACGGAAATTCTTTCCTGTGATAGCCGACAGTTTTATCGAGAAATGAACCATGGTACTGCCAAGCCGAGCTCTGAAGAGCTGGCGGAAGTTCCTCATCACTTTATCAATACCCTTTCGATAGTGGACTCCTATGATGTTCGAAAATATGAAGCCGAAGCTCTAAATCTCTTGGATTGCTTATTTAAAAATAAGCGAGTGGTCTTGATGACAGGTGGGACGGGGCTTTTTGCATCGGCGATAGCCAATGGCTTAGATGTTATTCCGGATGTTTCCCCTGAAATCCGAGTTGAATTGATCCAAGAATATAATGAGAAAGGCTTGGAATGGCTTCAGAGTTCTGTTGCGGCGGTTGATCCAGAATTCTATGCTCAGGTTGATCGTGCCAACCCACAACGCTTGATGCGTGCGCTTGAGATTTGGAGAGGTACAGGTCTAAAGTTCAGTTCTTTCCGCCTCAAAAATAAGGTACATCGACCCTTTGAAATTGTAAAAATTGGTTTGGATAGACCTCGAGAGGAGCTATACAAGCGGATAGACCAACGAATGGAATTGATGCTTCGCGGGGGCTTATTTAAGGAAGCTGAGTGCTTGTTCGAAAGCAGAAATTTGAATGCACTTCAAACCCTAGGCTACACGGAAATATTTGACTTTTTGGAGGGAAAGTACGACGAGAAGGAAATGATCAGGCTGCTAAAGCGTAATTCCAGGAGGTATGCCAAAAGGCAGTTGACATGGTTTAGAAAAGATCTCCTGATCCGTTGGTTTCATCCCAATCAGGAACATGAAATTTTAGCTTATTTGAACGATCAAATCTCTTTAAATCCCCCAAATGTAGCCACCCAGTTGTAAGGGGCTTTTTTGATTAATCTGTTGTACTGGTATTGATTGACTTTCATGGCTCGCAACAGTTCGATACTACTTTGAGGAATCGCTTTTTGAGCGGACTCATCTTTCAATAATTTTTGAATTTTCTCTGGATTTATGAGTTCAACCGCTACAATCCCCAGCTCAGGATGAGCCTGGGCGAGCTGGGAAGCTAAATTTCTTTGGAAGGTTATTTTTCCCAGCATGTAATGCCTGACAGTAAGGAAGAATAGGAGACAAGCACCTGAAGCAGTTAAAAACAGAGGAATGAAGCCCATATCAAATACTTAGTAGATTAATTAATTTCAAGTGGTCTGGAATAATTATTTTGGGTTGGCCTATGCAATCTTCAAAAGGGGTGTAGACCACTTGCTCATTCATGATTCCTGCCATGCAATTTGTTTTTCCGTCAAGTAGCCCTTCTACTGCTGACATTCCGCAGCGACTAGCTAATACACGATCTCGTGCTGTAGGCTTCCCGCCGCGTTGAATATGGCCTAAGGTTGTTACCTTAAAATCTTTGGTAGGGTCTTTGATTTTTTCTTTTACCAGATTCATTATCGTTTCTGCTGAACCCAGTTCATCGCCTTCAGAAACTACGATTATACTTGAACTTTTGCTTTTTCTAAGATTTTTTAAGGACTTGACAATTTGGTTGATATCGGTTTTTGTTTCTGGTACCAAGACAAATTCAGCACCCCCTCCAATTCCAGATTCAATAGCAATAAAGCCGGCATCCCTTCCCATCACTTCAATGAAGAAAACCCGGTCGTGGGCAGCAGCGGTATCCCGAATTTTATCGATGGCATCTAATGCTGTATTCACCGCGGTGTCGAAGCCAATGGTGTAGTCAGTTCCGTAAATGTCGTTGTCAATGGTGCCTGGGCATCCCACTGTAGGAATTCCAAACTCCTTAAAAAACACCTTTGCTCCGGTGAAGGTTCCGTCTCCACCAATGGCAACTAATCCTTCAATCCCATTGTCTTGCAAGTGATCAAAGGCTTTTTTTCGTCCTTCCGGAGTTATAAATTCCATGGAACGAGCAGATTTGAGGATTGTTCCTCCGCGTTGAATGATGTTGGACACTGAATAGGAATGCATTCGCTTGATATCTCCTTCAATCATCCCTTCATAGCCTCTGTAGATTCCGTAGATTTCAAGGCCGTGGTAGATGGCAGTTCTTACGACGGCACGAATACAAGCATTCATTCCAGGTGCATCACCACCTGACGTGAATACGGCAATTTTTTTCATGGTTTAACGGTTTAAAAGGTTAAAAATAGGCATAATTGAGCTAAAAAATCTGTTATGGGAAAAAAATGAAAGATGAAATCCCAATTCAATACCGAACCCAACTTTTGATCCTTCAAGAACGCTAAAGCCATTTTTAAGTATCGTATTTTAGGATTTCAGGGAGCTGCTAGCCACTGATTTCAAAAAATACTACCTTGAAAGTTCAAACTATCATCTTATGAAATCTTGTCTCCTAATTATTCACACTTTTATTGGCCTATTCTTTTTTACTTCAACTGCGCAGGCACAGGAAAAGGATCAGGAACGGTGGGAATCTCAAGCAAAAAAAGTAGAGATTATTCGCGATGATTTTGGGGTTCCACATATTTACGGGCCTACCGATGCGGATGTGGTTTTTGGATTGCTTTACGCGCAATGTGAGGATGATTTCAGAAGAGTAGAACGCAATTACCTTTGGGCCTTGGGAAGACTCGCAGAGCTGGAAGGGGAGAAGGAATTGTATTCTGATCTACGTGCACAGCTTTACATGACTACAGCGGAAGCCCAAAAAGCATATAGCCAAGCACCAGATTGGTTGAAAGAATTGTGTGTTGCCTTTGCGGATGGCATCAACTATTACTTGCATACCCATCCAGAAGTAAAGCCACAAATAATCAAGCATTATGAGCCTTGGATGCCCCTGTTTTTCTTTGAGGGTTCCATAGGTGGAGATTTGGAGCGAATTTCCACAGCGCAGTTGAAGGCCTTTTATGAGCCCAAGACAACATCAGGGCTTCAAGAGGAGCAAGGTCAATTCACACCACTTGCGTTTGACGAACCCAAGGGATCCAATGGCATTGCCATTGCGCCGAGCAAGTCTGAATCAGGCAATGCGATGCTGCTCATCAACCCGCATACCTCTTTTTATTTTCGCCCTGAAGTACACGTGGTCAGCGAAGATGGACTCAATGCCTATGGAGCTGTTACCTGGGGGCAGTTTTTTGTATACCAAGGCTTCAATGAGAAAACAGGTTGGATTCATACCTCTAACTTTGTGGACTTTATCGATGAATTTGTAGAAGATGTTTCCGAAGAAAATGGCAAATTTTCCTACCGCTATGGAAATGAAAATAGGCCAGTAGCTACCCAAAAAATCACTTTAAAATACAAGGACGGGGAGCAGCTCAAGGAAAAAGAATTCACCATCTACCGCACCCACCACGGTCCAATCACCCATCTGGAACAAGGAAAGTGGGTGGCAACAAAGATTAATTGGGATCCTGTGCAGGCCTTGGTTCAAAGCTATACCCGAACCAAACTATCCAATTATGTGGAGTTCAAGGAGATGATGAATATCCGAACCAATAGCTCCAATAGTACGGTTTTTGCCGATGCAGAAGGGAATATTGCGTATTTCCACGGAAACTTTATTCCCAAGCGAAATCCGCAGATTGATTTTTCAAAATCAGTAGATGGGAGTGACCCTGGTACAGATTGGCAGGGGCTGCACACGGTGGATGAAAGTATTCTTATCCTAAATCCAAGTACAGGATGGATTCAAAATTGCAATTCCACCCCATTCACAGCAGCAGGGGAGTTTAGTCCCAAAAAGGAGAATTACCCTTTTTATATGGCTCCAGATCAAGAAAATTTCCGTGGACTACATGCAAGCCAGTTGCTGTCCCAGCAAAAGGAGAAGCTTAATTTGGATAGCTTTCTACAGCTAGCCTATGATCCCTACCTTCCCGCATTTTCTTTTTTAATTCCAGAATTGCTTGGATCGATCTCTTCTACTCTTCCCGCTGCCTATGCCCCTGCAATACAACTGCTGCGCACTTGGGATTACAGGACATCCAAAGAGTCCGTAGCCATGTCCATCGCTCATTTTTATGGGGAAAATTACCAGCGTCGGTTTAGAAGTTTGAACCGATTTGCACAGGAAGATCCAAGGGCTAAGGTTCCAACTGCTTCAGAAATTCAAGCAGTGTTTATCCAGACCCTTGAACAGATGAATCGAGATTTTGGCAATTGGAATACCCCATGGGGAGAGATCAACCGCTTTCAGCGACTGAGTGGAGTCATTGATGCAGATTTTGATGATAGCAAGCCCTATGTACCGGTGGGGCTTGCATCTGGCAATTGGGGCGCCTTGGCTTCGTTTGGAGCTAGAGCAACTTCAACTACAAAAAGGCTTTACGGCTACCGAGGCAATAGCTTTGTAGCTGTGGTAGAATTTGGACCTAAACTTCGTGCGAAATCCATTTTGGCAGGAGGGCAGCAAGCGGATCCACAATTTCCCCATTTCTTTGATCAGGGCCAGCGCTATGCAGATGCTCAATTCAAAGAAGTAGCCTTCTACCGAGAGGATGTTGAAAAGCGCAAGGTTCGGTCTTATCGTCCAGGACAAAAGAAGGATTAAAATCCAGGTTTAGGTTGGTGAACGTGCTTTGTACAGAGTCAGGAGTGCTTCTGTTTATTGCATGCTAGTTTTAGCGCGATACCGCTGGACCAAGCGAATCAGGAAAGCACCGAAGCCGATCAAAAAACCCAGTCCAAACCAGAAAAAAGGGTTGAAAAAATCAATTATTAATCGATATCCTGCTGTAAAGGAAAAAAGGAGCACTCCTGTAATCGCCCACAAGGGTTTATTTTCCTCTTGATCTTTGGGCTCAGGCGTGTAGGGTAAATTAATCAAAGATTTGAGCTCTCCCCAATGCCAGATTAATAGCATTAAATTGGCGGCAAGCATCAACCCAGTAATAAGTGGTGTTCCTCCAAAGTCCATTGAAATTGTAATCACAAACACATTGAGGAGGATAGGAAAGTTTATAACCGCACCTAGCTTCGCATAGCGCTGCGTCATCAACAAGAATCCAGCGAGCACTTGAGCCCATCCTATAAATTGCCAATAGCCACCAGTTTGGTAAAGCACTTCGAAAAAATGCATCGCGGATCCTAGCGGAGCATCTTCTTGGGAATAGGTAGTGAATCGTTTGCCTTTAATCTTGATTATGCTCGAAAATACAAATGCTCCTCCAATCAAATAGCGAGTATAAATGATAAAAATCTGAGCTAAAAAAAAGGATTTAAGACGATTCATGGATTGGTTGCTCAGAAGAAAGATTGAATGTGGGCTATTGCCTCCTTGAGGTGCTCCGCTGTAAAAAATCGCTCATGTGTTACTTCATGGTCTACTTGTTCGTGCATCCACGTGGTATGAAAGGGAACGTGTATGCCATATCCACCAAGCTCCAATACGGGTAGAATATCCGACTTGAGGCTATTGCCGATCATTACAAATTCGCTGGCTTGAATATCGAGGCGGACAATCAATTTTTTATAATCCGACTCCCTTTTTTCGCTCATGATTTCAATGTGGTGAAAATAGCCTTCCAATCCAGATTTTTGAAGTTTCCGCTCCTGATCTACCAAATCTCCTTTGGTAGCAAGCACGATTCGGTATTTTCCTTGAAGGGATTGTAAGACATCTTTTACACCTGGAAGTAAATCCACCGGCTTTTCTAGCATTTCTTGACCAATTCGAATGATTTTTTCTACAAGTGAAATAGGCATTTGCCCATCAGAAATGCGAATGGCAGTCTCGATCATGGATAGCATAAAGCCTTTTATTCCATAGCCATATAAACCAATGTTACCGATTTCAGTTCGGTAAAGCTCTTTCATGATCGCATGCTGGGGAAGGAAATCTTCCAGGATGTTCGCGAATTTTTCTTCAGCCTCACGAAAATAGGTTTCATTCACCCAAAGGGTATCGTCCGCATCAAAGGCAATTACACGAATAGGCATGGCGTGTTCAATTAGTTAATCGGGTAGTTTTAAGGTAAATGAATTGAGCTTACTTCACGGTTTCTTTGATCCAACCGAGCAGGACTTCTCGCCATCCTTCCGCAGCTCCTTTTCCCATTCCAAACGCAAAGCCATGTCCACCAGTTGGATAGATGTGCAGGGACGCTTTTACACCTTTCGCATGGAGTGCCTGAAAATAAAGTAAGGAATTTTCAAGGGGAACCCCCTTGTCATCTTGGGCATGTACCAAGAAGGTGGGCGGGGTGTTTGCTGTAACTTGAAGCTCGTTGGAAAACCGCTGCACTAATTCAGGATTTGCAAGGTCCCCAATCAAATTTTTGCGTGAGCCACCATGGGTAGGGGCGTCTTGAAAAGAGATCACCGGGTAGACAAGAATGGAGAAATCTGGTCTAGCGGATAGGTTATCGATTGCATCTTTTTCAAGGGGTAGCTGATGCGCAAAGGAGGTGCTCAACGTAGCAGCTAGGTGTCCTCCAGCAGAAAATCCCATGATTCCCACCTTGGACGGGTTAATATGCCAAGACTCGGCATGTTGCCGTACCAGCCGGATGGCTCGTTGTGCATCGAGCAAGGGAACTTCCTTGGGATCTGTCAGGGAGGGGGACAGTGGCAATCGATACTTGACTACGATGCCCGCAATTCCTTGGGAATTCAACCATTTTGCAAAATCGGTTCCTTCCCAATCGTAAGCCAGTATACCATACCCTCCGCCAGGAAAAATAAGAACCGCCTCACCGGTAGCGATTTGCTGGGTGGGTAAATACACTTCTATGATTGGGATTTGAACATTTGAAATGCGAACAATGCCCTCCTGTACGGATTTTTCTTGTTGATCCGAAACTTTTTGCAGCGGAGGAAGGCCTGGCCATAAGTTTAGTTTGTGATTTTGGGAAAAAGCTAGGCTAGTAGCGAGGAAGGTCAGGAGGGTTAGAATGTATTTCATAGCGTTAAGTTTATTTCCTTTGGAGGGGCTGTTGCGGAGTCCTTCGACTCCTACCTCAGGAGGTAAAGCTGAATATTTTTTCTGTGAGGGCCCACCTCCAGTTAGGAGGAGTGCCAGGAAGATTAGTTTGGTACTGCCCAAGGAATGCCTCCCATTCTTGAACTTTTGGATTGGCCAGATCCAGTGCCGCTTTTTTATCAAAGCTAAAGTCATCGGAGGTGACGAGAATCATACTGAGGCGCTGTGCCCATCGGTAAATACTCATCTCCAGGATTCCTGCTACACGTATACTTTCCAGGATGGCTGGATCTACTTGTTTATGACAGCGAACATAGGCTTCAATGGCCTCGGGCTCATTTTTGAGATCACAGATTAGGACGAATATTTTCATAGCAGGAGGAAAAAGACAGATGGACCTATTTTCTGACTCTGATGGCGAATAGGAACACGAGTAGGAAGCATGCCCAAGGTAAGATAAAGGAGAAGTTAACCTCTGAGACTCCAAGAATTAAGAGATCTGTGTAGCCTTTGCCTCCCAAATCCAGAATCATACCTTGTAATGTGGGCATGATGGCTCCACCAACGATGGCCATCACCAGAAATGCAGCGGCAAATTTAGAATCCTCTCCAAGGCCTTCCAATGCAATTCCATAGATGGTGGGAAACATCAAAGACATGGCAAAACTAACTCCAACAAGGGAATAGAGTCCCACCATCCCTGTGATGAAAATAGCCCCGAGCGTAAAGACCATCGCCAATACGGCAAACCAGGACAAGAGTCTTGCAGCTGGGATGATTCGCAGCAGGAAGGTACAGATCCATCTTCCAATTAAAAATACGCCTAAGGAAGCGAAGGCATAGTTTACTGCGTCGTATGTCGAAATGCCAAGTGCTTCGGCGTACTGGTAAATGTAGGTCCAAACCATAATTTGCGCGCCTACATACACCAGTTGTGCTAGCGTTCCTTCCACAAAATTTCTATTTTTTACCAACCGCTTGACGGTAGGAATAAAGTCTACCTTATCGCCTTCAACCTTCGTTTCCGGCATCTTAATCAATGCTATCAACACTAAAATCACCAAGACTACAAGACCTAGCATCACATAAGGATCTCTAATTACAAATAAATCATTACTTCGAATGGCAGCTTTTGCAGTTTCATCGAGGCTATCAAAAAGATATACTTTGCCTGATTCGTCGGTGGCAGAACTTTGGAGATTGTTGAGGATGAACGTTTTGGCCACAAACAACCCAGCTAATGCACCCATTGGATTGAATGCTTGAGCCAAGTTTAAGCGCTGTGTGGCGGTCTCTTCACTGCCCATGGAAAGGATGTAGGGGTTGGCAGTAGTTTCAAGAAAGGCCAAACCAAAGGTCAGAATGTAGAGTGCTGCTAAAAAGAATCCATAGCTTTCCAGGGCTGCAGCCGGATAAAAAAGGCAAGCTCCAAAGCCATATAAGGCAAGGCCCAGGAGAACTCCAGTTTTATAGGAATACTTTTTAATAAAAAATGCAGCAGGTAAGGCCATGGTGAAGTATCCGCCATAAAATGCGAGTTGTACCCAGGATGCTTGCGTGTTAGAGAGTTCTAGCACTCGTTTAAATGCTGCCACCATGGGATTGGTGATGTCATTGGCGAATCCCCACAACGCAAACAAGGAAGTGATGAGGATAAAGGGAACTAACAGTTTTTTGGGGACAAGTTCAGCTTGAGTGCTCATAGGGCTCTATCTAAGTGAGTGTAGCCACCGTCGACAAAAATATGCTGTCCGGTGATGTGTGAAGCTTTTTCGGAGAGAAGAAATAGGGCCATGTTTGCAATTTCAGTTGCAGTGGTCATTCGATTTTGGAGGGGTACCCTACGGCTAATTTCATCCAGCTTTTCTTTTGGATTTGGAAAGGACTGAATCCAGGTTGCGTACATCGGGGTATACACCTCTGCAGGAACTATTGCATTGACTCGAATATGGTAGGGAAGTAGCTCTACGGCCCACTCTCGTGTGAGTGCTAGCTGAGCGCCCTTTGCAGCTACATAGCCAGATGTATTGCCTTGCCCTGTAACGGCAGTTTTGGAGGAAATATTAAGAATCACCCCCTTGGATTTTTTCAAAGCTTCCAGGGCATAATGGGCAAGGAAATAGTAATGCCCAACATTTTTTTCAACGGACTGAAGGAAAGCCTCTGGGCTTCCTTTTTCCAATCCTACCCCGTCGTTAGTGCCAGCATTATTTACCAATCCATCAATTCTACCATA
>CAMDEU010000052.1 GCA_945897085.1 Spirosoma fluviale | reverse complement strand
CGATTGCAGTTGTAGATTCTTTTTCAGAAAAGCCATTTTCAGGTAACCCTGCAGCTGTTTGTCTTTTGGATAGCCCCTTAATGAAAGAGGAGATGCAAGCCATCGCCATGGAGATGAACCTTAGCGAAACGGCCTTTGTAGAGAAAACTAAGGAGGAGGGAAGTTTTTCCCTTCGCTGGTTTACGCCAACTCTTGAAATTGATTTGTGTGGACATGCGACTCTTGCGGCAGCCCATAGGATGTATGCTGCAGGCTGGGTGGAAGAAGGAGCTGGTATTCGCTTTCAAACCTTAAGTGGAGAACTTCGGGTGACCAAGCAAGAGAACTTGATCTGTATGGATTTTCCTTTAATTCCAACTCAGGTTGCTCAGCATCCGGCTCATAAGGGTAAACTTTTTGGGAGTAAAATCATTCAAGCAGCTCAACTTCGGCGGAATTGGATTTTTGAGTTGTCCGATGAAAAGGCAGTGCGTTCTTTTCAACCCAACTTTGCACGAATTGCGGAGACAAGTGAAGAAGGATTTATCGTTACCGCCGCAGGAGAGAATGGCTACGACATGGTAAGTAGGTATTTTGGTCCTAATGTTGGTGTACCTGAGGATCCAGTAACGGGCTTTGCCCATTGTGCTTTGGTGGATTATTGGAACCAGAAAACAGGTAAAACAAAGTTCAAGGCCTATCAAGCTAGTACTCGGGGAGGGGAACTCTTATTAGAGATTAAGGGTGATCGTGTGCTAATTCGAGGGAAGGCAGTACAGGTTTTAGTAGGTACCTTGAGTTGCTGATCTACCATTAATGGCATTTGAATTTACTGGATTCTTCCAAAAAAGTGTTGCACTACCGCTTCTGTAATTTTCACTTCTAGATATTTAAATAAAAACGTACTTACTATACCTAATAAAACAAGTTAAACCCATGAGAAAACTATCCTTAAGCCTTGTGCTACTCTGTATGGTTACCCTAGTGGTAGCGCAGACAACGCGTAAAATTGAAGTGGAATCCAAGGTGGAATCTACCGCTGAAGTCATGATCAAAGGTAAGCGAGTACCTTATAAAGCCACTGCAGGTACACAACCTGTTTGGGACGAAAAGGGCGAGCCAATGGCCTCTCTTTTTTACACCTACTATGAGCGTACAGATGTGGTAGATCGGACAAAAAGACCCTTGGTGGTTAGCTTCAATGGAGGACCTGGATCCGCTTCCATCTGGATGCATTTGGCCTACACAGGACCGGTGGTATTAAATATTGATGATGAGGGTTACCCTGTTCAGCCCTATGGAACCAAATCAAATCCACATTCTATTCTTGATGTTGCTGACATCGTCTACATAGATCCTGTAAATACAGGCTATTCCCGAATTGTAAAGGAAGATACGCCTCGTAGTACCTTTTTCGGGATCAACTCAGACATCAAGTATTTGGCTGATTGGGTCAACACTTTTGTGACTCGTCAAAATCGTTGGGCTTCCCCCAAGTATTTAATTGGCGAAAGTTACGGTACTACTCGTGTAGCTGGTTTGGTTGCACAATTGCAAAACTCCCACTGGATGTATTTCAATGGGGTGATCTTGGTATCTCCTACCGATATGGGAATTTTGCGCGATGGACCGGTTAAAATGGCCAATTACTGGCCGTATTATGCAGCCACTGCCTGGTACCACAAAGCATTACCTGCTGAGTTGCAGGCTAAGGATTTGGATGAGATTTTAGGTATCGTAGAGCCTATGGCTGTTAATGAAATTCTTCCCGCTATGGCCAAAGGAGGATTGCTAAGCGCCGCGGAGCGTGAGGCGATTGCAACCAAAATGGCCTATTACTCTGGCCTGAGTAAAGAATCTATCTTGCAACACAACTTGATGGTGCCTACTGGATTTTTCTGGAAAGAGTTGCTTCGAGAGCGAGATGGCATGACCATTGGTCGATTGGATAGCCGTTACAAGGGATTTGATCGGATGGAAGCTGGCGATCGCTACGATTTTGATCCTGCTCTGACGAGCTGGAATCATGCTTTTGCACCAGCCTTTAACCTGTATGCCAAAAACGTCCTGAAGTATAACACCGACCTTACTTACAATCTTTTTGGCCCTGTCAATCCTTGGGATCGTAGCAATGAAAACACGGCCAACGATTTGGGTACCGCGATGCGGCAAAATCCCTACCTACACTTGATGGTTCAGTCGGGCTATTTTGATGGAGGCACAGACTACTTCAATGCGAAGTACAGCACCTGGCACATCGACCCTAATGGCAAGCTGAAAAACAGAATTGATTTTAAGGGATACCGTTCCGGTCACATGATGTACCTGAGAGCCGAGGACCTGGCAACCTCAAATGAGGATATCCGTCAGTTTATCCAAAAATCAGCTGTAGCGCCAGGACAGCCAGCTAAATACAAGTAATATTAAATTGTCGACAACTTAAACACCACGATTTACAGGCTGTCATCCGAGGACCGTCAACTGTTGACATTCGCCTTAGTGACCTTTTCTTATAGTGCTAGGCTTTGATTGAACTCCTCAAAGGATCTCAGCTCTTCTTTCAATCCGAGACTTTTGCCAAGCAGTAAAAATAGGTCTGCCAAAGTTTTGCCTTCCTCCCGTAGGGTTTGAATGGAATTTGAACCCGCAGATTTGGAAAGTTTCTTCTGATCCAAGCTTTTCAGTAAGGGGTGGTGATAAAAGGTGGTTTGGGCAAAGGCATCCTTGCCCAGCAAGCGAGCTAGGTCAAGCTGTGCCAAGGTTGAGGGATACAAATCTTGCCCCCTAACAATCAAATCTACCCCAAAATGAAGGTCATCGATCAAGGAACATAGTTGGTAGGCGGGAAGCCCATCTTTTTTCCGCACTACATAGCAGGTCGCTTCTTCTGGTAAAATTGAGGATTTAGCCTGTTTTGGATATTCCTGAAACTGTAAAAAGTCGGCATCGAGCGTATTGATTCTCCAGGCAACCTGCTCTCTATCTAGTGAAAGTCGTCTGTCTAAGCATTGCCCTAAATACACACCTGTAGGGTCAATTTGTAAAATCTGACTTCGGGTACAGGTGCAGGCGAAGGTTAGCCTCTTTTGTTTGAGTTGCTCCAAGGCTTCGGTATAGATGGGCAGTCGATGCACCTGAGACCAGGTTGATTCCATATCCAGAAGATTTTTTGGACCTTGGTCAATTTGAATTTCAAGGAAGTCCAAGGTATCAAAGATATCCTGGACATATTCTGATCTGTATCGATCACGGTCTAGGTCGTCAATACGAAGTAAAATCTTGGCACCATGCTTTTGAGCTAATGCCTTGGTAAGTAAAAAAGAGTAGGCATTTCCTAGGTGTAAATAGCCACTGGGTGTCGGAGCAATTCGTGTGAGCTCAAAATTCATGACCCAAAGATACTTTTTTCTGAAAGCTTGTCTTACACAAAAAATAGGGGAATTAAACTTCTTTAACAGGTCTAAGTTTTCTTGCTAACCGACAGTGCCTACTTTTGGCAAGCGATGAAGCGAATTTCTCTTTTACTTTTCTTCTTTTTTTGTGTGGTTTCCCTTTCTGCTCAACGCCGGTATTCTGGCAATGTCATTGATGCTTGGGACAAAAAATACCTAGAAGGGGTGGTTGTCAGTAATTCCGATGGAGAGAAGATTAGCACCAATGCCCGTGGCTATTTTTCGATTCCAGCCATGCAAGGAGATACCTTGATTTTTCAGTTTCCTGGCTTTTTAGAAAAGAAAATGTCCTTGACTGCCGACGCTTTTTTGTTTGTGGAGCTACAAGACTTGGCGAGGCTGCTGCCGACCTTTCAGGTGAAAGCTGAACCCTATCGTTTTCGATTCAAGGACGGGAAATTGTATCTATCCGAGGATGAACCCCTACAAGAAAAAAGCCTGAGTCAACAGGTTAGTTTGGGTACTCTAGATCGAAATTCCCCTGCACCAGGTTTCGTAATATCTGGCCCTATCAGCTATTTTTCTAAGAGAAATAGGCAGCTCAGGGCCTATGAAGAGCGTATGAATTGGGAGCGTCAGCGTGTCGGCTACTTGGAAGTGATTGATGCAGATTCGGTCCGTAACGAATTAATGCAGCAGTACGGTCTAGATCGGGAAATATGGGATGAGCTGATTTTGCGTTTCAACACTTTTCATGCCGCGCACGAGTTTCTAGGATGGTCCAAGGAACGTGTATTAGCAGCTTTGAAAGAGTTTTTACGCTTGGAGTTTTTGCTGGAAGACTAGCTTTTTCGTTTGAAGGACCAGGTAATGAAAAATCGTGCCACTTCTTCTCCTGATGTATTTTGGCCGTAGGATACCATTATGATTTGCTTACTTTCACCTGGATTTAGTGAAGCTACTAAGTCAAAAACTTCGACTCCTTGTTCGCAGCTAAAGGTAGTTTTAGTATTTGCCTTTTTGCTGTATTCTGCTCTAAAGTCCACCACCAGCATGCTGAAAGCACCTTTACCGGCTAGAGCCAGTTGACACAAGGCACCGGTACTCAGTTCGGCCGCTCCTGCCAGGGCAGCAAAATAGATGGATTTGAAGGGATTTTGACTTCTCCAGAAATAGGGAATGCTTACTAGGCATTTCTCACCATCCAGGTGAACCATTTTCAACCTCCAAAATACCGCTGTTGGCAATTTGAACAGCATGGCCCACCAAAAAATAAAGGAGTTCATCATTTTTTTCTGGTAAGAAAGGGCTGCAGGAGAAAGGACAGTATTCGTAAACATAGATGCGGTAACTTAAGTAAAAAACATTTTTATTAACGGGCATTAAAGCCTCTCAGTTTGATTTGGGTGAGCTTTCTTTTGGTGTCAAGCGGAAAATCTCCTCTCATCATCCACTCGTAGTAGCCAGGCTCCTCTTTCAAGGCTTGATCGATTGTTTTGCCTTTGTGCTTCCCAAAATTGAAAACTTCTTGCCCTTGGGAGTTGAATACAAACCTACCAGCTAGGTCTACCATGCGCTCATTGACTAAGGCATGGATTTTTTTCATGTCATTTTCAAAAACTCCCAAGGTATTGCCCTGAAGATCCTCTACTGATTCTCCAAGGTATCTTTCTATTTGGGCCCGGAAAACATCCACGGTAGCAAGCGTATCCGCCTCGGCACTGTGTGCATTTTCGAGTTTCTTGCCGCAATAAAATTTATACGCCGCACTCAAGTTTCTTTTCTCCATCAGGTGAAAGATCTTTTGCGCATCCAGAAGGTTTCTTTTGTCCAGGTCAAAGTCAATTCCAGACCGTAGAAACTCTTCCACCAATAAGGGAATATCGTACTTGAGGACATTGAATCCAGCCAAATCGCTCATCCCTAAAAATTGAAAAATTTCTTGGGCTAAATCTTTGAAGTAGGGCTCATTTTTGAGGTCTTTGTCGTACAAACCATGGATTAATGAAGCTTCCAAAGGAATGGGAACACCTGGATTTACCCGACGGGTATAGATCTGCTGCCCTCCATCCGGGTTTAACTTGACGATCGATATTTCCACAATTCGATCGGTAGAGACATTGATGCCTGTAGCCTCCAAATCAAAAAATGAAATCGAATTTTTTAGGTTAAGATGCATGTGCTAGAAATTTTTGTTTGAGTGGCTCGAGGTCCATGTTGTCGTAATTGCCCGAACTCATGAGTAGAAGATTGGTATCAGAATAATTTTGTGCTAGCAAGTAGTCGCTCAAGGCGGTACTTTCGGTAAATAGAATTAGATCTTGTCTTTTAAATCCATCTCGAAGCATTGCTTCGGACATCAACTCCAATTTTTTAAGGGCTACCGCATGTGGATTGAGGTAGATAATCGCCACATCTGCCAGATCCATGCTTTGGGCATAGTTGGGAAGAAATTGCGGATTGAGGGAGGAGTAGGTATGCAATTCCTGCACGGCTAGGAGACGGCGTGAAGGAAATTGATTTTTCACCGCATTCACCGTTGCCTTCAATTTGGATGGAGCATGTGCAAAATCGCGGAATAAGATGCCTGTATCGTGCTGGACAATAATCTCTTGTCGTTTGGCGGCACCTTTGAAACTTTGGATTGAGGCATAGAATTTTTCAGAAGAAAGCCCAAGTGATTCACATACATGCATCGCCCCTTGGAGATTCTGAAGGTTATGTTCTCCAAAAACTCCAATTTCCACTTCCACAGTAGGGGTAATTAAAGTCGTTTTTCCCGAGTCAATTCGAGAGGGATGTGCTTGATAACCTATTTTTTGTCCTTGGCCATCTGACTTTTCTGCTGCTTCTTTAACCAAGGGATCTGCACTGCAGTAAATCAGCGTTCCCGAGGCAGGGGTTCGGTCCATGAGTAGGGAAAACTGCCTTTTGTAGTCCTCAAAATCTGGGAATACATTGAAATGGTCCCAAGCGATGCCACTCACCAGGAGGATGTCGTGTTTGTAATGAAAAAACTTAGGTGTACGGTCGATGGGTGAGGTGAGGTATTCGTCACCTTCAATCACGATAATGGGGGCATCTGATAGGCGAACCATCAGGTCAAAGCCTTCGATTTGGGCGCCAACTAAATAGTCAAAATCCACTCCCTGATCCTTTAGCACATGTAGGATCATGGAGGTGATGGAGGTTTTACCGTGTGAACCTGCAATGACTACTCGTTGCTTGGTTTGACTTTGGTTGAAGATAAATTCCGGGAAAGAGTAAACTGGAACCCCTAATTCCTGGGCTCGGAGTAATTCAGGGTTATCGATTCGAGCATGCATTCCCAAAATAATTCCATCGAGAGCGGTACTTATTTTATATGGAAACCAACCTTGTTCGGCCGGAAGGATGCCGGCTTTGTTAAGACGGGTTTTGGAAGGCTCGTAAATTTCATCGTCGCTACCGGTTACTTGGTACCCTTTTTCCAGAAGTGCGAGTGCAAGATTGTGCATGACCGCGCCTCCTATAGCAATGAAATGGTAGTGTTTCATGTGGGATAAATCGGTGGTTTTTTGAGTAACTCAAACTTAGGGATAAAATCTTGCAGCAGGAGCGCCGGAAGTAATAAGTTTTCTATTTTTCCACCGTTGTATTAGTGATTAGTATTCGCTCTAAGTCAGGATGAAAATCGAAATTTCAAAATTTCAGGAGTTGATGCAATGGACCATTTGTTGTGTTGATAACTATGGGAAAAATTGTTTAAAACTCTTGCTTTCTAGCAAGTAAATTTGATTAATGACTGAAAATACCCCACCCACTGGCCGCTATCGAAAAAAGCCTTCTTTTGACAATCCTACGAACTATTTAGGGAAAGTTCCGCCTCAGGCGATTGAACTCGAGGAAGCGGTATTGGGGGCTTTGATGTTAGAAAAAGATGCCTTGACAGCAGTCATTGATATTTTGAAAGTGGAGAGCTTCTACAAGGAAGCGCATAAGGTTATTTTTCAGGCTATTTTGGACTTATTTACTGAAAGCCAGCCCATTGACCTGTTGACAGTGACCACCCAGCTCCGTAAAAATGGAGCCTTGGAGGTAGCCGGAGGAGTATTTTACATTACTGAGTTGACTTCAAAAGTAGCCTCTGCTGCCAACATTGAATACCATGCTCGAATTATTACAGAGCAATCTATAAAGAGGGAGTTGATCCGAATCTCCTCTACCATTCAAAAAGATGCTTTTGAAGATACTACAGATGTATTTGAGTTGTTGGACGCGATGGAGCAGTCACTTTTTGAAATTTCAGAAAAAAATATCCGTAAAAATTACGCAACCATGAGTTCCATCATGCGGGATGCGATTTCTGAACTTGAGATCAGAAAGAACCAAAAGGATGGTTTAACTGGTGTTCCTTCTGGGTTTACCGCATTGGATCGGGTCACCTCCGGATGGCAGAAATCTGATTTGGTGATCATTGCTGCGCGTCCTGCGATGGGAAAGACGGCATTTGTACTTTCCGTGTTGCGCAATGCTGCAGTAGATCACAATCGACCTGTCGCCATTTTTTCCTTGGAGATGTCTTCCGTGCAGCTGGTCAATCGATTGATTTCTTCCGAAGCAGAGCTAGATTCTGATAAGATAAGAAAGGGTACTTTGGCCGATCATGAATGGGCGCAGCTCGTGCATAAGACCGCCAAACTTTCAAAAGCACCCTTATTTGTGGATGATACCCCTGCATTATCTATTTTGGAATTGCGTGCCAAATGCAGAAAGCTGAAGGCGCAACACGATATCCAAATGGTGGTAGTGGATTACCTTCAATTGATGTCTGGAGATTCCAAAGGCGGATTTGGTGGTAATCGTGAACAGGAAATTGCGAGTATTTCTCGAGCGCTTAAGAAGATTGCCAAGGAATTGAGTATTCCGGTAATTGCACTTTCTCAGCTTTCTAGAGCGGTCGAAACTCGAGGTGGAGACAAGAGACCTCAACTGTCCGATCTTCGTGAATCTGGGGCCATCGAACAAGATGCGGATATGGTCATGTTTCTCTACCGCCCAGAATACTATGGGATTACGGAAGATGAGGGAGGAGCTTCAACCGCTGGTGTAGGAGAGGTGATCATCGCCAAGAATAGAAATGGGTCTTTAGAAAACATCAAACTCCGATTTATCGGGCGATATACTAAGTTTACAGATTTTGATGGGGGAATGGGGAATCAAAATTCCCAGTCATCTGAGATTGGTTATTCCCGCAAGTTTACTTCTGGTGCTTCAGGTGCTAGTAATTTTGACACAGATCAAACCTTGATGCGTTCCAGTAAGGCAAACGAGGGAGATATTGACAATGCATTTTTAGGGGGAGATGATCCTGCTCCATTCTAAGTGAGCATGAAAGCGATTGTACTTCAGCGGTCTTTGGACTTGAAGACTCAACTCTTGGATTTGCCTATCCCGGTTTGCCAGTCGAATGAGGTGCTCATTCGAATCAAAGCAGCTGCCCTAAATCATCGGGACGAATGGTGTAGAATGGGATTGTATCCCAATATTCAGGATGGAATTGTGTTGGGTTCTGACGGGGCAGGAATAGTAGAAAAAGTAGGAGCTAAGGTAGATCCAGCTCTTATTGGTCAAGAGGTCATGCTTAATCCGGCGCTTCATTGGGGAAACAACGACAAGGCACAGGGTAAAAATTTCGAAATCATCGGGATGCCCAGAAATGGAACCTTCGCGGAGTATGTGGCAGTACCAGCAGATCGCGTTTTTCCAAAGCCTAGCCACCTCAGCTGGGAAGAAGCGGCAGCCTTGCCCTTGGCTGGACTTACTGCTTACCGAGCTGTGGCAGTTCAAGGCAAACTGCAGGAGGGGGAACAAGTACTGGTTACAGGTATTGGTGGGGGAGTAGCCCAGTTTGCCGCTCAATTTGCACTTGCGTTAGGGGCAAAACTCTTTGTCAGTAGCAGCAGTTCAGTAAAAAGAGAAGCAGCCCTAGCATTTGGAGCTACCGATGCCTTTGATTATTCCTTGGATAACTGGAGCGCTGCTGCACTTGAATCCTCCGGAGGAATGGACTTAATTGTAGATGGAGCTTCAGGAGATACGCTATCCCAATTGATGAACATCGCCAAGCCGGGTGGAAGGTTAGTATTTTATGGTGCCACTCGGGGCAATCCCCCACAGTTGGAAGCTCGGAAACTATTTTGGAATCAGCTTCAATTGATCGGTACCACCATGGGTACAGATCAGGATTTTGCGGATATGCTTGCACTAGTTGAGCGGGAGCAGCTCAAGCCAAGGATAGATGCGGTTTATCCCTTAAATGAAGCAGCTGCGGCACTAGATCGAATGAAACAGGGGTTGCAGTTTGGTAAAATTGTGCTAATTCCTTGAAATGCCTGTTGGACTAACTTTATAGGTTTTAAATTGCGCTAGTATAAGTCTGTTTCAAACAAAAAATTTTGGTAAGCATTGGTTAACTCTTTCTTTGCTTTTTCGTCATTTAAGCTTTGGGCTAGTTCAATTCCGGCTTCAAATAGTTTTTTTGCTTTGGTGAGTTCCTCCTTCTCGAAGAAAAAATTGGCAGCAGGAAAAAATACAGGCAGATAGTTTGGAAAATTTACGATTACAAAATCAAATAATTTGCCTGCTTCGGCTTTGTCAAATTCTCTGAATTCTAAGGCCAACGCATAATAATTGAAAGGATTTTGTGGTTCCTCGACACAGTAGCCTTTTAGAAGATTAATTCGCTCTAAATTGCGCATGAATAGTTTTTTTAATTAACGCCTGCCTGTTATTTTCACACAATAATAAATCTAAATAACCAAACGCTAAACCAATGAAGATTCTAGTTTGTATCACCCATGTTCCCGATACGACTTCCAAGATTCAATTTACTGCCAACAATACCAAGTTTGACAGCACGGGTGTTCAATTTATCATTGGTCCCTATGATGATTATGCTTTGGCTAGAGCGGTAGAACTTCGAGATCAAACTGGAGGTACGCTTACAGCCTTGAATGTAGGTGAGGCTGAAACAGAGCCTACCTTACGCAAAGCGTTGGCCATTGGCGCAGATGATGCTATTCGCGTAAATTCTTTTCCAAAAGACAGCTTTTTCGTAGCGCAGCAGATCGCTCATTTTGCGAAAGCAGGGGGCTATGAGTTGATTTTGATGGGAAGAGAATCTATTGATTTCAATGGGGGAATGGTTCACGGAATGGTGGGTGAAGTATTGGGTATGCCCTCTTTCTCACCGGTCATGAAACTTGAATTGGAAGGGACTACTGTAAAGATGGCTCGGGAGATTGAAGGTGGAAAAGAGCATCTTGAAGCGCAATTACCGTTAATCGCTGGTTGCCAGGAACCTATTGCCGAATGGAAAATCCCAAATATGCGCGGGATCATGTCTGCTCGTACCAAGCCTTTGGTAGTCGTCGAGCCAGTTAGCCAAGAAACCCAAGCTGAAGCGAGTAGCTATCAATTGCCACCTGCCAAAGGATCCGTTAAATTGATAGACAAGGACCAAGTTTCTGAGCTGGTTCGTTTGCTCAAAAACGAAGCTAAAGTACTTTAACTAATTTTTTATAATTAAATATAAGTCAGATAGATATGTCAATACTAGTATATGTAGAACAGGCTGCTGGGAAAATTAAAAAAACCAGTTTAGAGGCAGTTTCTTATGGGTATGCCTTAGCAGAAAAAACAGGTGAGGGGGCAGTGGTTGCGGTTGCTTTGGGTAGCTTGGAGTCTAGTGAATTGGCTGTCATCGGTGAGGCAGGAGCTGCAAAAGTACTTCATATCTCAGATGAGCGCCTCAATGCCGGGGTCATTCAAGCCCATGCAAGCGCAGTAGCGCAAGCATTTGAATTCACAGGTGCCAATACGCTGATTTTGGCCAAATCCTCCTTAGGAGATGCCGTTGCTGCACGCTTAGCGATCAAATTAAATGCTGGTTTGGTTTCTAATGTAGTAGAACTTCCACGATTAGAAGGCGGGTTTGTGGTCAAAAGAAGTATATATACGGGAAAAGCATTTGCAGACACGACGATCACCACTGCTAAAAAAATCCTAGCGATCAAAAAGAATGCGGTAGATCAAAAATTAGATGGTGCTAAGGCGCAGGTGGAATCATTTTCGGTTGCTATACCCGAGTCGGATTTTTCTTCCAAGATTAGTGCTACCGAGCGTGCCACAGGTGAGGTCCTTTTGCCAGAGGCAGATATTGTAGTTTCTGGAGGTAGAGGAATGAAGGGACCAGAAAACTGGGGGATGATTGAGGAGCTAGCCAAAACCCTTGGAGCTGCTACGGGTTGTTCAAAGCCAGTTTCCGATATTGGATGGCGTCCTCACCACGAGCACGTGGGACAAACTGGTGTTAAAGTTGCGCCAACTTTGTACATTGCCGTTGGAATTTCAGGGGCGATTCAACATCTTGCGGGGGTTAATTCCTCTAAATGTATCGTGGTGATTAATAAAGACCCTGAAGCGCCTTTTTTCAAGGCAGCAGATTACGGGATTGTGGGGGATGCATTTGAAATAGTACCTCAACTAACTGCAGCACTTAAAGCGGCTCAATAATTTTTGTGAAAAAACTGGTAGAACTGGAAATTTTAGGGCTTTCGTCCAACCACTCCCAATCGGGCTCCTTCACGTTGGTGATGGGAGAGGTGGAAGGATTGCGTAGACTTCCTATTGTCATTGGCATGTTTGAGGCGCAAGCCATAGCCATTGAGATTGAGAAAATCATTCCTAATCGACCGATGACACACGATTTATTTAAATCCTTCTCCGATAGCTTTCAGTTTGAAATTGAGAAAATCGTGATTTCAGAGATGAAGGAAGGCGTTTTTTATGCCAAAATCCACAGTAAGAGTGAGTCTGCGATGGTCGAAATTGATAGTAGGCCTTCAGATGCCATTGCGATAGCAGTGCGATTTGGGGCTGCAATCTTCTGTTCAGAAAAAGTGCTTTCTGAAGCAGGAATTGAATTTTCTGAAGAAGACAAAAAGGAAGAGGACAAAAAGCCAAGTAAATCCGTAGCGAGTAAAGGTGCTGCCTCAAAAGAAAATTCATTAAAGGATTTTAGTTTAGATAAGTTGAATACCCTGCTTGATAAAGCGATTTTAGATGAAGATTATGAAAAAGCTGCCCGCATTCGGGATGAATTAAATAAGCGAAACTGATTTTTAAGCCCCGAATTTTTCTCGGGGCTTTTTTCTTGCCTGGGATTGCCCTATTTTTAAAATCTAGAATTAATCTATTTATGGAATTTTTAAGAGGTGCTTTTGGAATTATTGTCATCGTGTTGGTGGCTTTTATATTTTCAGTGAATCGAAAAAAGATTGATTGGAGGTTGGTAGTAATTGGCATCTCACTTCAATTGGCATTCGGATTTTTGATAACCCAAGTAGAGGTAGTCAAAATAGCCTTCCAGTTTATTTCTGAAGGCTTTGTCAAATTTCTAAGCTTCAGCGAAGCGGGTGCCCGTTTTATTTTTGGGGACCTCGCTGGAGATAGCTTTGGGTTTATTTTTGCATTTAAGGTTCTTCCAACCATCATCTTCTTCTCCACCGTTTCCTCAGGCTTGTATTACCTAGGTATTTTGCAGAAGGTCGTATATGGCATAGCTTGGGTGATGGCACGATCCATGCGTTTATCTGGTCCGGAGTCTCTATCTGCAGCTGGAAACATCTTTTTAGGCCAAACCGAGGCTCCATTGTTGGTGCGGCCCTTTATTCCTCAGATGAGTAAGTCAGAATTGATGTGCTTGATGACAGGTGGAATGGCTACTATTGCGGGAGGCGTGCTTGCAGGTTATGTGGCATTCTTAGGTGGGGATAGCATGGAGGAGCAAAGCAAGTTTGCAGCGTATCTGTTAGGCGCAAGTATCATGAATGCACCTGGGGCAATTGTGATGTCCAAGATGTTTATTCCAGAAACGGAGAAGGAAATCAAGCAGGATAAGCTAGAAGTCAATCAAGAGGCGATGGGTGTCAATTTGATTGATGCTATGTCAATTGGTGCAGCCGAGGGTTTGAAGTTGGCCTTAAACGTTGGAGGGATGCTTCTTGCTTTTATTGCAGTGATCGCTGCAATCAATTATGGTCTAACTGGCATTCTTGGAGAATATACAGGATTGAATGCTTGGGTGGAAAGTAGTACTGGAGGACAATTCAAAGGTTTCTCTTTGGAATATATTTTTGGGCAGGT
>CAMDEU010000051.1 GCA_945897085.1 Spirosoma fluviale | reverse complement strand
AACTTACCCAATTCACTTTCAATCCGTCTCTATCCAAGCACCTGCCTTTTTGAAGGGACGGTAGTATCCCTAGGTCGCGGCACCTACTTTCCTTTCCAAGTCTATGGCTATCCAGATGCAAACTTTGGGGACTTCACCTTTACTCCAGTGTCCATTGACGGCATGTCCAAAACCCCTCCGCATCAGGACAAGTTATGCTATGGCAGAGACCTTCGCACGGAATCCCTAGCGCAGCCTTTTACCTTGAGCTACCTCTTGGAAGCATACGGACGCTCGGGGATGAAGGAAAAATTCTTCAATTCCTATTTCAATACCTTGGTGGGTACGGACAAACTCAAAAAGCAAATCTTAGCAGGAAAAACAGAGACAGAGATTCGTAAGACCTGGCAACAAGGTCTAACAGACTATGCCCAACTGCGAAAAAAATACCTGCTCTACCCATAAAATTCTAGATTAACCCAAATCGCTTTTCATGCAACTTCCTCCTATAAATCGCTCCTTACGCATCATTTACATGGGTACCCCAGAATTTGCGGTTCCTGCTTTGGAAAACCTAGTGGCTGAGGGATGGAATGTAGTAGCCGTCATCACTGCCCCAGACAAACCCCAAGGCCGAGGACAGAAGCTGGTTGGTTCTCCGGTCAAAGAAGCAGCTGAGACTCTAGGCATACCGGTATTGCAACCCACCAACCTCAAGGATGCTACCTTCCAACAGGAATTGAAGGCACTTGCTGCAGACCTGCAGATTGTGGTGGCCTTCCGTATGCTTCCCGAAGCAGTTTGGAACATACCTCCCCTCGGCACCTTCAATCTCCATGCATCTCTCCTGCCCAATTACAGAGGTGCTGCCCCGATTAACTGGGTGCTAATCAATGGGGAAAAGGAAACTGGAGTCAGCACCTTCTTTTTGCAGCATGAAATCGATACTGGAAATATCCTTTTTCAAGAGAAAGTAGCCATTCTCCCCGAGGATAACCTGGGAAGCCTCTACGAAAAATTAATGAGTTTAGGCGCCGATCTGGTAGTGAAGACGGTAGATGCCATTGCCTCACAAACCATTCAGTCCCAGCCTCAAGACAATAGTCAGGCCCTCCAAAAAGCACCAAAAATCTTCAAAGAAACAGGACAGATCGATTGGACAGCCTCAGCCACTTCCATCCACAACCTGATCCGAGGACTATCGCCTTATCCTGGAGCATGGACGGAGCTGCAAGGCAAAACCTGGAAACTCTTTACTTCCTCCCCAAATGATCAGAACCTGCCGGGAAAAGCTCCCGGGGAATGGGAGAGTGACTTCAAAACCTACCTTAATTTTCAATGTGGAGAAGGGTACCTCACGATTCTCGATTTACAATTGGAAGGGAAAAAACGAATGAAAGTGGATGAATTCCTTCGGGGTTGGAAAGGATAAAGTCAGTTCCAATGCTCCTTGAGTTCTTTTTAACTCCCAAAAAAATAAAGCTGAATTTATTCCATTAAACTACCTGGTTGTTTTTAGAGTTTCCTGTAATGAGAACTTCGCTAAAGCAGGTAACTTACCCATCAAATCCATTCGCGTGAAAATCATACTTCTTGTAGCAAAAGCAACTAACCAGGTCATCGGCAAAGACAACCAGCTCATCTGGAAGTTGTCCGCAGACTTGAAGCGTTTTAAAAACCTGACCACTGGACACCACCTCTTGATGGGCAGAAAGACCTTTGAGTCCCTAGGTAGACCTCTTCCCAATCGCACCCATCTGATCATTACCAGAAACCCAAATTTTGTGGCTCCAGAAGGTCATTATATCTTCCACTCGGTCGAAGACGCCATTATTTATTGCACCAAACACCAACTGGACAAGGTGTTTGTTATCGGGGGTGGGGAAATCTACAAAGAGGCCTTACCGCTCTGCGATATTCTAGAAATCACCGAAGTGGAGGCAAGCCCAGAGGGAGATACCTTCTTCCCCGAACTCGATTTCTCGATTTGGAAGGAAAAAGAGCGAGAAGACTTTTCTGCTGACGAAAACAACGAATATCCGTACGCTTTTGTGACCTACGAAAAAAGATAAATCATGGCTAAACCCGTCATCTGGATCACAGGCGCTTCCTCTGGTATTGGAGAAGCCGCAGCCCAAAAATTCTCGAAGGAAGGCTATTCCCTTATTCTTTCCTCCCGCAACTTGCAGGAACTCGAGCGCGTCAAAGCTAACTGCACCTTCCCAGAAGACATTCGTATTTTACCCCTGGATCTAGCAGATAGTGGCGGTTTTGATCAGAAGGTAGTCATAGCTCTTTCCTTTTTTGGGAAGGTGGACATCCTGCTTCACAATGGAGGCATCAGCCAGCGGTCCCTCATCAAGGATACCCAATTGGAGGTAGATCGCAAGCTCATGGAGGTCAATTACTTTGGAACCGTCGCCTTGACCAAAGCGCTACTTCCACACTTTATAGAAAGAAAGCAAGGGCAATTTGGCGTAGTTACCTCTCTGGTTGGAAAGTTTGGATCCCCCTACCGCTCCTCCTATGCAGGGGCTAAACATGCCTTGCATGGATTTTTTGATACGCTTCGGGCCGAGCACCACCAAGACGGGATTTCGGTGACCTTGATCTGTCCAGGATTTATTCGTACGCAGGTATCCATCAATGCCGTAACTGGTGACGGAAGTCCTTTGGGCGAAATGGATCAGGCCCAAGACCAAGGCATGTCCCCAGAAGCCTGCGCAGAAGGCATTTTCAAAGCCCTAGTCAAGAAAAAGGAAGAAGTGTACATTGGTGGCAAGGAAACCCTCGCCGTATACCTGAAGCGCTTCCTTCCTGGCTTATTTTCAAAAATTCTTCGATCAGCAAAAGTTAGATAATCCCAGATGCAAGCAGTAAATGCAGAAATCATTGCCATCGGAGACGAACTCCTCTATGGGCAAATCATGGATACCAATTCCCACTGGATCAGTCAAGAATTGGATGCAGTAGGCGTACGGGTGGTTCGAAAAACCACGGTTGGAGACAACCGAAACGATATTTTGACTGCATTTGCAGAAGCCTCCTTGCGTGCAGATTTGGTATTGATTACAGGAGGCCTAGGCCCCACCCAAGACGACCTGACCAAACCTCTTCTGGCCGAATTTTTTGGCTGTGAGATTGTCGAAGTCCCCGAAGCGGTAGCGGCAGTATCCTCCTATTTCTTGCGTCGAGGTAGGGAAATGACTCCCCTCAATATTCTCCAAGGGCATCTTCCCTCCTGCTGTACCTATGTGCCCAACGAAGTAGGCACGGCACCAGGCATGTGGTTTGAGCAGAAAGGTGCCTACTGGATGTCCATGCCGGGTGTTCCTCACGAGATGAAAAAGCTGGTCAAGGATTTTGTGCTAACGAAGCTGCCCGAAATTTTTGAGCTTCCCGTGATCTACCACAAGCTCATCAAAACAGCCGGCATTGGCGAATCTTGGTTGGCCGACCTGATCAAAGACTGGGAAAATGCATTACCTACACACATTCGTTTGGCATATTTGCCCTCCCTGGGACATGTCAAACTGCGGCTCACTGCCTTCGGCACAGACAAAAAAAAGCTTCAAGAAGAAGTTGCTGCTCAAATCCAAGTGCTACTGCCTATGATTGACAAATATGTCTATGGCTACGACGAAGAAACCTTGGAAACTGCCATTGGCAAACTTTTGAAGAACGCAGGGAAAACTTTAGCTTTAGCTGAAAGTTGCTCGGGAGGATATATCTCCCACCTAATCACAACCGTGCCAGGCAGCTCTGCCTATTTCCAAGGGGCGGTGGTTCCCTACCACAATGACTTCAAAGAACGTATCTTGGGAGTGAAGTCGGAGACCCTAAGTACTCATGGGGCGGTGAGTGAGGAGACAGTTGCAGCCATGGCCAAGGGAGTTCGAGCGCTATTCAATGCAGACTACGGATTGGCAAGTAGCGGTATCGCTGGACCAGACGGAGAAACAGCAGAGAAACCCGTTGGGACGGTCTGGATAGGTTGTGCCGGTCCAGAGGGAGTGGAGACGAGAAAGTTACAGTTGACCCAAGACCGAATGCTCAACATTCAATTGACGGGAGTGGCATTGCTGAATTTATTCAGAACTTGCTTTCGCCCAAGTGACAAATAAAATTTTCCCAAAAGGACTTGGGTAGCAGTTCAATAAAATTTAATTTTAAATCTTGAAAATAAACCCAATTAAATTACAAGAATCAACATGGCTAGTGTAGAAATGCTCATGCCCAAGATGGGCGAAAGTATCATTGAAGGCACCATCCTTACTTGGCTCAAGAAGGAAGGAGATTCCATAGAAGCAGATGAGTCTGTGTTGGAAGTAGCCACCGACAAGGTAGATACCGAGGTTCCTGCCACGCATGGGGGTATTTTAAAGAAAATCCTAGCGAAAGAAGGCGATATAGTTGCAGTAGGATCAGCGATTGCGATCATCGAAACCAATGCAGAGGCATCCAAGGATACTCCTGCAGCCCCAGCATCAGCCAAGGAGGATCTGGTACAAGCGGCCCCGGCGTTTACCGCTAGCCTAGTTGCCAGTGCTGAACCTACGCATGAAGAAGTCAATTCAGACGAACGGTTTTATTCTCCCCTAGTCAAAAGTATTGCCAAAGAAGAAGGCGTTTCCACAGCCGAACTAGCGGGTATCGTAGGTTCGGGTGCGGAAGGACGAGTGACCAAACAAGACATGTTGGACTATCTCGCTTCCCGCAGCAATGGGGGATCTAAACCCTCCAGCCAAACCCAGTCTTCTCCCTCCATATCTCAACCTAAGTCAGCGCCAAGCATTAGCGGCGGTGATGAATTGATCGAAATGGACCGGATGCGCAAGATGATTGCCACACGTATGGTAGATTCCAAACGCATTTCTGCGCACGTCACCTCTTTCGTAGAGGCAGATATGACCAATATTGTCCTTTGGAGAGAGAAAAACAAAGAAGCCTACAAAGCCAAATACGGGGAGGGCATCACCTTCACTCCTTTCTTTATCGATGCTGTAGCCAAAGCCATCCGCGACTTTCCGATGATCAATATCTCAGTGGAAGGCGATCATATTTTGAAGAAAAAAGACATCAACATCGGTATGGCTGTAGCCTTGCCTTCAGGCAATCTAATCGTTCCTGTCATCAGAAATGCGGATCAACTTACTATCGTAGGCATTTCTAAGAAAGTCAATGACCTAGCCAACCGTGCCCGCATCAACAAGTTGACTGCTGACGATGTTACTGGAGGTACCTATACAGTTTCAAATGTGGGTTCTTTTGGCAACATCATGGGTACTCCTATCATCGCACAACCTCAGGTAGCCATCTTGGCCATCGGCGCCATTGTCAAAAAACCTGCCGTGGTAGAGACCCCCACAGGAGATGTGATCGCTATCCGTCATAAAATGTTTTTATCCCACACCTACGATCATCGGGTCGTGGATGGATCGCTTGGAGGCATGTTTGTAAGAAGAGTGGCCGATTACTTGGAGGAGTTTGACTTGGAGACAGCATTGTAATTTGGTCAACGGCTAACAGACCACGGTCCACTGCCGATTGAACTGAACCGCAAACCTTATTTTTTTTGATAGATGTTGTTAAAGTGGATAATTACAAACGAAAAATCCCCCAGGAAGTAGAACCACTCCTTAGGGGATTTTTTACTTTATAATTCAAAAGGTTCGCCTGTCAAAAACAATCCCTGAAGTTCAAGGAAGTTTGCTGTGGACCGTGGACTGTTAGCTATTAGCAATCTAACTTTGCCTGAAGTTTCAACTTCCGGTAGTAGAACTCCAACTTCCCTGCCAGGACCGCCAGGCGAATAGGCTTGGTGAGGTAGTCGTTCATTCCCACCTCCAGCGCCTTAGTCTGATCATCCTCAAAGGCATTGGCCGAGAGGCCAATGATGATTAACGAATCTTTGCCAGCAATTTTTCGGATCTCCTCTGTGGCTTCCATTCCATTCTTGACCGGCATTTGCACATCCATAAAGACGAGATCAAACTCTTGACTATTTACCTTAGCCACTGCTTCTTGCCCGTTTTTAGCCACTTCAAAAGCAAAACCTAACTGCTGAAACATTAGCCCCATCAGTTGTAAGTTGAGCTCGTTGTCCTCAACGATCAAAATACGTAAAGGATAGACCTCCCCAAATTCCCTAGTTATCTCCAAGGAAGAGTCTTCCTTCAACCTAGCAATCTGCGATCCTAGCATTCGCTTTGCCAGGACAGAAAACTGGAAGGTAGCCCCTTGACCGGGTTCGCTGACTACTTCCAATTCTCCCCCTAGGAGTTCGACCATTTTTTTGGCAATTGCCAAACCCAAACCAGTCCCTTGATAGGATCGGATAGCAGAGCTTTCTACCTGGAAAAAAGGTTGCGAAAGACGTAAAATATTCTCTTGAGAGATCCCAATACCCGAATCGCTAACGCTGTAGTGGAGCAGGAGCAACTCTTCGGTAAGTGGCTCTTCGCTGAGCAAAACTTTTACCTCCCCTCCATCGGGGGTAAACTTGACTGCATTCCCAATTAAATTGAGCAAGATTTGGTTGATTTTTCCTCGGTCGGCTTCCACCACTAATTGTGGGCCGATTTCCTCTTGCAGCTGTAGGGAAATATTCTTCTTTTGAGCTAAAGCACCCAAGATCTCCAATTGCGCATGAACCTCTTGTACCGGTGCAAAGGTGGTCACCTGTATGTCTACCTTACCTGCTTCAATCTTAGAGTAATCCAAAATATCCCGAATGATGCTCAACAAGGAACTACCCGAATTTTTGATGATCTCCAAGTACTGCAGCTGAACCTGATCTAACTGGGTGCTTTCCAGCAGGTCAATGATGCCTAGTAGTCCGTTCAGTGGGGTTCGGATTTCGTGGGACATGTTAGCCAAAAATTCCGATTTAGATCGATTGGCCTGATCCGCAGCCTGCATGGCATCAATCAGCCCTTTCTCCCAAATTTTCTGACTCGTGATGTCCTTAGACACAGAAATCATCTGCTGGGCATCTAAGGGGAAAAAGCGCATTTCATAGTGACTTTTCTTACCTGTACCTGCTTCGGACCAACTCACATTGGCGGTCTGAATCATACCTGAACTTCTAGCAGCCGAAAATGCTGCCTTCAATTCTGGAGCTTGATCCGAAGGCACTATTTCATCCAGGCTTTTTCCAACTTGTGCTTGCGTAAGATTCAGGTAATTCCCTCTCGGCTGCACATGGAAATCTAAAATTCTACCTGCATTGTCGTAGACTAAGATTTCATCGGGCAGGTTGTTGAATAGTGTGCGAAGCCGGGTTTCACTTTGCACGATCTCCATTTTTGCCTGATAGGATTCAGAGATATCAGTGCAAATCCCAAGTCCTATATCAAAGAGACCCTTTTTATCAAGAATGATTTTTTCAAATATTCGTATCCGTATCTTTTTGCCGTCTTTTTTGAAAATATCATATTCCAAATCCAAGTATTGTTTTTTCTCTAGATAGGCTTTTCTTACTTCCTTCCTTACCTGCAGTACTAGCGGAACGATAGAACCATCGTTAAATGCCTTGAAAAATTCATTCTTGGAATAGCCCAATACAACTTCCACCTCATCACTCGCTCGAATAATTTCTCCTTTGTAGTTGTGGAAAAACACAAAACCACGAAGTTCCTTCAGTAGCAGGTTTTGTTGGTCAAAGAGTTCACTCACCTCCTTGTAGCCCTCTTCTCGATTTTTGGTGTATTCCAAGTAATTTTTAACTGAAATCACGAAAATGGATAGCAAAATAACCATGATGATGATCATGCCTGCAAATAGAAGGAAATAGGTACGGTATACCCCTGTACGAAGGTCATCAAAAGGCAAAACAATCACCAGACCCATGTGATGAACCAAGTCCCCAAAAGAGAAAGGATATTGTGCCAAAACGCCATTGACAAGGGCGCCCTCTTGTTGCCAAGTAACAGGATACAATCCCTTCACCCCTTGGTACATGTCTTTTTTGACTCCTTCAAACTCCTCAATCTCTACTTCTTTGAGATGTGGAAGGCTAGTAGATCCGATATCTATCAAATTTTCACCCAAATACAAAAAGGTACCTCCACCCGGTACCTGATAGAAATTTTCCAAATAATCCTGGGCAAAACGAGCAATGGTGGTGGAAAAAAGGACACGATGCCCCATTTTTCCTTCCAAAAGCAATTGAGGCTTGATCGAATCTAAAGGAAAATGGGCTGCTATTTTTTCGATAAAATCATTTCGCTCCGTATACACATACATCGTCAGAACCTGCTGGGGATCCGCTACCCACAATGTGTCTACCAAACGAGGAAAGGCAGTGAGCATTTTTCTTGCGAGCTTCCCTACCTCCTCCTGCCTATTCTTAGCCGTATGCTCCTCCAATTCCCCTAAAAAAATGGTGGACTCCTCTTCAAATCGCTCCAACTCATTTTCTAAGCCTCTACCTGCCAGATCCGTCTGCTGCCCCAAAAAATCTTTCCTTCGGTCTACTTGGGTAGAATAGATCGCCCAAAAAAAGCTAATCCCAACCACCATGACTAGGAGAATAAGGAATACGCCCAGAATTAGGGAGGTTCTAAAGCCACGATTGGAAAAATCCTTTCTCATACTTAATTGGGGAGCTTGATTTCCAAAAGGTGCCAATCTACTTGAGAAAAAGCATGTCCCAAGACACGAGACATCCGCGCATCCTGGACAAAATCAAAATGGGTTTTTTTATCGACAAGGATGGATTTTGCCATCTGCCGAACTTCCCCATTCTTGCTTCTTGAAAGGTTGAAATCGGAACCTCTAAAGTTGTCCATCTGTATCGTCTCCCGATAGACATGGTTTTTTAGCAAGGGCATGCCCAACAATTCAATGGCCTCGGATTTACCTCCAATAATGTCTCCATTGCCATTCACCAACACAAAATACCCATCCACTGCATCCAAATAGCTATCAATCGCATCTCCAATACTCAAGTCTATGCCCAATACGGAGGAAAGTTCCTCCCCTTCATACACGGGGCGTACCAAGGAAAATATCCATCCCTTCCCAGCTGGGTCCACATAGGGTTCGGGAATCCATACTGTCTCTTTGGAGGGATTGTGGGCCAAATCAGCTTCGTAGAAAAAATTAAACTGGGTTACATCCAAATTAGGATCCACAATATTTTTGGCATCAAAGGCCGGATAAATGCGGCTTGCTCCCAAGGGTGAATTTGAGTAAATCTGAATTGCCTTTGGATTTTTTTGCATGAAGCTTGCAAACACGCTATCCATGGAATTGGTGAGCTGAATAAGTTGCTTCCCTTTCTTAGGATCTGAACTGGAATCAAGAATCACCACCGTGCTCAAGGAAGAATCCTGACCTGGAAGGTTGGTGGAAAAGGCTCCTTCCATCGTGTATTTGAAGTCAGAAGAGCGGGCGAGTATGGAATCTCGTTTTTGTAAGAGGAACTCGTTGTAGTCGGTAATTTGCTCCATCTCGGTGCGAAGGACTTGCATTTGGGCTTCAATTTGGTTCACCAACCCTTGCAATTTATTGTAATCTTCCGGCTCAGGCGCACTCACCCCAGATTGGCAGGAGAGCAAGACAACAGTAAAAAATAGGACTGTAATTGAGGATAAAAATTTCATAGGCAGGATTATTTAGAAAAATGAATTACTCGCTATACTGCTTATCTAGTGAGGGAATCAATGATTTGGAGTGAATGACCATAGACCACGGTCTTCAGACAGTCTAGGGTCGACAGCAGCTACCAATCCTTAGTTTCAATACTCCCATTAAACAAAAACAGGCACTATTTCCTTTATACTGCTGGAAAAATACTATTTATTTTCTGATTATTTACATTATCTCAAGTACCGAAAGGAAATAAGGATTGAAGTCCGTTTAAGAGAGCTGTCGTCAGTGGACGATTACCCAAGTTTCCTAAGAAGCGATGCTCCCATTTCTTCAAACCGTTGTTTGACTTCTTCCAAAAACTCCCCCTCCAAAAAACCCTCCAATTCCGACTCCTCCAATATATCCGTTTCGCTGACCTTAAAGGTTTGCTCCATTGGTCCCAACTCGTATTTGAAGATGTACTTGGAGTTCCAGGAAAAGATACTCACCCGAATCTCTCCCAGGATCACTTCTTTGACCACTCTCATGTTGTTCGTTTTACTTCGGAAGTGAAGCTAATTTTTGAAGTCAAGGAAGAAGCTACGGAGCAGTATTTCTCTACGGACAAGGCCACCACTTTTTCAAACTCCTCGGCTGTAGCATCTGGAGACACCAACACAAAATGGAGCGTGATATCGGTGTAATAACCCGGAACTCCATCGTTACGAAGGCCTTCGACCTCAACAAAAAAATCTAGAATCTCCCGTCTTTTCTTTTTCATCATCACCACCGCATCCACAGAAGTACAACCTCCCAAAGCGGAAAGAAGCAACTCCATCGGTGATTGCCCTTGCTTCAGCTCAGGATCGTTCATGTCGATGTGTACGGTATGGCCTTGTGGATTCTGTGCGGAATAGGTCAGATCCGTGGTCATGCGAACGGTTACGCTTCGGGTATTTGCCATGTGGGAATTGGTTTATGGAATAACTAAGTGATTACATATTTCGTCTGTACTGCCCACCCACCTCGTAGAGGGCAAGGGTTAGCTGTCCCAAAGAACAGTATTTTGAGGCTTCCATCAAGCATTCAAACACATTTTCATTCGAAACCGCTGCTTTTTTCACCTTTTTAAGCTGTTCGCTGACCTGATCTGCAGCAGCGCGATGCAGCTGCACCAAGGTTTGAATCTGCCCTTCCTTCTCCTCGGAAGTGGCACGAATGACCTCTCCTGGAATCAAGGTCGGAGAGCCTTCGCTGGACAAAAAGGTGTTGACCCCAATGATCGGGAACTCCCCGGTATGCTTGAGCATTTCGTAGTGCAAACTTTCCTCCTGGATCTTGCCGCGCTGGTACATGGTTTCCATCGCACCAAGAACACCTCCACGCTCATTGATGGAGTCAAACTCCCGGTAAACGGCCTCTTCCACCAAGTCGGTCAGCTCCTCGATAATGAAGGAACCTTGAAGCGGATTTTCGTTTTTGGTAAGGCCCAACTCCTTGTTGATGATCAACTGAATGGCCATGGCGCGTCGTACGGATCCTTCGGTAGGGGTAGTAATCGCCTCGTCATAGGCATTGGTGTGCAGGGAATTGCAGTTGTCGTAGATCGCATATAAAGCCTGAAGCGTGGTACGGATATCGTTAAAGTCAATTTCCTGGGCGTGCAGGGAGCGTCCGGAGGTTTGGATATGGTACTTAAGCTGCTGCGCCCGATCGTTGGCTCCATACTTCAAATTGAGTGCCTTGGCCCAGATTCGGCGAGCTACTCTTCCAATCACCGCATATTCCGGATCGATGCCGTTGGAAAAGAAGAAGGAGAGATTTGGCGCGAACTCGTTGATGTTCATCCCTCGGGAGAGGTAGTACTCCAAGTAGGTGAATCCATTGGAAAGGGTAAGTGCCAGCTGCGTAATCGGATTGGCACCCGCCTCGGCGATGTGGTAGCCTGAGATGGAAACCGAGTAAAAATTTCGGATCTGCTGATCAATGAAGTATTGCTGCACATCTCCCATCAGACGAAGTGAAAACTCGGTGGAAAAGATGCAGGTATTTTGGGCCTGATCCTCTTTCAATATGTCGGCCTGCACCGTACCACGAACTTTGGAAAGCGTATCCGCTTTGATCTGTGCATACACTTCTTTCGAGAGCACCTGGTCGCCTGTTACCCCAAGTAGCATCAGTCCCAACCCATTGTTTCCTTCGGGGAGCAAACTGCCGTAGCGAGGTCTCGGAAGACCCTTTTTGGCATAGATGGAGTCGATTTGGGCATTAACTTGCTTCTCCATGCCCTTTTCACGGATGTACACCTCGCATTGCTGGTCAATCGCTGCATTCATAAAAAAGGCCGTCATCGCAGCAGCAGGGCCATTGATGGTCATGGATACCGAGGTCATCGGGTCGATGAGGTTGAAACCAGAATACAACTTTTTCGCATCATCCAAACAGCAAATATTCACCCCAGCATTGCCGATCTTGCCGTAGATGTCGGGACGGTAGTCCGGGTCTTCCCCATAGAGGGTCACCGAGTCAAAGGCCGTGGATAGGCGCTTGGCCGGCATGTCTTTGGAAAGGTAATGGAAGCGCTTGTTGGTTCGCTCTGGTCCACCTTCCCCTGCAAACATGCGCGTCGGATCCTCTCCTTCCCGCTTGAAAGGAAATACCCCAGCGGTGTAGGGAAATTTGCCCGGTAGATTTTCGCGGAGACCCCACTTCAACAGCTCTCCCCAAGCCTGGTAGCTAGGTAGGGCTACTTTGGAGATGCGGGAACCCGTAAGAGAACTCGAGTAAGTTTTCACTTGGATTTCCTTCCCCCGAACCTTGTAGGTATAGTACTCCCCTCGGTAGCTCGCTGCTTCAGCAGGCCATTCTTCCAACCATTTCTTGTTTTTAGGATCTAGATGCAAGGCCACTTGAGCGTAGACCTCTTGCAATTCCTTGATCAATCGATCTTTATCGGTCACTAAAGTAGTGGCAATGACCTCCATAGACTTTTCGATGGAATACAGCTGCTGAGCCACCTCTCCCTGCTCCTCCACCCAAGCATCATATTTCCGATTTACTTCCGTGATCTCGCTCAGGTAGCGCGTGCGTGCAGGAGGAATGATGTACACCTTTTCAGAGGTACCCATCGCTCCTTGGAAGTTACTTTTCCAATTTTCAAATTTTTCACCCAGACCAGCCACCACCAAGGCATAGAGTCGGTTCATGCCGGGATCGTTAAACTGGGAAGCCATGGTTCCTACCACAGGAAGGTCTTCCTCCTTGCTGTCCCATAAATTATGGTTGCGCATGTACTGCTTGCGCACATCGCGAAGTGCATCCAGAGCTCCACGCTTGTCAAACTTGTTAAGCGCGATCAGGTCTGCGAAGTCGAGCATATCGATTTTCTCCAACTGCGAGGCGGCCCCGTATTCTGGGGTCATCACGTAAAGCGAAAGATCGGAGTGCTCAATGATTTCCGTATCGGATTGCCCAATGCCGGAGGTTTCTAGGATAACGAGGTCAAATCCTGCCGCCTTCACTGTATCCACCGCATCCTGCACGTACTTGGACAGCGCGAGATTGGACTGACGCGTGGCCAAAGAACGCATGTAAACGCGTGGATGGTGAATGGCATTCATGCGAATGCGGTCGCCGAGTAAGGCTCCACCTGTTTTTCGTTTGGAAGGATCTACGGATATGATAGCCACCCGCTTGTCTTCAAAGTCCATCAAGAATCGACGAACCAGTTCGTCTACGAGGGAAGATTTTCCCGCTCCACCTGTTCCTGTGATGCCCAGTACAGGCACGATGGCCTTTTGACTCGCTTTTCTCACTCTTTCAAGGAGGGGCGCAGAACGCTCTGGAAAGTTTTCAAATGCCGAGATCACCTGAGCCACCTGTCCTATTTCTTTGAGCGAAAGCTCCTTTTCGACATCCAAATCTCCTCCAAGCGGGAAATCGCAGGCCTCCACCAGGTGGTTGATCATGCCCTGCAGTCCCATGGTACGTCCATCGTCTGGGGAATAAATGCGGGTGATGCCATAGTCTTGGAGAAGGGAAATCTCCTCGGGAAGAATGGTTCCCCCTCCTCCACCAAAAATTTTGATATGCCCCGCAGCTCGCTCTTGAAGCAGGTCGTGTATGTATTTAAAAAACTCGATATGCCCTCCTTGGTAGGAAGTGATCGCGATGGCCTGCACATCCTCTTGAATCGCACAGTCTACAATTTCCTGCGCAGAGCGGTTATGCCCCAAGTGAATCACCTCAACACCAGTGGATTGAATGATTCGGCGCATGATGTTGATCGCGGCATCGTGCCCATCAAAGAGGGATGCCGCCGTGACAATGCGGATATGGTGCTTGGGCTGGTACTTGGTAGTAGGTAAAGTCATGGTTTTGGGTTCAATTCTGGATTCAAGGCCAGAAATAGTGATTTCTACCTCCTTGAATACACCTGCGAATATACGAAAAACTACGCGGAGCTTTTTGACTTTTCTTGGTGACTACAAAATTTTATTTGGTTAGAAAACCAATCCTACTTTCCATCAGGCAGGCTTCATTTCCCTTTAAAAAGGATAGAAATGACCTCCTCTATTTTGAATTCTAGTGCTTCTCCTTAGTTTAGTGGATTCAATAACCCAGCCCAAGCCATGTCTCCAAAAACCTACGCCTTTTTTATCTCCCTCACTGCCGCCCTAGGTGGCTTTTTGTTTGGCTTTGATACCGCTGTGATTTCAGGTGCC
>CAMDEU010000050.1 GCA_945897085.1 Spirosoma fluviale | reverse complement strand
TCCTCTTCCTCGTAGAATCGATAGCGCAAGACCAGTTCCAAGGCCAACAAAATCGCTTCATTTACAGGATGTAACGTCGTAAGCGCCTCGTCTATATCTTTGAGTCGGGTGTAGTAGGCTGGAGCCAAAGGAATGTCCAAATCCGAGTTGATGCGTGCAGTTACTTCCTGAAATACCTCTGGTCGTTCTGCTTTGAGCAATTTACAGGTGATCAATTCTTTCAAATTGGTCTTGTTGTTTTTTCGAGCAGAAGCCCCAAATACACGGCAAATCAAGCCCCTTTTTGAATAATTTCCACAAAAGCCCTTGCTCAAGTCCGCTGACTGCGCTCGATAAACCACACAAACTCCCTTGGATTTCTCTGCCGCAAGTTGGGCAGCAAGCTCCTCTGCAAGCCCCTTTTCATACAAATCGAAGGCTAATGGCAAAAACTCCAAAGCCGATGCAGGGACTTCTGGTTTGGAACAACAAAAGCCACATCCTGAAATGCACCCCATTCCCCCTTCTGCATGAAATTGCTTGGATTGCTCCTCCAACTCCCCAAATAGGGTTTCTACCGCTTGCGACTTTTCAAAAAGATTCATCTAGATCTAGTATTCTCACAAAATTAGCAGGCCTTTTGGGTATTTGACGCTGAATGTGGATTGATTTTTTTCTGTTGTATATCAACTAGTTAACGGGAATTTTTTGCAATTTTTGATCTTTAGCTAGCTAGAATCGTATTCTTGAACCAAAATACCTGTCCAAATGAGTGAACAAGAAGATAAAAATTCCGAAGAGCGCATCCGAAATGCTTTTAAGGAACGGGATTGGAATGAAATAAAAAGCGCTGACTCTTGGGCAATTTTTAAGGTGATGTCAGAGTTTGTCGAGGGCTTTGATAAGCTCGCCAAAATTGGCCCCTGTGTCACCATTTTTGGTTCCGCGCGGACTCCAAGAGATCATAAATACTACAAAGTTGCCGAAGAAATCGCCGCCAAACTCGTACGCCATGGCTATGGGGTCATCACGGGTGGGGGCCCAGGCATCATGGAAGCAGGAAATAAAGGTGCCTTCTCAGAAGGAGGGAAGTCCGTAGGACTCAATATCCAATTGCCATTTGAACAGTTCAACAACCTGTACATCGACCGAGACAAGCTGCTCAACTTTGACTACTTCTTTGTTCGCAAAGTCATGTTTGTCCGCTACTCCCAAGGCTTTGTCGTCCTTCCTGGGGGATTTGGCACCTTGGATGAGTTTTTTGAAGCGCTCACCCTGATTCAAACCAACAAGATTGGTAGGTTTCCAATTGTATTGGTCGGAAAAGAGTACTGGGCTGGACTGGTAGATTGGATCAAAAGTAGACTACTGCAAGACGACCTGCACTACATCAGTGAATCCGATCTGGACCTGTTTTGTGTGGTCGATACCGCTACAGAAGCAGTCAAAGTAATAGATGAGTTTTACAGCAAGTACCTGCTAAGCCCTAATTTTTAAGTACTGCACTCTCAGGCGCAGCAACTCCAAGTTTAGGAGGCCTTCAGGCGAAGTTCGCCTTGCCTTTTGATGACTTTCAAGTCAAAAAACTGATTGACAAAGCCCTTGCAATGGTTCTCCGCCCATTCAGCACGGGATTCGGTATCGTGCAATACCGTCATCCGAAGCAGGGTCTTCACGTAGGGTTCGTGCTGACCTAGTAGCCGCACATAAGACAACAAGGTGGCTTTCCAGTCTTCTTGGAACTTTTCAAAATGCGTGCGGCCATCAAATAAAAGTTCGAGCTGGTTCTCCCCATGTCGGAATCGATAGATACCACACAGCTGTCTGTAGATCACCCGAATTCGCTCGCGAGGAAATTCATTTCGCTCCAAAATCGAACGATAGGTGTGGTCCATCAACTGCAGTGGGTTGTACAGTTGGGTGTAGGACGCTTTTAATTCAACCACCATCTGATCCAACAACTCCTCTTCCAGCACGGATTGGGACTGCCGAAGGATGTAGTTTTTGTCCAGTGGAAATAATTTTTGAATCATTATCAATCGCTTTCTTCTACAAAAATAGAACTTATTGCAAAAAATACCCCCTTCCGAATAAAGGAAAAGCAAATCTTGCAAAAATTTTGTGTTTACTTATTGGCAGCGGCTGCAAACATCTCCTCAATCAGGAGCGTGTAAAACAGGGAAACTTCCATGCCAATGGCTCGCACCTGCTGCGAGATCAAGCTAGTCTCAGTTTGGCCCGGAACCGTGTTGATCTCAATAAAATAAAATGCTCCCGTGTCTTCCTGGAGAAAATAATCGATACGGACCGCCCCCTTGCAGTTGAGTACGGCATATACCTTTTTTGAAATGCGCTCCACGCGTGCCACCTCTTCCGAACTCATTCGCCCTGGGGTAATCTCCTCACACACACCAGGGACATATTTCGCTTCGTAATCAAAAAACTCTCTGCTACTCAAAATTTCCGTGGCAGGCAAGACGGTAACCTGGTCATTCGCTTTAAATATACCAACTGAAAATTCTCTCCCAGACACAAACTCCTCCACGAGTACCTGGGAGTCTTCTGCAAAGGCCTTGTCTAATGCCTCAGGCAATTCTTCCCAAGTCTTTACCTTGCTCATGCCGATGGAACTTCCGCCATTGTTGGGCTTTATAAATAAGGGCAATTGAAGCTCTTCTTGGATTTTAGCTATCGCGTCCGCATCCCGCTCAAATAGCTGCATGGATCGAGCCACCTGCAATTCGGGGATCGTCTGCACTATTGCCTTGGTGTAGCCTTTATTCATGGTAATCGCAGAAGTCAACTGATCGCAGGTGGTGTAGGGAATTCCGAGTAGATCGAAGTACCCCGCTAGCTTACCATCCTCCCCTGGGGATCCATGCAAGATGGTAAACACCCCATCAAAGGTGATTTTTTTATCCCCCAACTGCAGGCTGAAATCATTAAGGTCTACCGAAATTTTTTCACCTGAAGCGGTCAAATGGTACCAATCCCCCGGATAAATGTAGATCGTAAAGACTTCATAAAGGGCTCGGTCAATGCTTTTTTCTACTACAGCAGCACTTTTCAGGGAGATGACGGATTCACCAGTAAAGCCGCCGGTAACCAAGGCAATTTTTTTCTTCATAGTGGAAAAATTTACGCTACGAAATAGCTTAATTTCTGATTACACTCCTAGGGTTTAGAATCACTGAGCCATTTTATATCTTTAGGCCATTCCATTCACTTGATGTGTATCCAAAAATAAAAAAATATGAGTAAGAATTGGCAATTATCCACAGAGTTTAACCCATAGGTTGAGCCAAGGTACAATTGCGGATAATCAAATTACAACTTTATCTGATCCAAGTAGAACTTCATGCGGCTATGTTTTCTAGCTAAAAATTCAATCTTTTCAATTTTGTCGAGCTTGTGGTTGTAGAACACCTCCACGTACTCGTCCCCCAATAAGTAAAGATTCACCTTGTGGCGGTAGTAGCGAATGGCCACCACAAAGCTGCCCTCCATATAGAGGGTTTTTATTTTTTGTGGAATGGTTAAGTCGATAAACTCTTCTTTTAACATCGTTACTGGATAAACTAGACTTAAATCTACGCAAAACAGGCAGGAATTTGGCCTAGAAACGGCAAATACTCCACAAAAAAGCCCCCTTGCGGAGGGCTTTTTTGATTATTCTTTTTTGTAACCATCCGCTTTTTACCTATCGCCAAAGAAAACAAGATTTGAAGTTCAAGTAGATGAGCTGTTGACTGTGGACCGTTGACAAATTTTTCTGCTTAGTGGGCCGCTGTTTCGAAGTCTTTGATGGCTTCACTAAAGTCCAATACCGGCACATGCTTCACCTCATTCGCTACAATGCTGACGCCTGCTGCTGAGCGGTAACCTCCTGCACAATGGATTAGAATCGGCTTGGAAACCGGTATTTCTCCAGCTCTTTCGCGCAATTCCGGCAAGGGAATATTAATTGCCTCCTCAAAAATCGGGGCGCCAGCCTGCTCATCACGGCTACGAATATCTACCAGGGTAAAGTGCTCAGGGTTGGCTTTAAATGCAGCAAGGTCAAAGGAGGTCCCCTTCGCCGTCATCCCAGCAGGACGAACTACCGCCCCTTGAATCAGCTTTTCATAGCCAATTTTAGCAGTTTTGTGAATTAGAATTTCAAGTTCAGTGGCAGTATCTGCAACAAGGAAAAACCGCTCCTCAGGACCTACGATAGAACCGAGCCAGGTTTCAAATTTACCTCCATTCATGATGTTGATCGAACCAGGAATGTGGCCTGCAGCAAATTGGTCTTGCTTTCGCGTATCGATCACCAAAGCACCCGCAGGAAGGGTAGCCCCTTCTGACAACATACTTACCGTATCGATTGATTGCTGGTATGCGGTTGCCCCTTGCTTGTTTAAGTCTACAGCGTATCCAAAATACTTCGGAATGTAGGGCTGCCCTTGAAGTAGGGTATCCACAAAAATTGCTTCATCTGGCTCTGAAAAAGCCCAGTTGGTGGCCCGCTGCTCGCCAATGGTTGACTGACGAGCGTCGCTCAAATTTTTGCCGCAAAGTGAGCCAGCTCCGTGGGCGGGAAATACCACGACCTCATCGGCCAAAGTCTTCAACTTTTGCTGCACGGTATGGTACATCATTCGGGCGAGCTCCTCGCGTTGCGCAGTCAGGTTACCCGCCTTTTCGCGTAGGTCAGGCCTACCTACATCTCCAATAAATAGCGTGTCTCCCGAGAATAGGGTATGGTATTTTCCATGTGGATCCTTCAATAAGATGCTGATGGAATCGGGGGAGTGTCCTGGGGTATGGAGCGAATGGACGGTAATGGCTCCTAAAGTGAAGAAATCACCCTGGTCAAAACCCACATGAGGATAGGCTGCACCTACAAGCTTGGATACATAAATGGCCGCTCCCTCGTTCTGGTGAAACTCCAGGTGCGAACTGACAAAGTCCGCATGCGGGTGAGTTTCAATAACGGCAACAATCTGAGCGCCCTGGGATTCGGCAAAGTCATAGTAAGGTTGTGGATCTCGTCCTGGATCAACCAAGGCTATTTTTCCTTGACTTAAGATGGCATAGCTAGCATGTGCCAAGCCTTCGTCATAAAATTGCTGAATGTGCATAAAAGGAGACGTGAAATAGAATAAAGGTAAAGATACAATCCTGCTTGAAAGTCTATACCAGTAGCAGGTTGGATTTATTTAATATGAAAATTCTTTTGAATTTATTCGTTTGAGAGGTAAACTTGAAAGAGCCTAAACAAATTCCATTGAAACGAATTTATTTTCCTTCCGCGACATCCTTTTTTCTGTGTGTTTTTGTGCTTTCCGTTTTGGGCAGCTGCAGCAGTAAACGGAGGGTAGCCAAGTCCTCCCCGGAATTTACGATTATCGAAACTGCCAAATCCTACCGCGGTACACCCTACCGCTACGGTGGAATGACAAAGGCTGGAATAGACTGCTCCGCTTTGGTCTACCATTCCTTTGCTTCAGTGGGGGTCAAACTTCCAAGAACTTCTACAGACCAAAGTAAGCAGGGTAAAAAAATTCCTGAACGCAAGATTCGGCCTGGTGATGTCTTATTTTTTGCTACTGGAAAAAAGAAAAAAGAGGTAACACACACAGGAATTGTCACAGAGGCACAAAAAAATAAGGTGCGATTTATCCATGCTTCCACCTCCAAAGGAGTAACCGAAGATTACCTAAGCAACTCGTATTGGACCAAGGCTTATCTATTCGCAAGGCGATTGGATCTAAAGTAGTTGCTGGCTGAATTCAAAAATCGACTCGCTCAACAATTTTCTAAATCAATTCAGATTAATTTTTCCAAATATCCTTTGGTTTAAGGCTTTTCTCACTAATTTTGCGGTCGAATTAAGGAAGAGACTCTTTTTAACTTTCATCAAATCAAATGGCAAATATTGGCAAGATAACTCAGGTAATCGGCCCGGTTGTGGACGTATCCTTTGAAGGCGGAAAACTGCCCAGCATCCTAGACGCGCTAGAACTCACAAAAGACAACGGCCAAAAGGTAGTGTTGGAAGTGCAGCAACACCTAGGTGAAGACCGCGTACGAACTATCGCAATGGATTCTTCAGAAGGCATGGTTCGTGGCATGGAAGTGCGAGATTTGGGTCAGCCCATCTCTGTTCCTACTGGCGAAGGAATCAAAGGCCGACTTTTCAATGTAGTAGGCGAGGCCATCGATGGTCTCCCTCAAGTGCCTGCAGGAAAGCGTCTTCCAATTCACCGTTCTGCTCCACGATTTGAAGATCTTTCAACTGCTACCGAAGTATTGTTCACAGGTATCAAGGTAATCGACTTGATCGAGCCATATGCCAAAGGAGGTAAGATTGGTCTTTTTGGAGGTGCAGGGGTAGGTAAAACCGTATTGATCCAGGAATTGATCAACAACATCGCGAAAGCGTACTCCGGTTTGTCTGTGTTTGCAGGTGTAGGAGAAAGAACCCGTGAGGGAAATGACCTTTTAAGAGAAATGATCGAGTCAGGCATCGTAACTTATGGTGATGACTTTATCCATAGCTTGGAAACTGAAGGCGGATGGGATCTATCCAAGGTAGACCTCAAGAAACTGGAAGAATCCAAAGCAACTTTCGTGTTTGGACAGATGAACGAGCCTCCAGGAGCACGTGCTCGCGTGGCCCTTACCGGTCTTACCCTTGCGGAATACTACCGTGATGGCGATGGAACTGGCCAAGGAAAAGACATCTTGTTCTTTATCGACAACATTTTCCGATTCACTCAGGCAGGTTCTGAAGTGTCCGCACTTCTTGGACGTATGCCTTCTGCCGTTGGTTACCAGCCTACTTTGGCCACCGAAATGGGCGCCATGCAGGAACGAATCACCTCTACTAAAAATGGATCTATCACCTCCGTACAGGCAGTATATGTACCGGCGGATGACTTGACTGACCCGGCTCCAGCAACCACATTTGCGCACTTGGATGCCACCACGGTATTGTCTCGTAAGATTGCTGAATTGGGAATTTACCCTGCTGTGGATCCTTTGGACTCCACTTCACGAATCCTCTCTCCAGATATCTTGGGTGATGAACATTACAACTGTGCACAGCGCGTAAAGGAAACCCTTCAGCGATACAAAGAACTTCAGGACATCATTGCCATCTTGGGTATGGAAGAACTTTCTGAAGAGGATAAGCAAGTGGTACACCGCGCTCGTCGCGTGCAGCGTTTCTTGTCTCAGCCTTTCCACGTAGCCGAGCAGTTCACCGGTCTAAAGGGAGTGCTTGTAGACATCAAAGACACCATCAAAGGATTCAACATGATTCTTGATGGCGAATTAGACCATTTACCAGAAGCGGCTTTCAACCTAGTAGGTAGCATTGAAGATGCCATCGTCAAAGGCGAAAAGTTGCTCGCAGAAGTGAAATAAAACGAAGAATAAACAGCCCATGCACTTAGAAATCGTTACACCAGATAAAAAAGTTTTTCAAGGAGAAGTGAGCGAAGCTACCTTTCCTGGAGCTTTGGGAGCATTTCAAGTACTTACTAATCACGCACCGATTGTATCTGCCTTGGCCAAAGGTTTGGTTTCCTTCACTACTGCAGAAGGTAAACAATCCCTTCAGGTAGAAGGCGGCGTGGTAGAAATAAAGCAAAATAATATCGTAGTCCTGGCTGAAAAAGTCGTAGACTAAATTTTATTCCCCTTTTACAAGGAAAGCCCAACAGGACCTGTTGGGCTTTTTTCTTTTTACGCCTCCATTTTTTGAGTTTGCCTTGGAATTAAAAAGATAACCTGTACATTTGCAGACCGAAAGGAGGTGTACAGATATGATCATAATCAACATTAAGGAAAACGAATCAATCGATAAAGCGCTGAAGCGTTTTAAGAAGAAGTTTGACAAAACCGGCGCGGTTCGTGAGTTGAGAGCCCGTCAGGCGTTCACCAAGCCTTCTGTGAAAAGAAGAGAACAAGTTATTAAGGCTGCTTACAAACAAAAACTTCAGGAAGAATTCATGAAGTAATTGCGGCAGTACTAGCCCCATATAAAAAGCACCAGTCCAAAAGCTGGTGCTTTTTTTGTTCCCTATCGAACCCTCCTCTATTTTTTATCGACTGAGGCCCAGCTTGTTTTACATCACTGGCTTTATACGCAAACCTATTCGGAAATTCCACGTATCTTAAGTAGCAAATTCATCCCATGATTGATTCGTTTATCAACTACTTGGAATACGAAAAAAGGAGCAGCGCACATACCGTGCTGGCCTACCGCAAAGACTTGGAACAAGCCCAGGACTTTGTAAATCTATCCTTTTCAATAGACGACCTCTCCCACTGTACCCATCCTGACTTGCGCGCTTGGATCATCGATTTGGTAGAGCAGGGGCTTAGCCAAACAACTGTCAATCGGAAGCTGGCGACCCTTCGTTCCTTCTACAAGTTTCTGATGCGCTCCAAAATCATCCAGAAGGATCCAACCTACAAGTTAAAGTCTCTAAAAACCCCAAGAAAACTTCCGGAGTTTTTGCAGGAAACTACCATCACCTCCGTTTTGGAGGAAGAGGTCTATGCCCCCACTTTTGAAGGGCAACGGGACCGGATGGTACTCGAATTCCTATACCTCACCGGGGTGCGCCTCTCCGAACTCACCGCCTTAAAATGGAAAGACATCCATTTATACGAGGAACAGGTGAAGGTCTTGGGAAAAAGACAAAAAGAACGCATCATCCCCCTAACCAAATCTCTTCAACCGCACATCGCACATTACAAGCAAATCGCAGAAGAACGCTTCCCCTCCCTGTCTGGGGAGTCCTATTTTATTCTAAATAACAAAGGGGGGAAAGCCTATTCGATGCTTATCTACCGCATCGTGAAGCACTACTTGGACCTATTCGCACAGAATTCCAAACGAAGTCCTCACCTGCTCCGCCACACCTTCGCTACCCACTTGCTCAACAAAGGTGCAGACTTGAATGCCGTGAAGGATTTGCTCGGCCATGCCAACCTGGCCGCCACCCAAGTATATACCCACAACTCCATGGAGAAACTCAAGGCCGTGTTTGAACAGGCACACCCAAAAGCTTAAGTATCTTTTTAGTTAACCCTTAACTCCTTCTATTATGAAACTACAGATGCATTCCATCCACTTCGATGCAGATCAAAAATTGATCGATTTTATTCAGAAGAAGGCTGACAAACTAGACACATTCTTCGACAGCATTTTGGATGGAGAAGTGTTTTTGAGACTGGATAAAAATGAGAAAAACCAGAACAAACTGGTAGAAATCAAACTAAATGTTCCTGGGAAGCAGTTTTTTGCCAAAAATCAAGACGATTCCTTCGAGGCAGCTGCGGACGAGGCAGTAGAAGGGCTGCGGCGGCAGCTGGAAAAGCACAAAGAGAAAAATGGCTGATCTAATTCATCCCAAAACCCGAAGGAAACCCCTTCGGGTTTATTTATTTTGAAGGAAATAATAGCTTTTTCCTTGCTTTACCCGCAGCTCCTCACGCGCAGCTGTACTGCTTGCTCGCAGAAAATCAGGAATTGCTTTGGAGTCCAAATGGGTACTCGCAACTCGCACTTCATAACCAACCGTATCCCATTCAGAAAGCAGTCGGTCCTCCAAAATCAAGTAGCTGTAGTTTTTGGCTTCCTCTTTCCATCCCTCCCTGGATAAGTCAACCAAATCATAAGCGGTCCCTAAACTCATCCGAATCTTTGACCCCTCATGCAAGTTGCCCGCAAAGCCAATCGGTCCAGCTACCCCAATCACCTCCACTACGGCTGCCGCTTGACTCCCTTGGTGTGGCAAGGAAATCAATCGAGTAATCCCTGTCAATTGAAAGAATAGAAACAAGATGGAAAGCGCAAGCAGCTTTGGAGGCAGGACAGCAAACCGAAGGAAAGCCCATACCCCATACCCTAAAAATAAAACTCCCAAAGCAAGATAGACGAACGACCAACCATCACCTGAACCAGTAACTAAGATCCAAGCATTCACCCCAATCAAAAGAGTTACCAAAGAAAGGAGAAGCACTGCGGCTACCTTCAGCCCTTTTGCTCGATCCAAGCCTCCTCCACAAACTAGGATCCAGGCAAGCCAAAGGGCCAACACGGGCGCCACAGGCAGCAGGTAGCGCTCGTAAAATTTGCTGGTCAGTGCCCCCATCCCTAGGATCGCAAGTCCCCAGAGGATCGCTAAGGCAAAAAATTGAGGGTTTTCCTTCCAGGCAGTCGCCAAAGTGCTCTTCACTTTTGGGATCGCCAAGGCTACCCATGGGAGGAACATGCCTACTAAGAGCAGCGATGCTACCGTTCCATTTTTAAGCACCAACAACAGGCGGGAGGTCACCCGCGTACCCACTTGGTCTTCCAAAAAATTATCCAAAAACGCAGGGCCGTGCTGCTGCCACATGGCCACAAACCAGAATATGGCAATTACTAAGGCCACAAGCAGCGCAGGGAGGTACAGCAGTTTTTTCCAGGAAACTCGCTGCCAAGGATTGAATCGTAAATACAAGATGCCTATGCCTCCCAGAGCCACGGCTGGAAGCCCCTTCACTTCGAAGGCCAGGGCCAAGCCCAAGTACAGCAGCCATAGGAATTTTTTCTTTGCCTGCTCCCCATCTCGAAGAAGACCAGCAAAGCCTAGCGCACTACCCGTCATCGTCAGCACCAAAAGCACATCTGGAATGGAGCGCGTAGCAGCAAAAATTAAAATGGGATTGGAGGCAGCAATCAAGGCTGCAGTTCCTGCAATCCTGCGATCCCCAAATACCGTTTTTCCAAGGAGGTAGGTTAGCCCAACTGTAGCGGCCCCTGCAAGCAAAAAAAAGAAGCGTGAACCGAAGGCATGCACTCCAAAGAGTTTGAATCCTGCGAGCACCGCCCAATAGGTAAGGATGGGTTTCTTGAAGCGCAGCTCTCCCGAACCCAAATAGGTGGTCAGGTAATCCCCGTTCTGCAGCATCTTGACCGCAGCATCCCGGTAGTAAATTTCGTCGGGATAATGCAGGTGAAAATCTAGGGCAAAAGGACCCACCAAGACACAAAAAAGGAGGGCCAGCACCCAGGGATTGGATATCACAGCAGAAGATGGAGCAGTGCGCATGCCCAAAGATACTGCAGGTAGCTGGGATATTTGGAGGTATTTGATTCAAAAACAGGAAGCGTTTTGACCAAATGCGGTTAAAAGGGTACTTTTGAGGAATCTTTCCATCCCATGAACAAACCACTTTTATCCGTCGTCATCACCGTTTACAACGAAGAAGATAACATTCAACCCCTCCTGCAAGCTACCTATGCAGCGCTGTCGGGGATGAACTACGAAGTAATCCTGGTAGAGGATGGCAGCACCGACCGCACGGTGGCCGAAGTAAAAAAATACGCGAATACCCGTACCAAGCTTGTGATTTTCAACCGCAACTACGGGCAAACCACCGCCCTAGCAGCGGGCATTGATCAGGCCTCAGGGGAATACATCGCTACCATGGATGGAGATTTGCAAAATGATCCAACCGATCTTCCTGGCATGCTCCAAAAAGCAATCGACGAGGAATGGGATGTGGTGGCAGGGCGCAGAGCCAATCGGAAAGATGGGTTTGTACTCCGAAAAATCCCTTCCAAAATTGCCAACTGGATCATTCGAAATTCCACAAACGTCCACCTCAAGGACTACGGCTGCACGCTGCGCGTGTACAAGGCCGAGATCGCCCAAAAAATGGGGCTTTATGGGGAGCTTCACCGTTTTATCCCAGTACTTGCCAAACAAGAGGGGGCCAAGATGACTGAAGTGGATGTCAAGCACCACCCTCGGATTCATGGCACCTCCAAGTATGGACTGAGCCGCACCTTCAAGGTGATGGCGGATTTGATCCTCATGCTGTTTTTTCAAAAATACTTTCAACGACCCATCCATCTGTTTGGTGGGCTTGGGCTTCTTACCTTCCTCCTGGGAGGAATCATCAATCTGTACCTCTTGGTTCTAAAAATTCTAGGGGAGGACATCTGGGGACGCCCCATTCTGATCCTTGGATTCATGCTGATCCTGGGAGGCATCCAACTGATCACTACAGGAATAATTGCGGAGATCATCGTCCGCACCTATTTTGAATCCCAGGACAAGAAAACTTACCGCATCAAAGCCCTCTATACCGGGGAGCAGGAAGTGCAACCCTCCAACTAAGGATTCGATGTCCTCCCTCAAAAACCAGCTAAAAACTGCCCTAAAAATTCTCCTTACTGGAGGGGCTTTGTACCTGGTTTTTCAAAAAATCGATACCGCACAGCTTCTCCAGCTTTCCAAAAATTTGTCTTGGCCCTGGCTACTTCCAGCCATTGTACTCTTTGTCGGCAGTAAGGTAGCCACAGCTATTCGTCTCAACCATTACTTTGCGAACATCCAACTCGTGCTCAGCACTTGGGAAAATTGGCGCCTTTACCTTATCGGCATGTTTTACAACCTATTTCTTCCTGGTGGAATAGGTGGCGACGGGTACAAGGTATACCTCTTAAATAAAGATTTTAAAACCCCCGTCAAGCAGCTGCTTAAAGCCAGCCTTCTGGACCGGCTTGGTGGCTTGGTGGCGATCGTTGCACTATTACTTGGATTATTGGGGCTGATCGAAATCCCTTGGCAGGGATTTGCTACTTGGACCAGCAAGATCCTCCTGTTTGTAGCTGCTTTGGGAGTGGTGCCGGCGTTTTGGCTGCTCCAAAAAGTACTTTTTCCCAACTTCCTACCATCCTTTTGGAAAGGAATCATCTGGTCCTTGGTTGGCCAGCTTGCCCAAATGGCTTCAGTCTTTTGCTTGTTACTCGCCTTAGGGGTGCAGGATAAATTTCTGGCCTATCAGGCTGTATTTTTACTTTCCTCGATTGTGGCGGTATTGCCGCTTACAATAGGAGGGGTAGGAGCTCGAGAACTAGTCGTGGTCTATGCCCACTCCTATGCAGGGATCCAAGAGACCGAAGCAGTCGCATTTAGCTTGCTCTTTTTCTTGATTTCAGCCGCGGTATCCCTCTCAGGGGCATGGGTCAAGTGGAAAAGAGAATAAATCTATACCTTTACGCATATTCTTCCCGCCCATGACCCGAGCCGAGCTTTTTGCCCAGATCCAACAAAAATCCTCCTTTCTCTGTGTAGGATTGGATCCAGACCTTGACAAAATCCCTACCCACCTAAAAAATGAGGCCGACCCAATTTTCTCTTTCTGCCAGCAAATTATTGAGGAGACCGCCGATTTTGCGGTAGCCTACAAGCCCAATACTGCTTTTTTTGAAGCGCATGGAGCGAAAGGCTGGGAGACGCTCGCCAAGGTAGAAGCACTGATCCCCAAGCACATCTTCTCCATCGCAGATGCCAAGCGGGGAGACATTGGCAATACGGCCACGCGCTATGCGGAAGCATTTTTTAAAAATATGAACTTCGATTCCATCACCGTTGCCCCTTACATGGGCAAGGATTCGGTCACTCCCTTTTTGGAATTTGAAGGCAAGTGGGCGATTGTATTGGCCTTGACCTCAAACCCTGGTTCGCTGGATTTTCAGCTCCTTCAAGACGCCACGGGCAAAGCCCTTTACCAGTACGTATTGGAAAAAAGCCAAACCTGGGGAAGCAAAGAAAATCTAATGTATGTCGTTGGCGCTACGCGCGGGGAGCTTATCGGAGAGGTGCGGAAAACAGTGCCCGAACACTTCTTGCTCGTACCAGGCGTAGGAGCTCAGGGAGGAAGTTTGGCCGATGTGGCCCGCTACGGTATGAATAGCAGTTGCGGCCTACTCGTCAACTCCAGCCGAGGGATCATCTATGCTTCCAAGGAAAAGGATTTTGCAAAAGTTGCCCGGCAAGAAGCGCAAAAGCTCCAGCTCGAAATGAGAGAACTCTTGGATCAGTACCTGAAGTAATCCAGACCGAGTTTCACCCAAATTTTTTTAAATAGCCCCTGATCACTTGCATAGGGATCGGTTTTTGGCTACATTCAGTTTACTTTTTAGACTTATTTTTTATGGATTTTAAAGAAGACTTTTTACAGTTGGTATGGAAATACCAGTACTTCGATCGCAAAAATCTCCTCACCACAGCTGGAGAAGAGCTCCAAATCTTGCAGGTTGGCAATCACAATTCCCTTGAAGGCCCTGACTTTCAAAACGCAGCCCTCATGATCGGGGGCATCAGGCTTTATGGCCATGTGGAAGTTCACCGGAGATCCTCAGAATGGGTTCAGCATGCACACGATACAGACCTTGGCTACAATGCCGTGGTATTGCATTTGGTCTGGGAAAACGACCGGCAAGTCTACCGCCAAGACGGTACTCCCATGCCCACCGTAGAGCTGAACGGCAAGATCTACCTGGACATTTGGCGCAACTA
>CAMDEU010000049.1 GCA_945897085.1 Spirosoma fluviale | reverse complement strand
CTTGACTTTTGATGGTCGTTAATATTTATTACTTGTTCCCAATAATCCGCGACCTCATGCAACTGATAGCTTCGACAGATGTAGACTAAATTGAGGATGTCTTTCTTGAAACAAGATCCACCAAAACCAACAGAGGCTTTTAGAAACTTAGGGCCAATCCTAGAATCCATGCCTATCGCTTTGGCTACATCATCAACATCCGCACCTGTAGCTTCACAGAGCTCTGAAATCGAATTAATGGAAGAAACGCGTTGCGCAAGAAACGCATTCGCAGTGAGCTTACTAAGTTCAGAAGACCAAAGGTTAGTGGTTAAAATCTTTTCCTCTGGAACCCAAGCAGCATAGATTGTAGCTAAGGCCTGAATTGCTTCTTTTCCTGCTGCACTTTGGTCGCCCCCAATCAATACCCGGTCTGGGTTTAATAGGTCTTGAACAGCTGTTCCCTCAGACAAAAATTCTGGATTGGAAAGCACTTGGAAAGAAACTCCACTTTGAGAATTATGTAAAATATCTTTGACCGCCTGAGCGGTACGAACGGGTAAGGTGGATTTTTCAACAACAATTTTAGAGGTAGTGGCTACTTCTGCGATCTGCCGTGCACAAAGCTCAACCCACTTCAGGTCAGCAGCCATTCCCTTCCCTTCCCCATAGGTTTTCGTTGGGGTATTGACTGAAATAAAAATCATGTCTGCATCTTCAATACCCTGCCGAACCTCTTTGGAAAAGAACAAATTTCTAGCTCTAGCTTCGGCCACTACCTCAGCCAAACCGGGTTCATAAATGGGTAATTGACTTAAATCTTCATGATTCCAGGCATCGATTCGAGCCGCATTGGCATCTACTACTACCACACGAATGTCTGGACACTTAAGAGCCAATACCGCCATGGTAGGTCCTCCCACATAGCCGGCTCCGATGCAACAGATTGTTTTAATTTTTTTCATTGTATGCTTTACTCAAATCAACTGAAAAAATCAAGCAGCGCAAATCAAGCTGCTCATCCATGAATTCATCTTGCAAATAACGGAAGGAATTGCTGTTTTTCAGTAGCAATGGCTACAATTTGTGTCTATTAAATCCAAAACAATATCCAAGTATCCGATATTTTAGCACTGCTTTCAAAAATCCAGTCGAGAATTATTGTCTTTAATTCCAAATTTTTTTATAACTTTTTCGGATTAATACCCAAACCCATGACCTACTCAAGCCTTATTAGGGGGCTTATTTGGACCTTAAGCATCGCTACCTTGTGGAGTTGCTCCCAAAAATCAACTACCCCTCCTGAGTTATTGGATGGCGAACAGCTTAGCTATAATTTCCATATTCGCCCCATTCTTTCAGACAAATGCTTTTCTTGCCATGGTCCAGATGCCAATAAGCGAGAAGCCAACCTCCGACTGGATACGGAGGCAGGTGCTTTTGCAGCCTTAAAAGAAAGTCCTGGAAAATTTGCACTCGTAGCAGGTAAACCGCTCAGCTCGGAAGTTTACCACCGAATCACAAGCTCGGATCCAGGCTTTGTTATGCCTCCACCCACATCAAATCTCAGCCTCACCGATATAGAAGTTCAGTTGATCACTCGCTGGATCGAACAAGGTGCTGCTTATGAGCCCCACTGGGCATTTACGCGAGTGGAAAAACCAAAAGTTCCCTCCACCGGTTGGGGCAATAACGAAATCGACCGGTTTGTAGGAGTTAAATTGGAATCAAAAGGACTAGAACCTAACCCAGAAGCGAGCTCTTTTGAGCTGATTAAACGCGCAAGCCTTGACCTTACTGGCCTCCCTCCTTCCCTAGAGATTTTGGAAAAATATGCAGGCTTCAAAGGGAAAAATACCTACGATAAGTTACTAGATCAACTGCTTAATAGCGCCTCTTATGGTGAGAAAATGGCAATTCTTTGGTTAGATATCTCCCGTTACTCCGACAGCTATGGCTACCAAGATGACAACATCCGAAGTCAATGGCCCTACCGAGATTGGGTGATTCATGCGTTCAATAAAAACTTGCCCTACGATCAATTTTTAACTTGGCAACTTGCAGGCGATCTACTACCCAATCCGACCAAAGAGCAAATCTTGGCCACTGCCTTCAATCGAAATCATAAATACACCGAAGAAGGTGGCATCATCGAAGAAGAGTACCGTGTAGAGTATGTGCTGGACAAAACAAATACCTTCAGCAAAGGGATCCTTGGAATCACCATGGAATGCGCCCAGTGCCATGACCACAAGTATGATCCTGTATCCCAAAAGGAATACTATCAACTCTATGCATTTTTTAACAACTCCCAAGAGAAAGGCTTTGAGGGAGATGTGAGTGTGTCCAAACCAGCAAAAACTCCAATTCTTTGGGTAGAAAGAGACGATTTGGATGGCATCCTAAGCTTCGTCAACCATCAAGACACGAGCAAACTGAGTATTTCAGTAATGGGTGAATTGGAAGAAAAAAGAACTACCTACATCCTCAATAGAGGTGCGTACGATGCCCCTACCCTTCCTGTAGAAGCGTCTACCCCCACTTCCATCTTATCCTTCTCGCCCTCCTTTGAAAAAAATCGGCTTGGGCTAGCAAAGTGGGCTACTCACCGCGATAATCCGCTTACAGCACGCGTATTTGTCAACTTAATCTGGCAAGAAATATTTGGACGAGGGATTGTCAAATCGGCCGGTGATTTTGGAATGCAAGGCGACCTTCCTACCCATCCTGAACTCCTAAACTGGCTAGCAGCAGATTTTATGGAGCAGAGTTGGGATATGAAAGTACTACTTAAAAAAATCTTACTTTCAGCCACTTACAGACAATCAGCTAGTATTTCTTCCAAGCATTTGGAGATCGATCCCGACAATTTTTACTTGGCCCGAGCTCCACGAATTCGACTTCCTGCCGAAAACATTCAAGACCTTGTACTTGCCTCGAGCGGATTATTGGTCGGAGATATTGGAGGACCAAGTGTCAAGCCCTACCAACCTCCCGGACTTTGGGAAGCAGCTACCTCTGGTCGTGGTATACTCGCCAACTACCAACAGGATACCGGAAATAAATTGTATCGCAGAGGGATTTATAACTTCATTAAGTTAACTGTACCACCTCCTAAAGCTATCATCTTCGACTCCAGCAACAGAGACCGATGTGAAATAACTAGAAATAGAACCAATACCCCACTCCAAGCTCTAGCCATGATGAATGATCCCATGGTCTTGGAGGCCGCGCGTGTATTGTCTACCCTGCTGACTGAAAAGTTTACGCAATCAGACCAAGCCATTGTCGAAGCATTCAAACGAATTGTGTGTAGAGAACTGAAGACAGAAGAAAAAAAATTGCTTCAAAATTACTACGACACCGAACTTAAACATTTCCAAACGAGTCCAAAAGATGCTGCCGCCATCTTGGATGTAGGGGAATACCCTATGCCTCCTCGCGCAATCACCCCACAAAATGCAGCACTCATGCAGGTGATTATCAGCCTCTACAATTTGGAAGAAACCATTACTAAAAGTTGATATGGATAAAGAATTTTTAGAACAAGGACTCAACCATAACCGCAGGAAATTCCTTTCCCGCTTGAGCTTGGGCTTAGGAAGCGTCGCCTTGGGATCCTTATTGATTCCAGACCTATTTTCAGGAAAAAAGGAAGCAGAAGAATCCTTAATGCGGGCATTGCCCCATTTTGCCCCTAAAGCGAAGCGCATTATTTACCTATTTCAAAATGGTGCCCCTTCTCAATTGGAAACCTTTGATTACAAACCCCAGCTAATCAAAAATTTTGGGCAAGAGCTTCCAGAATCCATCCGCATGGGACAGCGCCTCACGGGCATGACCGCGAGTCAAGATACTTTCCCACTCGTAGGGTCCTATTTCGATTTCAACCAATACGGGCAAAGTAGAGCTTGGATATCATCCCTTTTTCCGCACATATCCGCTGTAGTCGATGACCTATGCATTATCAAATCCATGCATACCGAAGCGATCAACCATGATCCCGCACTTACCTTTTTCCAAACAGGCGCTCAGGTAGGCAATCGCCCTAGCATGGGCTCCTGGTTGAGCTATGGGCTAGGAAGCGAAAATGAAAATCTTCCCGCATTCTGTGTGCTTCTCAGCCGAGGCAAAGGGAATGGCCAAGGGGTGTATTCAAAGTTATGGTCAAGCGGCTTCTTGGATGCACGGCACCAGGGGGTACAGTTCTCAAGTTCAGAAGACCCTGTCCTCTACCTTTCCGACGCCGAAGGCATGAGTAAGAATCAACGCAGGAGGATGTTGGATCAGCTGGCAGCCATGAATGAACTCAATTACCAAGAGTTTAATGACCCTCAGATCACCACCAAAGTCCAGCAATACGAGATGGCTTTCCGTATGCAAACTGCCGTTCCAGAAATTACCGATGTAAGCAAAGAACCAGATGCGGTAGTGAAATTGTATGGACCTGATTGTCTGGTTCCAGGAACCTATGCTGCTAATTGCCTTTTGGCACGGAAACTTTCTGAAAACGGAGTCCGGTTTGTTCAGCTCTATCACCAAGGTTGGGATACACATGACAATCTCCCCAATCAGATGATTGGCCAAGCCAAAGATGTGGATCAAGCTTCTGCTGCACTGATCACTGATCTCAAGCAACGAGGACTTCTAGATGAAACTTTGGTGATTTGGGGTGGGGAATTTGGAAGAACGAACTACTGCCAGGGAAAAATCGCTCCCGAAAACTATGGACGCGACCACCACCCCCGCGCATTCTCCATATTCATGGCCGGTGGAGGTGTGAAATCTGGGATGGTCTACGGAGAAACTGATGATTTTGGATACAACATTCAAGAAAACCCTGTTCATGTCCACGATTTCCAAGCTACAGTCATGCACCTAATGGGCATTGACCATGAGAAATTGATTTACAAACACTTGGGAAGAAGGTACCGACTTACCGATGTTCATGGCAAAGTAGTATCTGATTTAATTGCCTAACCTCTCGTACAGTTGAATTTCTTGAAGCCTAAAATTTTACTTGAAAATCTCCTCATTTTTTGGTGTGGATTAACTGCTATTCTACTTGTTGGAGGGGAAAATCTACAACTTCCGACTTGGCTGCAGGTAGTGGGAAGGTTGCATCCCCTGCTCCTTCACTTTCCAATTGTCCTCCTGCTTTTGGGCGCTTCTCTCCTTTGGATTCGAGATGAAAATCGGATGCGCTACTTCACTTGGCTCCTATTGATTGGGGCTAATCTAGCGGGAGCAACAGTCGTGGCTGGACTTTTCCTTGCAACAGAGGACTATTCCGGTGATGCCATTTCCTGGCATAAATGGACAGCTATCAGCAGCCAAGGAGTCGCAGTAGCGCTTTACTTCTTACGTGATCGTGCCATCACTATCCTACGGTCCTTGTCTCTAAGCCTTGCCCTACTTCTGGTGCTTGCAGGGCATTTTGGCGCAGCACTCACCCATGGAGAAGATTTCTTGCTTGCTCCTTTGCAGCTAACGAGCGAGGAACCTCTTTCCCTAGCCGATGCTGAGGTTTTTAGAGATCTTGTTCAGCCAATTTTTGAGTCGAAATGCATTACTTGTCACCAGGAAGGAAAAATCAAAGGCGAGCTACGCTTGGATCTACTTACTGGCATCCAAAAAGGTGGAAAGTCTGGTGCGCTCTTCGTTGCAGGTAAACCTGAACTTTCCTTGCTCATCCAACGCATCCACCTGCCCCTAGAAGAAGAAGATCACATGCCTCCAAAAAATAAGCTTCAGCTGACCGAAGAAGAGCTGGAAATTCTTAGCCTTTGGGTGAGCTCAGGAGGAGGATTTGATCAAAAGGTAATGGATCTACCCCAGGAAGACCCTCTTTTTCAATTGGTGTCGGCTCGATTCTCTGCTCAAAAAAGCTACAACTTTTCAGCTGCTGACCAAGAGGATGTTGCTGACCTAACCACCTTTTTCAGAAAGGTAAGACCCATTTTCCCAGGATCGCCAGCCCTTGAAGTTGCGTATTATGGTTCCTCCGCTTTTGATGTCAACTCCTTGAAAGAGCTCAATATAGTACGAGACCAGATAGTCAAACTCAATTTGAGCCGCATGCCTCTTCAAGATGCGGATTTAAGTTTACTAGCTGACTTTCAAAACCTTGAATTGCTTTACCTCAACTTTACTTCTCTAACAGGAAATCAACTCAAGTCGCTAATCAACTTACCTAAACTTGAAGTTCTTGCCATTTCAGGAAATACACTGGATGAGGAAGGAATCAAAGCGTTGATGAGCATGCGCCAGCTACGGCACCTTTACCTCTGGCAAACCGGACTTAAAGAGCAGCAAAAAAACCAATTGAGTAAGGCGCTATCCACTACCCAACTTGACTTTGGTTATGAGGGGGAAGGAGTAATTTACGCCCTAAATTCACCAAAAATTAAGTTTGAAAGCACCTTATTCGAGGGGAAAACCGAGGTAAGCTTGACACATCCCATTCGATCTACTGAGATACGCTACACGCTCGATGGAAGCCTCCCAGATAGTATCAGTAGCCCAGTTTACAAAGACCCAATCGTTCTCAACGCATCTACACCTATCCGAGCGAGGGCCTTTGCTTCAGGTTGGATAGGAAGTACAGATGCTAAAGAGCTTTTGATCAAAAAAGGGATCACAGCAAGTACCTTTAATTTGGTCACACCCCCTAACCCAAAATATACAGCAAAAGGAGCTGCCAGCTTGTTTGATGGGATCAAGGCAAAAGCCAACCATACCACTGGAGATTGGTTGGGATTTTCAGAAAGCGCTTTAGACATCACGGTAGCTGTGGGAACGGTACAGCCTAAACTTCTGGAAGTAAGTTTTCTCCTGCATGAAGGCGCCTACATTTTTCCTCCACAAACTCTTGAAGTATGGATTGGGAATAAAGGAGTTTGGAAAAAAGTAACCAGCCCACCACAAGCTAGTTCCACCAAGATTGAAGAAGCTCGATTTGGTTTGGTATCGATTCCCTTACCTGCTGGCCCAATGGATCAAATTCGCTTGAAAGCACAGCCCATTTCCAAATTACCTAGCTGGCATCCTGGTGCTGGTGCCAAAGGTTGGGTATTTGTGGATGAAATTTTACTGCACTAAATTCATTACTTGTCCTTGCCATGGTTGCCACCGCCTACCAAAAATACCAGCTGCTGCTCACTGAAAAAATGGAGAAGGCTTTTCAGCAAGAACGAGAAATTAGGGTAGCCGCTTCCTACATTTCAACTACCTTAATAAAAAAAGGCTGGATTTATGCCTGTGGCACGGGTCATTCTCACATGCTAGCTGAGGAAGTTTTTTATAGAGCAGGCGGCTTTGCCCGAGTGCGTCCGCTTTTAGTTTCAAAGCTAATGCTTCATGAAAGCGCTACAGGAAGTACCGAAGAGGAACGAAAAGAAGGCTATGCCCCGCTACTTTTTCAAGAGTATGAGATCACGGAAAGAGATGTCTTGATCATTTCTTCGAATTCAGGAAGAAATTCGGTTCCCATTGAATTGGCTAGTTTTGCGCAGCAGAAAGGAGCAAAAGTAATTGTCATTACCAATTTGGCGCATAGCAAATCCGTATCTTCTAGGCACTCCTCTGGACTCAAATTGTACCAACTAGGAAATGTAGTCTTGGATAATTTTGGAGAAATTGGAGATTCCGCACTCCACCTAGAAGGGCTAAATACCGCGGTTGGACCTACTTCGACGGTAATTGGCACTGCACTCCTTCAAGCCGTATGCGTCGAGGCTACTGCACAGCTACTAGCTCAAGGGATTGTACCGGACATTTTTGCCAGTTCCAACTCCGATCAAGGAGGAGCGCATAATGACGCTTTACTCGAAGCATACAAGCCTTTGGTGAAAATGCTTTAATCGATACCAGAGCTCATTCCACTTTTCCCTGACTGCATAAACAACTTAAATCGAGGAGTATATCCAGGTCTCATGTAAATTGGTTCACGGTAAATTGAAGAGGTCTCCGTTGGTTCTTGACCAGAGTCCGTGTAGCGAATCAACATTCCTGGAAATGCAGCATTGACCATTACTTGTTCATTGATAATTGAAACACCTGGTTTGGGAAGTCGAAATTGCACCCCTCCAAAGATCGTTTCAAGTCTCGGGAGTTCGCGCTGACTCACTAGATTCACAAACTGGTTCCATTCTTTCGCTCTTCCTAACTTCATTTCATCTTCTGTCGCTTGATTAGACCAGTCAGGATCTCCATTCCAAGCGCGTTCGACATAGCCCAACATTTTTGGGAAAAGGTAATATTCGAGCATTTCGCCCCCCTTAATAGTTTCGGTCCAAACTTGTCCAGAAACACCGATAATATTTTGGCGCCCTTCCTCCGTTAATTTAGTAAATCGTTGGGCTGCATCGGACCAATTCCAAGGCTTCCCATCAATGGTCTGATCGTGGGAGAGGTACAATTTTCCGGGTACGGCTTTCCAGGATTGATACATATCGACTACCCCACTCCAACTATGCCCTCGCTCATCAGGATCCCAGGAGTAAGCCAGATCAAAGTAAAAATTTGCACTTGAACAGATGATGACTGGGTAACCTGCATTTGCAAGTTTGTAGGCCATGTCCTCCCCTCCCCAACCTGCTACAGCATTCCAAGCATACAACTTCCAATCCTGGTCGGTAAATTTCGGGTTTGGGCTTACGGATGTAGCCGTATGCGTTTGACCAATTTCTTCCCATCCGCCCATCTTCCAACCATGTTTTTTCAAAATTTGGGCAGTCCTATCCCGGAAATAATCCGTTAAATCCTCCTGTTGAATACTTGGGTTTTTAGCTAAAAACTCGGCACAAATCGGAGATGCGGTCCACACCCCTTTGGGTACCTCATCTCCTCCACTATGCCAGTTTTTGGTTTCCAAACTCACAGAAGCATACATTTTACCGATTTCCAAAACCAACTTTTCGTAGAAGGAATAAGTGGATTCTTGGCAGGCGCAAACTGTATTGCCTTTGAAATTTTGTGCCGATAAGTACTTGGATTGGTCTTCGGGATCTGCAAGCCGATAGGCTAAGGCTTCTTGCAGCTTTCCAGCATCTTTGAAGGTTTGGTATCTTTTTTCCATTGCCAATATTGCCGCTCTGGAATGTGCAGGCACCCCTAGCTCAGGAATGACCTCAATCTGCCTTTCTTTTGCATAAGCCAAAATTTCTTGAAAATCTGCCACGGTATAAAAACCAGAACCTGAAGGGCTCGCATCTGTATTAGCACCCGAGGCATAGTATGGCCATAAGAACTCGGATTCATCGGTAGAAAACCCTCTCCGACCTCCAAATTGAGTTAACTCAGGTAAGCCTGGAATCTCTATGCGCCAGCCCTCATCATTCGCCAAATTGAAGTGAAAAACATTCAACTTATAGAAGGACATGAGGTCCAACAATTTTAAGACCTGATCCTTCGATTGAAAATTCCGTGCTACATCCAAAAACAAGCCCCTGTATCCGAAAGCAGGTGCATCTTCTATTGCTACCTGAGGGAGGGTCAGTGAAGTTGCTCCCCCCTTCCAAATAATTGGATTCAACATCGCCAAGAAGGAATTGGCACCATATAAGGCCCCAATGGAGGTGGATGCCTGAATCAGCACCTGAGCACCTTCAATTTGGATGGTGTAGCCTTCCTTTGGTAAGGATTTCAACTGTTCAAAACGAATTCGAAGCGGATCTCCCAATTCCCCATCTTTTGGTTTGTAGCCCTTTTGGAGGGTTTTCTCCAAGTAATCTCTGGTTTTCTCAAACTCTTTGGGTGCCGTAAGCTGTATAGAACTAGGGCTCAATTCCAGGGCAGGACCTGTGTATTTCCAAGATTTTGGACTAGGAAGATAGGGTGGAATTTCCTTGTTTGGGAGCGGATAAAGGGATCTATTCTCGCTGTACCGTTGTTTGGAACTGGTCACTGGAAAAGTAGTTCCTGCAGCCATTTTCGCCAGCATGGTTTCCGAGATCACTTCGTTTTTTGTTTGAGTTATTTCTTCCACTTTTCCATCAGCATGAGCGAGAATCAAGCCTTCGGGAGGATAGGAATTCTTTAAAAATGCACCTCGACTTTGGTATGAAAATGAAAAGGATTCATTGGGCTGCAATGCAGGCGTTTCCCCATCCCATACAAAAAAATCACCTTGCAGGTGTTTCAAATTGAGTTTCGGATCCAGCGACTGACTACGAATCGCTATAAATATGGTATTGAAATACAACTTCCAGCCCGCATTCACTACTGTAGTTCCTCGATTGGTGAGTGTAAGGGTAGCCGAATGCCCTTCGGGGGAGGTAAATTTATTGTCTACTAAATCCCAGGACGAGTGGACTTGCGCCCAACCTGTAGTACCACTTAATCCTATGAAAACCCAGAGCAATAGGGCTTTACAAAATAAATTTTGATTCATTATTGTGCTGCTTATTTCTTGTGAATGAATAAATTTAAGTGGAGTTATTTTTATAAACCTCTAATTTTAAATAAATTAAGAATCAAAAGTACAACCTCCCAGTACATACACCCAAATTAGCCCATGCATATAGATCAGCAGGCCAACACCATCAATGGCCGTTACTTGGCTTTAGACGTCTTGAGGGGCATGACTTTGGCATTCATGGTAATTGTCAATACCCCAGGAGATTGGAATACACTCTATGCTCCACTAGCTCACGCAGAATGGCATGGATTTACCCCTACCGACTTGGTCTTTCCTACTTTTCTCTTTGTAGTGGGAAATGCAATGAGCTTTGCGCTCAAAAAAATGCAAGACATGCGGCCCTCCGATTTTTACAAAAAAGTGGGTATGCGTGCCTTCCTTATTTTTGCTATCGGCTGGCTACTCAATGCATTCCCCTTCGTTGAACCCAATGAAGCAGGCCAACTGGCATTCATCGACCTAAGCGAGGTTCGACTTCTTGGGGTGCTGCAGCGTATTGCTTTAGCTTATTTGGGTGCAGCTCTAATTCTCTATTGGGGCGGCATCAAGCTCGGTTGGATATTCAGTATCGCCTCCTTACTGCTCTACTGGCCCATCCTTTATTATTTAGGAACTCCAGGTGATCCCTATAGCTTGGAAGGCAATGCTGCGCTTCACCTCGATTTGGTAGTAATTGGTGAAAAACGCATGTACATGGGTGAGGGCATTCCTTTTGACCCAGAGGGTATCTTGAGTACGCTCACCTCCATAGTCAATGTAATCGCCGGATATTTGGCGGGGAGATTCATCCAGAAAAATGGGAATAGTGTCCCGGCTATTCGTTTCCTCTTCGTAGCTGGAATTCTCTTAATTGGCTTAAGTTATTGCTGGGATCTTGGATTTCCAATCAATAAGAAAATTTGGACTAGCCCATACGTATTACTTACTGTTGGCTGGGAATTAGTGCTCCTATCTCTTTTGATTTTTGTGATTGAGGTTGCTAAATTCTCAAAATGGACCTACTTCTTTCAAGCCTTTGGGCGCAATCCACTGATCTTGTATGTATGTTCTGGCATTGTGATCGCTCTGGTCTCCTTTATACCCATTGGAGATAGCAATTTGCGAGGTGTAATTTATGCAAAGGGGTTTACCAGCTGGCTGGAACCGAAAAATGCCTCTTTCCTATTTGCTATTGCTTACATGCTCCTGATTTGGAGCATTGGATTCCTGATGGATAAAAATAAAATCTACATCAAGGTTTAGCGGGAATTAAACAAATCAAGTTGGGTTGGGTAAAAAGGTAACGATGTCTCTTTTACCCAACCCTTTCTCTTTGATTTGATAAAATCAAAGGTAGCCTTTGGTGATTCGCTGGATGTATTTGCCGACGATATCAAACTCTAAATTGATTTGATTTCCTGCTTTTAGTTCATGGAAATTGGTGAACTCATAGGTGTAGGGGATAATTGCTACAGAAAAAGCTCCAAGAGCAGAATTGAAGCAAGTAAGGCTCGTTCCATTCAAGGTAATCGATCCTTTTTCTACCGTCACATTCCCCAAGGAAGCATCGTAACTTACATCCACAAGCCAAGAGCCATCTTGATCCTCAATCCGCTGAATCGTCCCAATCTGGTCCACATGACCCTGCACAATATGCCCATCAAATCGGCCATTTGCAGCCATGCATCGCTCCAAGTTTACCTTTTTGCCTACCCTCCAAGAGGATAAGTTGGTCTTTTGCAGGGTTTCGTCTATTGCCGTAACTCGGTAGCCCTCTGAGATAATTTCAACTACAGTAAGGCAAACCCCATCGTGTGCCAAGGATTGATCCACCTTCAATTCGGAATACAATGGACTAGAAAAATAAAAATGAGTATTTGTTCCTTCGGTTTTGATTTGACTAAGGGTTCCGATAGACTCAATAATTCCAGTAAACATGCGATGACTTTTAGATACTTCTGGCAATCTATACCAAAAATTGCCTTTACGAATTCAAAGTACGGCAATTAATCAATTATCTTCGAACTCTCAAGTCCAAAATCAATGCTCAAGTTAGAAGATACCTACCTACACAAAGGAAAGCGAAAGGCACTAGTAGCCGAACTTCGAAAAAAGGGTATCCAAAACGAAGCTGTTTTGGAAGCAATCAATACACTGCCACGCCACTTTTTTTTTGATACAGCCTTGATTTCACATGCCTATGAGGACAAAGCATTTCCTATTGGTGAAGGGCAGACCATCTCACAGCCTTTTACAGTAGCTTTTCAATCCACGCTTCTTGCTGTTTCCCCCGGAGATAAAATACTTGAAATCGGAACAGGATCGGGGTATCAAGCTTGTATCTTACATCTATTGGGTGCTGAGGTGATAACCATCGAATATCAAAAAAAACTTTTTGAACATACCGGCCGCTTCCTGCAGCGGCTAGGAATTGAGCTTCAACTGTTTTATGGAGACGGTACTGGTGGAATTCCTGCACTTGCACCCTACGATAAAATAATCGTCACTGCAGGTGCTCCAGTAGTTCCTGATGCCTTAATTCAGCAACTGAAAATTGGCGGAATTCTGGTCATCCCAGTGGGAGACCGTAGCAAACAGGCCATGGTGAAGATTACCAAAAAGTCAGCTACGGAGGTTCAAAGAGAAGAATTTGAAGGCTTTGCCTTTGTGCCTTTACTAGGAAAAGACGGCTGGAATTCTTAAAAGTCCTTTGATTCAATCTCAGCCTTTATCCAAATTAAATTTGGAATTAATTAATATTCTTATCTCTAGCAGAATTTTATTGCTATTTTTGAAATAAATCAGAGCATATGCCTAATCAAAAGTTTGCCAAAGACTCCGTAACTATCATGACGGAAATGGTGCTACCCAATGACACAAACACGCTTCACAACCTCATGGGTGGAAGATTGATGCATTGGATGGATATTGTCGCAGCAATTGCCGCTCAAAAACATTGCAACCGTATAGTAGTCACTGCCTCAGCAGATAACATTTCGTTCAAGGAGCCCATCAATCTTGGCAATGTGGTTACGCTTCGCTCACAAGTCACCCGCGCTTTTAATTCTTCTATGGAAGTGTTTATCGAGGTAGCTGCAGAGGATATTCCTGCCAGCAAAAAAATAATGACCCACCGGGCTTTCTTTACTTTTGTAGCGGTAGATCAAAATGGCAAACCCATTGAAATTCCTCAAATTGTTCCTGAGACAGCTGAGGAAATTGAACTCTTTGAAGGTGCTTTGAGAAGACGGCAACTCCGATTGGTGCTTGCCCAGCGCATGAAGCCCGAGGATGCGGTAGAATTACGCGCTATTTTTAACTTGGACAAGAAGTAAATATCCTCCTTTTTTAGTAGGACCTTTCCTTAAATGAATGAATTACCGCTTCGGCAGCAATTCTTCCGGAGGTCATGGCAGCATTGATGGATCCATGAAGCAGGTAATCTCCTGCTAGGAATACCTGATCCAAAACCTTGCATTCTGTAAAAGGAATACTGAATTTCAAATCTTCCACTTGAGGCAAAGCATGGTTGATCACAAAGGTTTTGAGTGGCTTAAAGTGTTCTCCTTTGATTCCAGAGATGTCCTCTAACTCTCCTTGCACGGTTCTGATCAGTTCTTTTTCGCCTAAAGCGCTATCCAACACGGTGACAGAGAGTAAGGATTTTCCTGGAGGGGCATAGTCTTTCGATACATCATCCATAAAAATCAGGTTGTTAATTACCTTATCCCCTTTGATCAAACCAATCATGGGCCTACCAAGAAAGGATTTTGGTGCGGAAAAATAGAGATTGATCACCTTTCGAGAAGGAGCAAATTGGCCTTCAAGCTGCTTCATAACTCGATCAGGTTGAACCGCCACAATGATCCGATCCGCTTCGATCTGTGTTCCATCTGCCAAAACTAGATGCGATCCCTCTATTGAAGATACCGGACAGTTTAAACGAACCTCCGTCTTCCGCAGCTGACTTTTGATCATTTCTGGAATCTGGCCCATACCCTTTGCAGGAACTGCGGCATAGCCTTGGGAAAACATTTTAAACACAAACTCAAACATTCGTGAGCTGGTTTCAAGATTTTTTTCCAAAAATATTCCTCTAAAAAAAGGAGTGAAAAAATTGGTGATAATGGCATCCGAAAATCCGTAGTTTTTCAAATATT
>CAMDEU010000048.1 GCA_945897085.1 Spirosoma fluviale | reverse complement strand
GCAAAGTCAAGCAAGCGTTCGGTGGCATCTTCTTTACGGTCAAACAATACATCTTCTACCCGCTCCAATAATTCTTTATCGATATCGGCATACACCTCTAGCATGGTAGGATTGACAATACCCATATCCATCCCATGCTGTATCGCATGGTAGAGGAAAGCGGCATGCATGGCTTCACGAACAGGGTCATTTCCACGGAAGGAAAAAGAAACGTTGCTGACCCCACCACTTACCTTCGCACCAGGAAGATTTTGCTTGATCCAGCGTGTTGCATTAAAGAAGTCAACCGCATTTTTTCGGTGTTCCTCCATCCCTGTGGCCACCGGGAAAATATTGGGATCAAAAATAATGTCTTGAGGATTAAATTTTACTTGATCTACAAGCACACGGTAGCTGCGCTCACAGATTTGGATGCGTCGCTCATAGGTGTCGGCCTGGCCCTTTTCGTCAAAGGCCATCACCACCACGGCAGCACCAAATTTCTTGATGGTCTTCGCTTGATGGATAAATTCCGCCTCCCCGTTTTTGAGGGAAATGGAGTTGACAATACCCTTCCCTTGTACGCACTTCAGGCCTGCAAGAATGATACTCCACTTGGAACTATCAATCACGATTGGAATACGGCTGATCTCCGGTTCAGAGGCAATCAAGTTGAGAAAGCGGACCATGGCAAATTCGCCATCTAGCATCCCCTCATCCATACAAACGTCCAAAATCTGTGCGCCACCTCGAACTTGGTCTAATGCAATATCTAGGGCATCGTCATACTGGCCATTCAGGATGAGACGGGCAAATTTCTTTGAACCGGTGATATTGGTTCGCTCACCGATATTGATAAAATTGATGTTGGGTGTAAAAACTAGCGGCTCAAGGCCAGAAAGTTTCATGTAGGCTAAATTAGGCATGTTGCTCCTCCTCTTCTATCGATATGTTGATTTTTCGTGGGGCATATTCTGCCGCCATCATGGCTAGGGCGCGGATATGCTCTGGCGTGGTCCCACAGCAGCCTCCCAAAATATTCAGCATTCCCTCTTTCAAAAAGGTTCGTACCTGATCTGCCATTTCATTGGCTCCTTGGTCGTAGGCACCAAATTCGTTGGGTAATCCAGCATTGGGGTAAGCAGACACATAAAATGGGGCCTCTTGCGCGAGCACCTTCAAGTAAGGTCGAAGTTCCTTGGCTCCTAAGGCACAGTTAAGCCCTACAGAAAACAAGGGGACATGGGATACCGAAATTAAAAAAGCCTCGGTGGTCTGTCCAGATAATGTTCGTCCAGAAGCATCGGTAATGGTTCCTGAAATCATAATGGGAATTCCTCCATCTCTAGCATCAAGCGGAATAGATCTCTCCTCGTATACTTCCTGAATGGCATACAGGGCTGCCTTGGCATTGAGTGTATCGAAGATGGTTTCTACCAAGATCAGATCGGAACCTCCATCCAACAAGCCCCTTACCTGCTCGGCATAGGCCTCCGCAAGTTGATCGAAGGTGATGGCACGGTAGCCAGGATCGTTGACGTCTGGGGAAAGGGAAGCAGTACGGTTGGTTGGACCCATTGCACCCGCTACAAATCGGGGTTTGTCTGGGGTAGTCTCGGTGAATGCATCTGCAACCTCTCGAGCGATTTTTGTAGATTCAAAATTGATGGCATAGGCTAGGTGAGACAATCCGTAGTCCTCCTGCGCAATGGTGGTTCCGGAAAAAGTATTGGTTTCGATAATATCTGATCCTGCTTCCAAGTACTCCAAATGGATGGCGCGAATGATGTCGGGTCGACTTAGTGAAAGCAAGTCATTATTGCCTTTTAAAGACTTGGGATGGTCTTTTAAAGCTGGAGTTCGAAAATCTTCCTCGGTAAGGGTGTAACGTTGGATCATGGTGCCCATGGCACCATCTAAAATTAAAATCCTGTCTTTAACTGCCTGAAGCAGTTGTTCCGTTCTGTTTTGTCTCATGGTTGGTTACGTTCAAAAAACTAATCGAGCAAAACACGGAGAAAAGTAGGTCAATTTACAGTTCTTCTCATCTATTCTTGGCATATCCAAGAGGGGAGTTAGCACCTTGATTACAGGTTGCTAAGACGTCATAGGGCCCATCCCTCGGTCTTTCTCGATAAGTAGCTGCAAAAGTAAGACTAAAATCCAAACAACCGACGGATTTATCCAATTTTTAGCCAGAAAAAATAGTTTTTTTGAAAAACAGAATGTTATTAGGGACGAATACCTACCCCAAAAGTTAAAAATGGCCCAGACTGATAGGAGTTCATGGACACTCCTCCGAGCTTGTAACCAGGAATTGCCTGTTCGTATCCCGCTGAGGTAGAAAATACAACATCAAAAATCTTTCTTTTAGTCATGGGCAAGCCATATTCTACAAGCAACTCTGGCTTGAGAAAAATCCCTGACTTTCGCAGGTAGCCATCAAAATTTCGTTGATCGAGCAGGGCCGGAAAATCAGGCTTTACATCCTGAAGAAGCGAATATCTCAGGTTGCCATACCCAAGACCACCCAAAACACCTACCCCCCAGTTTTTATATTGAAAGAATTTTTTACCCACATTAGCATAGATCCGAAGGCTATTTAAACTATGAGATTGCGTGGTACTTGCCCGACCATTTTGTGCTACATTAAAAACATCCATTCCATACAAGAACCCATCTGTTTCTCCCAAGATCCGTAAACCCAATTGGGAAGGGCTACCTTCAAAGGCTTGGTATCCCTGCTGTTGAAGGTAGGTGTTGAATTTTTCTGGCTTCGAAAAATAAGTACCCCGAATCAAGGAAATCCCAATCGTTGCATCCTTATAAAAAAAGTTCCGGTCTGGAAGACTAATTCCAGTTCCTACCCTAAAAAATGCTCCTGCTTGAGCATTGTCAAAAGATAATCCATTCATCTTCCAGCTGTCCTCAAAGGGACTAAAAGCGTATCCAGCTTTGGCGATCACCACAAGTGCCTCCTTTCTATTGGGGATGGGGAAATCATAGGAGAGCTGGAACCCAATTTCGGTTAAAAAATTACCATAGTAGCGTGTTCCATTTTGGATATTATTTTCTCGTAAAATAAAACCTTGACCTGGGTCTTTGAGGAAGGACGTTAAACTTTTTGATTGCTCCTTAGGAAGAAGTTGGGCATTTAGGTATCCCATTCCCAGGGATAGGTAATGGATCAGTTGGAATTTCCCTTCTTCAGTTAGCGAGTATCCCAGATTCACCAAGGCACGAGAAGTACGGTATTGGAATCGATGGGATCCTATTTCTGCGGGTTGACTTTGATGTTGGGACAGCTCAAACCCTATAATAAAATCATTCAGCCTTGCCTGATACCCCAGCCCAAAGGAATTGTACTTATTCTGAATTGGAAGTATTCCACGCTCATCAAGCAGCGCATTAAATTGACTCAAGTTCGCGCCTGAGGTACCTGTAAACACATAAATAGAAGATCTATTTGCCAAAAACCCTTGGGCCTGAAGACCAGCTCCCAAAAGAAGTAGTGAAAATAGAAGAAGGAGTCTTGACATCATACGGGAAAGCTTCATCTAAAGCTAGCTGACAAAAATAATGCTAAATGCCAATTTTAAAGGAAAACGAGCCAAATCCCTGACTTTATTTTCGATACAAAAAAATGTGTGCGCTCCCTCAAAAAAAGTCAAGCACCTTAACTTAATCTTATTCTAAAATATTCGAAATTCGGCACGAACAATCTAAAAAATTCGATACACACATGATCCTATCCACTACCTCCACTCTTGAAGGCCACCAGGTTGAAAATTACTTAGGCATTGTTTCAGGAGAAACAATCATTGGTGCCAATATCTTTAAAGATTTCTTTGCGAGCATCACCGACATTGTTGGAGGGAGGTCTTCTGCCTACGAGCAAGTGTTACGAGAGGCTAAAGCAACAGCCATGTCTGAAATGGAAATGCAGGCCAGGCAGCTAGGTGCAAATGCCATAATAGGTATAGACCTGGATTACGAAACGATCCGAGAGGGCATGCTGATGGTTACCGTAAGTGGAACGGCAGTGAAAGTGTACAAGCCCTAAACGAATTGTAAAGCGGTATTTACAGCCCAGAAAGCCACTGCATCATCAATCCGCTCAAGTAGGCCCCATAGGTACCTATTGCGTATCCGAGAACAGCCAAAAGTACGCCTACGGGTGCCAATGAGGGATCAAAGGCAGAGGCAACAATTGGGGCGGAAGCAGCACCTCCTATATTCGCTTGCGAACCAACAGCCACATAGAAAAATGGCGCTTTGATCAACCACGCCACAAGTATCATGATGGATGCATGAAACAAAATCCAAATAAATCCGATTAAAAATAAGATGGGATTGTCCAGAATAGCTCCCAAATCCATCTGCATACCAATGGTGGCGACCAAAACATAGAGCAAGACCGAACCCATATGTGAAGCTCCTACCCCTTCCAAATCTCGAGCTTTAGTAAATGACAGTGCCAATCCAATGGCGGTAGCGATCACCACAATCCAGAAAAATGCGGAATTCAATGAATACTGATTCCAATCCGGATGATTCGTTTCAAACCAGGGTGCCAAGAAATCCGCAAACCAGTGAGATAGGCCTGTTACCCCAAATCCAATCCCTAAGATGAGTAGGCTATCTTTCATACTTGGGATTCGAATACTACTCGCTCTCATTTTTGCAATGCGGTCACGAAGGGCATAGATAGCTGTCGTGTCTGCTTTGAAAAAAGCATCTAACTTTTCTGGCTTTGCCGCCCAAAACAAAAGAATGGCCATCCAGAAATTGGCGATCAACACATCGACCGCAATCATCTGCCCAAAAAGGGTGGGACTCGCCCCGAAAACTTCCAACATGGCAGTTTGATTAGCCCCTCCTCCAATCCAACTTCCTGCTATCGTCGACAATCCCCTCCAAATCTCATCTGGCCCGGTACCCGAATACAGATCGGGATAAATCCATCCTACTACAAGCATAGAAACTGGCCCACCAAGAACAACCCCAACCGTTCCTGCAAGAAACATGGTTAATGCCTTGGGCCCAAGTCGAAGGATGCCTTTGAGATCTACACTAATGGTAAACAAGACTAAAGAAGCTGGCAGCAAATAGCGCGAGGCCACTTTGTAAAGGTTTGAAGACTCTCCAGATATGATCCCTAAAGAATTGAAAACAGCAGGAATAAAATAGCAGAGCAATACGGTAGGCACATAGGTGTAAAACTTAACCCAAAAAGGATGTTTACTAGCCGATGAGGCAAAAACAAAGGCCAAGATGGACATCAAAAGGCCAAAAACTACCGCATCATTGGTCAAAAAGGGACTAGTTTGCTCCTGCATATACGTAAGGTTATCCTCTACAACATTACCAACAATTGACTAAAAAGCCATCCCTAGCTCTGATTTTTGATCCAAAACCTGGATAAACTCACTCAGAATCATCGCTGTAGCACCCCAAACTACCTCTTCCTCTACTTCGAAATAAGGAGTATCCAAGTACATTCCTCCTCCTACTGCAAGCTTCGTCTGCTTTCTAACCTCGGGATGAAAAAGGGAAATCACTTCCGTAGCAATGATCCGCGCTACCTCCCGCTGCTCAGGAACAAAACTCGGCTTCTCCTGTATAAATCCTACTACTGGGCTCACTAAAAAATTGCTCGTTGGGATGTAAAGATCCGTAAGTCGACCAAGTACCTCCACTTTGCTCGCATCTATACCAATCTCCTCTTCTGCTTCACGCAAGGCCGTAAAAAGAATATCTGGATCTGAAGGCTCCATTTTTCCACCTGGAAAGCCCACTTGACCACTGTGCACTCCAGGATACTGGGGCCGTTTGATCAAGGGAAAATACACTTCCCCTTGGTCTGGGTAAAACAAAAGTAAAACACCACTTTTCTTAGGAGGCTCTGAGAACGCCGTAGTGAACCTTCGTATATCAAGTGGCTGGGGAGCCATTTTTACATGCGCAACCTTTCCCGGTAATTCCTTGGTAAATGCTTGCTGAAGTAACTCTTTGAGCTGGTCAATAGTCATAACTAGAGATTGAGATTCAATCTAGCCTTCAAGTAACTTGAAAATGGCTTAAATAAAAAAGGCCGGAATAAAATCCCGACCTTTTCCTGCTCTCAAACCTATTAAACCTATTGTAAATATTCAATTCATAAATACTCTCGAAAATTATAAAATGTTTTTATCTCTTCAAACAATCGATTGCGAAAAATTTTCAAAATATTATTCGGTGCTTATTTTTATTAAATTTTAGCGTGTTTTTTTTAATTAAATAAAGTGTCTTTCCAGTCACAGCTTCCTCTACTAGATCTGTAGCAAGCGCTTAATTGCATGCTGACAGTCCCCCTTGGATTAGTCAATCGAATAGTTTATATTTAAGTATCACTTTTTAATCTTTTTTTAATGAAGCCAAGCCTAATTTTTTGCTTGTGGCTGATGTTCTCTAGTCAAACATCAGCCCAAATAGACCTATCCACCCAAGCATTCGGAGCCAAAAGCCAAGGATTAGGTACTACCAAATTATACCATCGTGACGCCTGGAGCCTTGCAAACAATGTAGGTGCCCTCGACAGAATCACTGAATCTGAGATTGGCATCTCAGTAGACCAACGATTTGGAATCCAAGAACTAAGCACTGCTGCCCTTTCTGGTGTTTTCAAAAGTCAAAAGGGTAGTATCGGCATTGGAATCGCTCGTTTCGGAGGAGAGCTATTTAATCAACATCGACTCGAACTCGGTCTAGCCACCACCCGAGGAATCTTAAGCTTTGGATTGAAGGCAGGTTGGTTTCAAACTCATATCGAAGGTTTTGGAACAGGAAACGCCTTTCAATTCTCTTTAGGTGGATTGGCAGAATTAGGACCCAAGTTTTTCTTTGGAACACAGCTCACAAATGTGAACCAAGCCAAAATCAGTAACTATTCCTCCCAAAGTCTCCCTACCCTACTCCAAATGGGGACTACCTATCTCCCCTCCAAAAACTTGGAAATTCATGCAGAGCTTGAAAAAGACCTAGATAACCCACCTATTTTTAAACTAGGTCTTCAATACAGCCTTGAAAAGTGGGTCATCCTGCGAACAGGCATTCACTCTTATCCTACTGCCCTCAATTTTGGGCTTGGACTGCAAAAGAAAAACTATGGCTTAGACTATGGCTATGGACAAAATACCTCCTTAGGAAAAACCCACCATCTCTCGCTATTCTTAAAGCGCTAAGAATGAAGCTGATGATCTATTTATGCAGCTTTCTCCTGCTAACAATACCCGCAATCGCTCAAGAAAACACGCTTCCAACTTTGGATATCCAAAAGCTGATGGAGCGACTTTTTCCCATCCAAGACGAGGACTTGGACTACGAAGCCCTGTATGAATTGCTGCTAGAACTCTACCAGAATCCCCTCGATATCAACCGGGTAACAGCAGATGAATTACTAGCAACCTACCTCCTTGCTTCTCCGCAAATACAAGCCCTTATCGATCATCGAAATACCTGGGGAGAGTTTCTTTCCATCTATGAGCTGCAATCCCTTCCCAATTGGGATAGCACCACCTTAGTGACTTTACGCCCATTCCTTTCACTTGAATCGGCAAAAATTAGTAACATGACCTTTTTTGAGCGTTTGCGGAGCGAGGAAAATAATTTTTTAGTGTTCCGCCACCGACGAACCTGGGAATTACGCAAGGGGTATACTAAAAATGACAGCACCCTCAATCCCACAAGTCGGTACCTGGGCGACCCAAACGACTTATTCCTCCGTTTCAGAGTTCAGCATGCCAAAGATTTCAGCATGGGACTTATCCTGGAGAAGGATGCAGGTGAAGTCCTTACCTGGGATCCAAAAACTAACCGCTATGGATTCAATTTTACCTCTTTTCACTTCACTCGCTACGCAATTGGAAAATGGAAAACCATTTCCCTTGGAGATTTCCAAGCCAGCTTTGGTCAGGGACTAGTTTTTGGTGCCGGATTTAGTTTGGGCAAAGGTGCCGAAACAGTTCCCACCGTTCGCAGAAGCAGTTTGGGCATTCTACCCTACACGGCAAGTATTGAAACTGGTTTTTTTAGAGGGATTGGATTGACCCGAAAAATGGGTCCCTGGCAAAGTAGTATTATTCTCTCCTCAATTGGGAAGGATGGAAGAGTGACGGAATCAAGTGATTCCCTAGGGGTAGCACCACAGACGCTAACTAGCCTCTCCCAAATAGGACTACACCGCAGTTTGAGCGAGCTATCCACTAAAAACCAAGTCCGAGAAACCAACCTAGGCAGCAACCTCCAATACAGCGCTCAGTCTGGACACTGGTCTGCTGGGCTAAACTTCCTGCATAGCCAGTTTAGCATTCCCTGGATTCGAAATGCGAAGAGCTACAATGCCTTTGATTTTTCGGGCCAAATGAATCAGGTTGGCAGCATCTACGCTACCCTTTCTTGGAAGAACTTTGCTTTCTTCGGCGAGTCTGCTCGATCTAGCAGCCAAGGACAAGGAACAGTGCTGGGCTTGGTCAGCAGCCTGAGCAGAACGGTGGATTTTTCATTGCTATGGAGAAGATATGACCGACACTTCCATAGTTTGTATGCTACCGCATTTGCAGAAGGCACCCGTCCTAGCAACGAGCGAGGGGTGTATTTAGGATTTCAGGTCAAGCCTTCCGCAACCCTCAAACTCAATGCTTATGTAGACTTCTTCAGCTTTCCCTGGCTAAAATTTCGGGTATCTACCCCATCCAATGGACAGGAATGGCTAGTTCGCTGGAGCTACCAGCCACAAAAAACCAGGCAAGTTATCGTTCAATTTAAGCAGGAGCGTAAAATGAGGAATCTCTCAGAAGAGGTGGAATATACACCCACCCAACAAGTCGGTACCATCCTTAAAAGTCATGCCCAGGCAAGCTTGGAGCTGGACATTTCAACTGAATTGACCAGTCGGTCCCGAGTACTTTGGAATCAGGTGTCCTTCAATCGGAAAAAAACACAGGGATGGATGCTCATTCAAGAATGTTCCTATTCATTGGGCAACTGGAAATTTACTGCTCGAATGGCCTTATTTGACACCGACACGTTCGACAACAGGCTCTATGGGTACGAGCAAAATGCAGTGGGCACCTTTGCGATTCCTGCCTTCTCGGGCAGAGGAAGCAGGCAATACCTTTTGGCACAATACCAGATTCATTCGAGGCTTACAGCCTATTTTCGAATTGCTCAGACGATCTACTCGGACCGAAAAGTAATCAGTTCTGGCATGCAGGAGATTTCTGGTCCCAAACAAACCGACAGCGTACTCCTAATTCGCTATGCCTTGCATTAATTTTTTTAGGAGTGGTAGGATAGCAACCTAGCTTTTTGATAAATTGGCGAAAAAATGTACCCCCATGAAAAAAGCATGTATTCTACTTTTTGTAGTATTTCTCCAGTCTAGCTGGCTAGTTGCGCAAGACTATTCAAAAATGACCAGGAAGGAAGGATTCGTCCCCTTCTATTTGGATGAAGAAAAAGGAAAGATTTACTTAGAAATTTCCTCCCTTAACCAAGAGCTCCTGTATGTCAATGCATTGACTGCCGGTATCGGATCCAACGACATCGGATTGGATAGAGGTCAACTGGGGGATACCCGGGTAGTTGAATTTCGTAAGACAGGAAATAAAATCCTGATGGTGCACAAAAATTACGACTACCGAGCCTATACCAAAAACCCAAATGAGGCTAAATCCATCCAAGATGCTTTTGCTCAATCCACACTATGGGGATTTGAAGTGGTAAAAACCGAAGGAAATACCCACCTCGTGGATGCAACCAACTTTTTCCTACAAGATGTACATGGAGTAAGTGAAACGCTTGCGCGAACAAAGCAAGGCAGTTACAAAGTGGATCCAAGTCGCTCTGTCTTGTACTACCCTACCACCAAAAACTTCCCTAAAAACACAGAAGTAGAGGCTACCATCACCCTTACGGGAACAGGGGCAGGTGCTAATTTGCGATCAGTGACTCCAAGTCCTGATGCGGTAACGGTCAGAATGAGGCATTCATTTATCGAATTACCGGAGCTTTATGCCACGCGTGAATTTGATCCTCGTGCAGGCTATTTTTTCATCAGCTACCAAGATTACACCACCCCCATTGATCAACCTTTGGTGAAGCGTTTTATTTCAAGACACCGATTGGAGAAAAAAGACCCCACTGCAGCAGTTTCTGAGGTGATTGAACCCATCATCTATTACTTAGACCGTGGCACTCCAGAGCCAGTAGCGAGTGCGCTGATTGAAGGTGGCAACTGGTGGGCGCAAGCTTTTGAGGCCGCTGGATTTAAAAATGCATTCCGGGTAGAGCTTGCCCCAGAGGGCATGGACTTAAGCGATGTACGCTACAATGTAATCCAATGGATCCATCGCTCTACAAGAGGCTGGTCCTATGGATCTAGTATTCAAGACCCACGTACTGGTGAAATCATCAAGGGACAAGTATCCCTCGGTTCCCTCCGGGTACGTCAAGATTACCTTATCGGACAAGGCTTGCTACAGCCCTTCGAAGATGGAAATACAGCAGATCCAAAGTTGATGGAGTTTGCATTGAATAGATTGAAGCAACTGTCAGCACATGAGATCGGGCATACCATCGGATTGGCACACAGCTATGCTACTTCCGCTACAGGGCGCTCTTCTGTCATGGATTATCCTCATCCGGTGATTACAGAAAATGAAAAAGGGGAAATTGATTTTGGGAATGCTTATGACTTGAAAATTGGAGAATGGGACAAGTTGGCCATCACCTACGGCTATGGGCAACCGGCTCCAAACCAAAGCGAAGAGGAATTTCTAGAAAAAAATCTCCAAGAGACCTATGCTGCAGGCTATGAATTTATCACCGATTCAGATTCACGGAATCCAAGTGGAGTACACCCACGCTCCCACCTTTGGGACAATGGAGCATCTGCTCCTGAGGAACTCAAGCGGATGTTAACCTTGCGTGAAAAACGAATGAAAACCTTCGGGCTCAATTCCATCAAGACAGGAGAGCCACAAGCGATCTTGGAAGAAGTATTTGTTCCGCTATACCTCATGCACCGTTATCAGCTGGAGGCAACTAGCAAGTTGGTCGGTGGCCTAGACTACAGCTATAAAGTTAAAGGCGACAACCAATCTGCGCACCAGTGGATTTCGTCCAAAAGCCAAATCGAAGCATTGGATGCCCTTCTACTTTCCATCAGTACCAAACAATTGGAGATTCCTGCGGCTATTTTGTCTTTAATTCCACCCAGACCTTATGGATATAATAAGAATAGAGAAACTTTTCCATCACGGACAGGACCTGTATTTGATCCCATCGCACCTGCTGAAAACGTAGTGGATGCTACCTTTTTCTTCCTTTTTGAACCCGGAAGAGTAAACCGGATTTACTTGCAGCAACTTCAAAATGCTGCATTGCCTGGATTGGAAAACGTACTTGCCAAAGTACGTACTCAGGTATTCAGCAATACCATGCCCTCGGGGCTTGGTGCAGAAATTAAACTGATGACTGAAGCAAAACTAGTAGATCACTTGATTGTCCTTTCCAAAAATGCTGGCGCTTCGCAGACCGTTCGCGCATTGGTACGGAGGGAACTGCGCCAGCTAAGTGCTACTGCTAATCTTTCCTCTAGTCTTTTGCAAGCACACCGAGATTACTTGAAACAAAAGATTGAAGCATACCTTAGCCTTCCTGAGGAATTGACTCCTCAGCAAGTGCTCAGCATCCCAGATGGAGCTCCTATCGGCATGGAATCCATGACCTGCGACTTTCACTAAGATCAACTAAGGCCAGGAATTCCTGGCCTTAGTTTTTTTAGAACAGCTCCTTGGGAAAATGCCTGCAAAATCGGGTTAAAATCCCCTATAAATCGGTAATTTTGGGATTGTGTTCCAAATAAATCCAATTGATTCCCTCCATCGAGTTCATGCGCAATCCCTTACTTTCCGCTTTTACAACCCCTTTTTCTACGGCTCCCTTTACTGAGATTTACCCCATTCATTATCAGCCTGCATTTATTGAAGCCATAGCGGAAGCAAAAAAAGAAATTGAGGCAATCAAATTAGTGAGCCTTCCTACCTTTGAAAACACGGTGGAGGCATTGGAAAAAAGTGGAAAGCACTTAGGAGTGATTTCTTCCATTTTTTTTAATCTAAATTCAGCTGAGACCAACGATGAAATTCAAAAATTAGCTCGGGAAATCTCTCCGCTACTCACAGCGCATGCCAATGATATTTTATTGGATCAAGAGCTATTCCAACGCATTGCACAGGTTTTTGAACAAAGAGCGCAGCTTTCCCTTAATCCTGAGCAAACGACCCTTTTAGAAAAAACCTACAAGTCCTTTGTGCGCAATGGTGCTCAGTTGGGAAAAGTAGATGCAGATACCCTCCGGAAAATTGACCAGGAGTTAGCACAACTTAGTCTTCAATTTGGAGAACATGTATTGGCTGAGACAAACAAGTTTGTACACCTTGTGGACCAGGAGAGTGAGCTCGAAGGCCTTCCTCAGGGGGCATTGGAAGCTGCAGCACAACTCGCAGCAGAAAAGGGGCATTCGGACCGATGGGCATTTACACTTGACTACCCTTCCTATATTCCTGTGATGACCTATGCCAAAAATAGAGCCCTACGAAAGACGCTATTTATGGCATTTAATACGAAATGTGCAAAAGGGGATGCCTTAGATAACCAAGAAATTATTCGGCATCTCGTTACCTTAAAGCAGCAGCGCGCCCAGCTTTTAGGATACGAAAGCCATGCCGGGTTTACCTTGGAAGAACGCATGGCTAAAAGTCCAGGTACTGTCTTAGAGTTTCTCCAATCCCTATTGGAAAAAGCCAAACCCAAAGCCGAACTTGATGTTCAGGAGGTCGCAGCGTTAGCCAAGAAATTTGACCAGTTGGCAGTGCTAGAAAAATGGGATTTTGCCTACTATTCCGAATTGCTCAAGAAAGAAAAGTATGCGCTGGATGAAGAGGAACTTCGCCCCTACTTCAGCTTGGAAAATGTGATTTCAGGCGTTTTTGCCACTGCTTCTCGCTTATTTGGACTTAGCTTTGTGGCCAAATTAGACATTCCAGTTTACCATTCCGAAGTGACCGCATACGAGGTCTACGATCGCGATAATCAATTTTTGTCTGTGTTTTATGCAGATTTTTTTCCAAGACCTGGAAAACGGAATGGAGCTTGGATGACTTCCTACCGAGGTCAATTTAAAGAAGGAAATGTAGATCACCGACCGCACATTTCAATTGTCTGCAACTTCACCAAGCCTACCAAAACCAGTCCTAGCCTACTTACTTTCAATGAGGTCACCACGCTATTCCATGAGTTTGGACATGCCCTGCATGGCATGCTGGCTCGAGGAGTCTACGAAAGCCTTTCAGGTACAAGCGTATTCTGGGATTTTGTGGAACTCCCATCCCAAATCTTTGAAAACTGGTGTTATGAAAAAGACTGCCTTGACCTGTTTGCGCGACATTACCAAACTGGAGAGCCTATTCCGGCTGAGCTAGTTGAAAAAATAAAGAAGGCTGCCAATTTCCAGCAAGGCTACTTGACCTTAAGACAACTAAGTTTTGCATTGCTAGACATGGCCTACCATAGCCAAGACCCAAATCAAATTGGAGAAATAAAAGCCTTTGAAAAGGAAATTTTAAAGAACACCGAACTACTGCCTTCAGTAGAAGCAACGCGAATAAGCACGAGTTTCTCCCATATTTTTCAGGGCGGCTATGCTGCTGGATACTACAGCTACAAGTGGGCTGAAGTACTCGATGCTGATGCCTTTGAAGTATTTCAAGAAAAGGGTGTTTTCGATACTGAAACATCCGTTTCCTTTGAAAAAAACATTCTCTCCGCAGGAGGAAGTGAACATCCTTCCCTCTTGTATGCACGTTTTAGAGGACGCGAACCAAAACAAGATGCCCTACTGAAACGCAGTGGCTTAGTAGTGGGGTAAAACCCATTTATAACATAACCTATGCTTTTTTCTATGGCAGCTAAAACCCTACAAATCCCACCAGCTCTTGGGAGAAGCGATAAAGGCAAAGACATCAAAACCAACTCAAAATGAAAAACCTGATCATTAAAATCATCCTATTTATACCGATCGTTTGGATGGGATGCGATAGCATAGAAGACCAAAAAGGCAGATTCCTACTAAAAGGCAATAAGAAAATGGAGGAGAAGGATCCAAAAACTGCCCTGGGATTTTATGAAGAGGCGATTGCCCTAGATTCTAACTTTAGTGATGCCTACTACAACAAAGGGATGGCACATCTTCAATTGAATCAACTTGAGGCAGCCATTCAAGATTTCAGCAAGGCAATTCAGAAAAATCCTAAGGCTATAGACGCCGTATTTCAACGTGGTTTGGCTTACCTGGACCTGGGTGCCAACTACAATGCGAAAGAGGATGCATCTCGAATGGTATCCAAAAGCCCAAGCGATTGGAGGTCCTATTTTTTGCTGGGCCTTACCGAAGAGAAACTCAAAAACTATCCTGCAGCGCTACAATCCTTTCAAAAAGCTTCCGAATTAACTCCTAAGAATTCGGATTTGTTGGTCAATCAAGCCACCATTTACTTCTATCAAAAAGAGTACGCAGCCGCAAAGACCCTCTTGGAAAAGGCGGAGGAGATAAACCCGCTTGAGCCTAACCTACACAACTTGAGGTCCATGATTTACTTTGAAGAAAAAGACTATTCAGGGGCAGTGCAGGCAGTAGAAAAAGCGATTACCTTAGACAATCGACAGGCCTATTTTTACAACAATCACGGCTTGTACTTGCTTTACCTAAATCAATTGGAAGATGGGCTTACTTTAATCAATCAAAGTTTGGCAATGGACTCCAAAAATCCCTTTGCACTTCGAAATAAGGGTATCTATTACACGCTGAATGGAGACAAAGTAAGTGCCTTAAGCTATTTGGAGGAATTGGCAGTGAGCCATCCCGATATGGACTTGGTGCAGGAATACCTAACTAAGGCCAGAGCATTGTAAAAATCAGAATCAAAAATTGAAACTAAAAAAGCCGTAATGAATTACTCATTACGGCTTCAATTGAATTTGGGTGAAATTAAGCTTTTACCTTGATCAAATTCAAGGCACTTCCAGCTTTAAACCATTCGATTTGACCTTGATTGTAGGTATGGTTGGCCACTACCCTATCATGAGTTCCATCCACATGATGGAAGACCACCTCCAAAGGCTTGCCTGGAGCGAAGC
>CAMDEU010000047.1 GCA_945897085.1 Spirosoma fluviale | reverse complement strand
TCTGCCCATATGCAGCCCCAGATGATTTTCTTTTGCCTGCTCCAATAAAAAGGTAGTAGGCCCGCTCACGCCTTTCCCCCGAATTCCTTAATTTGCGGTTCAAATCGCTGAACTCCTGCATGAAGATTCAATTTCAAAAAGACATCCTTCCCCATCTCCTCGGCATCGCCTTCTTTTACCTGCTCGTGGTGGGGTATTTTTCTCCCCTTGTTTTTGATGGGGAGATCATCTTCCAAGGTGACATCCTGCAGTGGGAAGGCTCAGCTAAGGAGGTGCTCGACTACCGTGCTGCCACGGGGGAACAAGCGCTCTGGACCAACCGCATGTTTGGCGGGATGCCCACCTACTTCATCAGCCTGGAGTTTGCGGGAGACATCACCAACCTAGCCATCTCCATCCTTACCTTAGGACTACCCCATCCCATCAACGGCCTATTTTTTGGAATGCTCGCCATGTACTTCTTGCTGCTCAGCTATGGGGTGCGCCCAATTTTCGCTGTTGCCGGTGCCATTGCTTTTTCCTTCAATACCTACAACCTGCTTTCTCTTGAAGCGGGACACAATGCCAAAATATGGGCCGTGTGTCTGATCCCCCTGATTTTGGCTGGTATACACCTGGCATTCGATCGCAAACGACTACTCGGAGCAGCACTTCTTGGACTTGGACTGCTGCTTCAGCTCAAGTTTAATCACCTTCAAATCACCTATTACACCTTGATCATCGCGGTGGTCTATGTGCTCACCCACCTTGGCTTTGATTGGAAAAAAGAAGGGCTTGCAAGCCTTTCCAAAACCATAGCCCTGTTGACTTTGGGAGCGATACTGGGCGTTGGAGGAAATTTGGGTAGAATCGCCACCGCCTTGGATTACAGCCCCTACTCCACACGAGGAAAGGCTACCATCGAAACCGCTGGTGCAGGACTCGACAAGGATTATGCTTTTGGCTGGTCCAATGGCATAATTGAGAGCATGACCCTACTCGTTCCAGATTTTTACGGAGGCGGTAGCACGACCCCACTTCCCAAAGACTCTGCATCGGAAAAAGCTCTCCGAAATCAAGGCCTAGAACCCGCACAAGTCAATGACTTCGTCAAAGGAGCCCCCACCTACTGGGGAGATCAACCTTTCACGGGTGGCCCTATTTACGGCAGTGTAATTCTGGTGTTTCTTGCAATCCTAGGATTCTGGGTCGCGCCTCGTGCTAGCTTGATTACTTTTGGATCCATCATTGTCCTCTCCCTGATGCTCAGCTGGGGCAAAAACTTGGCCTGGTTCAATTACACCCTGTTTGACATCTTGCCTGGCTACAATAAGTTTCGTGCCGTATCCATGGCCTTGGGCATGACGCTATTTGCGATCCCTGTACTTGGAATGATTGCCTTGGAAAAGCTGACCCAGACCAAAGCAGTGAAGCCACTGCTGATCTCTGGAGGGGCTGTTGCAGGAATCACTTTGCTGCTTGCCCTGATTGGTGGAGCATTCTTCCGTTTTGAAGGAGCCGGAGATGCAAATTATCCAGATTGGCTCGTCACTGCCCTCCAAGCAGATCGCAAGGACCTACTCGCAGCTTCCGCTTGGAAGAGCTTTACCTTTGTAGTCCTGGCCATGGGGGCAATTTATTTCTACCTCAAAGGTAAAATCACAGACCAAGTCCTTGGACTAGGTTTAATCACCTTGATTACGCTTGATGTGTGGACCATCAACCGCCGCTACCTGAACAGCGAATCCTTTAGAGGAAATCCTTCTCGCGAGTTTTTTGCTGAGACGCCTGCAGAAAAATCAATTGCTGCCGACAAGGGCTACTTCCGAGTGTTGCCACTCACGGAGGGCCTCACACAGGGGGCGCGCACCAGCTACCGATTCAATAGCCTAGGAGGATACCATGGTGCCAAACTTCGCCGTTACCAGGATTTGGTGGACTACCAGATGGAGTTTGAGCTGCAAGACTTTATCAAAAAAGCAAAGGAAGGCAACTTTGATTGGGCCAGCACAGGCATCCTCAACATGCTGAACACCAAATACCTCATCGCTGGAGCGGATAGCAATGCAGTATTTGAAAATCCGGAAGCAAATGGCTCCGCTTGGGTACCTTCACAAATTGTATCTGTAGGAACGAATCAAGAGGAAATCGATAAACTAGGTACGATTAACACCAAAGCACAAGCAACCCTCAATAGTAAGGAGTTTGGGGAGCAGCAGGCTGGAGCAGGTACAATCACGCTGACCAAAAATTCCCCGAATCAGCTCACTTATCAAGCAAAAATGACCACCGCAGGGTTGGGCGTATTTTCGGAAATCTATTACCCAGCAGGCTGGACCGCCAAGTTGGATGGCAAGGAAGTTCCCATTCTCCGCACCAACTACCTCCTTCGAGGGCTTCCCCTTCCTGCAGGAACTCACGAAATTGTCTTTACCTTTGCACCCACAAGTTACAGCGCCACCAAAACCCCAATGATTATCTTCCAGTATGCATTGGTGATATTGTTGATCGCTGGACTAGTTACCACCTACCGAAAATCAGATGCAAGCCGCTGAAGAACAAGATAAAGTCGTTCGCTTCTACGACCAATTTGCCGAGAAGCAAGAAAAAACTGGCATCAACTCCCGGCATTTGAGTATCCTAGACAAGGCGAAAGAAGCCGGTTTGCAGGCGCAACACCGCGTCCTAGAGGTGGGTTGTGGCATCGGAACAGTCTCGCACCTTTTGGCCACTCAAGTACCCCAAGGCGAAGTACTAGCAGTTGACATCTCTCCAGAGAGCATCGAGAAGGCTCGCGTGCTTTGGAAAAAGCAGAACAACCTGAAGTTTGATGTTTCAGACATGTCTGACTTCAACCTCCCTGGAAAAACCTTTGACTTTTTTGTGTTCCCAGATGTATTGGAACACATTCCAGTGGCCCAGCATGCACAGCTATTCAAAAATATTCAAGCGCATGCACACCCCGATTCGGTGCTAGTGGTTCATATTCCTGCTCCCCGCTACTTGGAGTGGATGATTGCGAATCAGCCGGAAAAACTGCAAGTCATCGACCAGCCCTTGGATACAGGGATACTGGTTCAAAACTTGGGAGCAGCAGGCTTTTACTTGGAAAAAATGGAGACTTATTCCCTATTTTTCGAAGAAAAAGATTACCAATATTTCGTGTTCCGCTCCACCAAAAAACTGCGGCAATCGACCGCAAAAAGTAAGTGGAAGGTCCTAAAAGAACGAATTCTCATCCGCTTGAAATACGGAATCAGCAGCTAAAAATACAAAGAATGGAAATTAAAGCAGGTACGGTGGTAGGGCTCACCTACGAACTCAAAATCAGCAAGGAAGCCAACGAAATCGAGTCCGCACCTTTTAGTGTAGAAGTACGAGATGAAGAGGACCCTTTTCAGTTTCTTTTTGGACAAAGCGGACTCCCTGAAAAATTTGAAGAGCTGCTCGAAGGCAAGAAATTGAAAGAAGAATTTTCCTTCACCTTAACCACTGCAGAGGCCTATGGAGAAGCGGATGAAGAGCTCTTGGTGACAATGCCCGTGGAGCAGTTTTCCAAGGAGAGAGGCTTCAGCCCATCCATGCTTGAGGAAGGTAATTTTCTCCCTCTCGTCGATGAGAATGGGTATCCCATGCAAGCGAAGGTTTTGAAAAATATGGGAGAAGAGTTGCTGCTTGACTTCAACCATCCCTTAGTTGGATTTGACCTGCATTTTGAGGGAAAAATCATCGAAGTTCGCAAAGCCACCAAAAAAGAAATCGAGCAGGGGCATTTGGAAGAAGAAAATAGAAATTAGGTAGAAATACAGTAGAAAAGGACTTCGCTTCGCTTCGTGAAATAAATGGAAATAGCAGCAGAATCTTCTACTTCAACTTATTTCTATTGCATTTCGATTGAGATTCAATTAGTTAAAACCATTAAGGATATTTACTACCATTTTCTCAAAAATAATTGAGGTTTAAACCTCAACTATTTCTTGGTACTTGGTTCTTCGTACTTTATACTTTTTCTAGGATTTCAGCAGCAATACTTTTTCTTCTTGAATATGCAGGTACACCCGGTCTCCGATCTGGTACTTTCGCGCAGGATCATCCACCTCCCAAATCTGTCCTCCTTCCCGCAACTTCACTTGCAGCGAATTGTAGTGCACTAAAAACCGTTGGTCTACCACATGACCGACGATACCACCTCGCGTACGAATCCGTATATCGGCAGGTCGAATGTAGGCTTGCTCTCGATCAGTAAGAGCATTGATCGACGAAAAAAGGCGCGCCACATACTTGGATTTGGGCTGCTCACAGAGTGCTTTGGAATTTCCTTTTTGAGTAATTTTTCCCTTTTGGAGAACCACTAGGGAATCGGTAAGCCACAGCGCATCATCCAAGTCATGGGTCACAAAAATTACAGTGGTTCCCATCTCTAGAAGGAGCTCCTTCAATTCCTGAATCAACTTTCTTTTCTGAATCGCATCCAAGTGGCTAAAGGGCTCGTCTAGCAAGAGCACCTCAGGCTCTACAGCCAAGGCTTGCGCAATGGCTACCTTTTGCTGCTGCCCACCACTGAGCTGCTTGGGAAGCCGGTCCTTGTAGGCAGTCAAACCGAGTCGATCCAGCAAGTGCGCCACCCGCTGCTTGCGGTAGCCTTCTTCGAAGTTCAACAGCGGACGCGTGATATTTTCCTCCACCGTAGTATTGGGAAAGAACTGGTAATCCTGATGGATCAGTTTGATCTCGTCGTAGCCCGGCACCAACTTTTCTGCTGGACTTTCAATTTTTTTTCCAACCAAAATCACCTCACCCGAACTCTGTGTCAACAAGCCTGCGGCGATGCGGAGCAGGGTGCTTTTGCCCGAGCCACTTTCCCCAATGATGGAAACAAACTCTCCTTTGGAAAGCTCCAAATTAAAATCTTGCAAAGCTATATGGGAATCGTAAGATTTAGTGAGGGCGCGTAGGGAAAAATAAGGCATAGGCAACAAAGGGAAAGGGGATAATAGGAAGTGTCTCTTCGAAGATAAAAAAAAATCTTACGGGATAGTTAAATTTACCCTATTCCCTAAAAATTACTAATCCCTCTTGGAAAGGAATTCAATGTCGCAAAGGAAACGTCCAAAAGCTAAGCTTTACAAGGAGAAAAAAAATCTCTTCCTAGGTCAAAGAACAAAGGAGTTTGAATTTTTGTTAGATTCGCAACAAAATAACCCAACCATACCCCATGAAACACATTAACAGTCTTTTATTAACCCTAGCCTTCGTACTTGTAGGCTCTTTTGCTGCCCAAGCGCAACTTCAACAGCCTTCAGCTAGCCCTGCAGCGCACGTAAGCCAGATAGTTGGCTTCACCAAAATCAGCATCGATTACTCTTCTCCTGCAGTGAAAGGCAGAAAAGTATTTGGTGGAATCATCAAGTACGGCGAAAGCTGGAGAGCAGGTGCCAATGGCCAGACCATCATCGAATTTAGCACTGCTGTGAACGTAGGTGGTAAGAATTTGGCAGCTGGTAAGTATTCTATTTTTGTAACTCCTGCAGCTTCTGGTGAGTGGACCATCCACCTCAACAAAAAAGCAGAGAGCATCTACAGCTACATGAAAGATAATAAGATCGATGAGGCAGCACTTGCTGCAGACGATGCGGTGGCTGTAAAAGCAGCTCCTGCAACTGTAGGTGCTACCGAGCGTCTTCAGTACCACATTTCTGCCGGCAACAACAAGGTAGCTCAAGTAACCCTTGCTTGGGAAACTACCGCAGTATCCTTTATGGTAGACAGCCTGGTGGATCAAAAAATGGAGCAGTTTAAAAATCAGTTTTAAGCTTGCCCAAAAAGTAGATACGAGCTACAATCACTCCTACCTGGTTCATTCGAGGTAGGAGTTTTTTTGATAGACCATTCAAACTTTTCACTTGACCCAAATTAAAACACCATTTTAACCTTGAATCAAAAAATCTTCTGGTTTTTAGATTTTTAATGTAATTTGAATCATTGAGTGGAGGTCTATCAATACGATCACTACTGAGTTAGAAAGTAGATCCTTACCCTTACACCAAGGACAACTGGATTTAATTTTTAGAGTTTATCCATTTAATCACCGAAGTCCACCCCCCTATGAATACCCCAAGCACCCATTTTAATTACGTGAACTACCTCTGGAGTGAAGAAAAAGCTGCCCAGCTGGAAGGTAATGAAGTTAATCTATTCCTCTACCGTTCCAACCTCCTAGGAGCAGACCTCAGAATCACAAATTATGGGGGAGGCAACACCTCCTGCAAAACCAAAGAGCTAGACCCCTTGACCAAAACCTGGGTGGAAGTGATGTGGATCAAAGGCTCAGGTGGAGATATTGGCACCATGACCCGCTCTGGTCTTGCAGGGCTGTATGTAGACAAACTTAATTCCTTGAAAGGGATCTACCGAGGCTTGGAATACGAGGACGAAATGGTGGGATTATTTGGCCACTGCCTCTACGATTTGGACTCCAAAGCGCCTTCCATTGACACGCCGCTTCATGGCTTTTTGCCCTTCAAACACATCGACCACCTTCACCCAGATGCAGCGATTGCCATTGCCGCATCCAAGGATGGAGAAGAGATCACCAAAACACTCTGGAAAGGGGCTATCGCATGGGTGCCTTGGCAGCGACCTGGATTTGACTTGGGACTCAAACTCAAAGAGGCCTTGGATAAGAATCCTGGCATCCGAGGAATCATGCTCGGAGGTCACGGCCTATTTACCTGGGGAGATACATCCTATGACTGCTACCTCAACAGTTTGGAAGTCATTGAAACTGCCTCGGCATTTCTAGCAGAAAACTATGGTAAAAAACGACCTGTTTTTGGAGGAGAAAAAATCAAATCCTTACCCCCTGACCAACGGAAAAGCCAAGCAGCTCAACTCGCACCGCTATTGCGCGGATTGGCATCTTCAGCATCCCGAATGGTGGGCACCTTCACTGACAAAGAGGTAGTCTTGGAATTCAGCAATAGTCAGGATCTGCAACGCTTAGCCCCCATGGGTACCAGCTGCCCGGATCACTTTCTCCGCACCAAAATCTCACCTTTGGTTCTTGACATTCCTGCCGCTACCGACCTTTCAGATCTGAGTGGACTACGCCCCCAATTGGAAACTGCTTTTCAGTCCTACCGGGAACGCTATGCCGCCTATTACGAGCAACACAAGCATCCTAACAGCCCTGCCATGCGGGACCCAAATCCTGTCATCATCCTCTGGCCGGGAGTTGGGATGTTCAGTTTTGCAAAGGACAAGCAAACCAGCCGAGTAGCCGCTGAGTTTTACATCAACGCCATTAATGTCATGCGCGGTGCCGAAGCAATATCCAGCTATGTATCACTCCCACTTCAGGAGGCCTTCGACATCGAATACTGGTTGCTCGAAGAGGCCAAGTTGCAGCGCATGCCAAAGGAAAAACCGCTTTCCAGAAAGATAGCACTCATCACCGGCAGCGCAGGAGGAATTGGCAAAGGCATCGCAGAAAAATTTCTTCAAGAAGGGGCCTGCGTAGTGCTCTCCGATATCAACCAAGAACGACTAGATCAAGCCTTGGCCGCCTTTGACAAAAAGTACGGCAGAGATAACGTCTTTGGACTCCAACTGGATGTGACGGATAGCGAAAACATCGCCAAGGCATCCCAGGCCATAGTACTCCAATTTGGAGGGCTGGATATTGTGGTCAATAACGCCGGAATATCCATTTCCAAGTCCTTTGAAGACCATAGTGATCAGGATTGGGAGAAACTAAATGATCTCTTAGTCATGGGACAATTCCGCATCTCCAAACTGGGAGTTGCCCTAATGAAGCAACAAGGTCTTGGCGGAGACATTGTGAATATTGTGAGTAAGAATGCGGTGGTAGCAGGCCCAAAAAATGTGGCTTACGGCACAGCCAAGGCAGCACAATTGCACATGTCTAGGCTTATGGCCGTCGAACTTGCAGACGATAAAATCCGAGTAAATGTGGTCAACCCCGATGCAGTCATCGAAAATTCCAACATCTGGGAAGGTGGATGGGCAGAAAATCGAGCGAAAGCCTATGGCATCGAAGTAGCGGATCTCCCGCAATACTACGCCAACCGCACCCTACTCAAGGAAAGCGTCAAGGTCAGTGACATTGCAGATGCTGCCTTTGCTTTTGTAGGCGGGCTGCTCAACAAATCCACAGGAAATATGCTGAATGTGGACGGAGGTCTCGCGGCAGCTTTCCCAAGATAAAACCGAATAGCACATGTAATTCCAATGCCAAAAATCCCAGTAACAGCCGTATTCGACATCGGGAAAACCAACAAGAAGTTCTTTCTCTTTGACCAAAATCTCAGCGAAGTTTACAACAGTTACACCCGTCTAGAGCCTGTCCCAGATGAGGACGGTTTCCCGAGCGAACCTGTACTTCCGCTTCGTGCCTGGATGCTTGATACCTTTCATGCTGCGCTGAATTCCACAGAATTTGAAATTACACGGCTTAATATTTCAGGGCATGGCGCCTCTTTTGTCCATACTAACCTCGAAGGAGAGCCCGTTGCACCACTTTACGATTACCTGAAGCCTTTTCCAGAGGAACTATTGGAACGATTTTATTCCGAAAATGGAGGAAAATTGAACTTCTGCAAAGAGACTTCTTCCCCTCCGCTAGCCATGCTCAATTCAGGGCTGCAACTCTATTTTCTCAAGTATGCAAAGCCAGCGATTTTTCAAAAAATCCAAAGGAGCCTTCACCTCCCGCAGTACCTGAGTTTGATTTTTACGGGCAAAGCAGTCTCTGACTACAACAGCATCGGCTGCCATACGGCCTTGTGGGATTTTGAGAAAAACGACTACCATGCATGGGTGAAACGAGAAGGAATAGAAGCCCTGCTAGCTCCCATATTGCCTGGATATTCACTTCTGAAAACCAAGCCTGAGCTAGGAGGCATCCCCTGCGGAATTGGCGTACATGACTCCTCTGCAGCCCTTCTACCCTATCTGAAGCAGGAAACCGAACCATTCGCCCTACTTTCTACGGGTACCTGGGCGATCAGCATCAATCCATTCAACAAGACCCCGCTCTCGGAATCGGAGCTGACCAAAGATTGCCTTCAATTTTTGAGTATTTCTGGGCAGCCCATCAAAATATCTCGCCTCTTTATCGGTGAGGAGCACAAGTACCAAGTGGAAGAAATGTATGCTTTTTGGAACCTTCCCTTAGGCACCTACAAGAAACTTCAATTCGAAGAAACCTGGTACCAAAAAGTCAGCAGCCAGCCAACAAAAAGAATTCGCTTCCACCACATCAAACCAGAAAATTTCGGAATAGAAAATGGGAATTCCAGCGATTGGGGTAGCTTCTCCGAATTTACAGAAGCCTATTACACCTTCCTGCATGAGCTGACCACTATCCAGGCTGCCTCTGTCAAGCTTGTTTTAGAGGGGGCGCCTGTCAATCGGCTATTTGTAGACGGAGGGTTTAATGCCAACCCAATTTTTCTGGAGCTGCTACGTCGAAAACTCCCTGGAATAGAACTTATCCCCAGTGATTTTCCAAATGGCTCTGCTTTAGGGGCAGCAATGCTCGTGAATATGAACCCTAGCGCTTAACTTACCCGAATGAAAGCCAATTCCCCATCCGTCGCCTTGTTTATTCCCTGCTACGTAGATCAATTCTACCCGCAAGTAGGCATTGCTACGCTGGAATTGTTGGAGAAATTAGGCTGCACCGTGACCTATCCCTCGGGTCAAACCTGCTGTGGTCAGCCCCTAGCCAATGCGGGCTATGCACGGGATACGGTAGGCACGGCAAGCCACTTTATAGAGACCTTCAGTGACTATGACTATGTAGTTTGTCCTTCTGGAAGCTGTACGCTGCACGTAAAAGAGCATTTTCCTGCTGTTGCTGGCCTAGAAAAAGAACAGGAAGCCTTGGAGCATAAAATTTATGAACTCATCGAATTCATCACCGACATACTGAAAATAGAACGATTGGAAGGAAAGTTTCCCCACCGGGTAAGCTTCCATTCCTCCTGCCATGGGCAGCGTGGACTTCACCTCTCCTCTGGATCGGAGCTCAATCAACCGCCATTTAATAAAGCCCGCAAGCTTCTGGAAAACCTGGAAGGATTGGACTGGGTAGAACTTAGCAGAACAGACGAGTGCTGTGGCTTTGGAGGTACATTTGCCGTGACCGAAGAGGCGCTTTCCATACAGATGGGCAAAGACAGGCTAGCAGATCACCTGCAGCACAAAACCGAGATCATTACCGGTGGAGATATGTCCTGTATCATGCACTTGCAAGGCATTGCTACTCGATCCAAGCAAGAGTTGAAGTTCCTTCACCTTGCGGAAATCTTAAACCAGGCCCTATCATGACACATCCGGAGAATGCAGCTGAATTTCTAAAGGATGCCCAAAAATCAAAGTGGCACGATGAAACATTATGGTTTGTTCGCGACAAGCGGGATAAAGTCAGCAAAGGCATTCCCGAATGGGAGCAATTACGGGACTTGGCTTCTGGCATCAAGGACAATGTCCTCGCAAATCTTGCCGACTACTTGGAAGAATTTGAGCGTAATGCCAAAAAAAATGGAATCATTATCCATTGGGCAGCAGACAGTGAAGAACACAACCGACTGGTACTGGAAATCCTCCAACAGCAAAACTGCACGGCCGTCGTCAAAAGTAAGTCCATCCTCACGGAGGAGTGCCACCTCAATCCCTACTTGGAAAAGCAGGGCATCGAAGTGGTGGATACCGACCTTGGCGAGCGCATCGTCCAGTTTCTCAACCAGCCCCCCAGCCACATTGTCCTTCCTGCTATTCACCTGAAAAAAAGAGAAATTTCCGAACTTTTTCACGAGAAGCTCCACACCGAAAAAGGCAACGAGGATCCGGTTTACCTGACGCAGGCTGCACGGGTTCACCTGAGGGAGAAATTCTTTGCCGCTAAGGTGGCCATCACGGGAGTTAACTTTGGGATTGCGGAGACGGGGGAATTTGTCGTGTGCACCAACGAGGGCAACGCCGACATGGGAGTTCACCTTGCTCAGGTACATATCGCTTGCATGGGCATCGAAAAAATCCTGCCTAGACGGAAAGACCTGGGGGTATTTCTTCGCTTGCTGGCTAGATCGGCCACCGGGCAGCCCATCACCAACTACAACTCACATTTCAGCAGTCCATCGCCCGGAAAAGAAATCCATATCATCTTGGTTGACAATGGCCGTACGGCTCAGTTAGCAAGAGATAAATTTAGAAGCTCCCTCAAATGCATCCGTTGTGGGGCCTGCATGAACACCTGCCCCATTTACCGCCGAAGTGGGGGATTCAGTTACAATAGCACTGTTCCAGGGCCTATTGGATCCATTTTATCGCCAGGGCTCGACCTAAAAAAGCACAGCAGCCTTCCCTTTGCCTCCACACTTTGCGGCAGCTGCACCGATGTATGCCCTGTGAAAATCAACATTCACGAGCAGCTGTACGAATGGAGGCAGGAGGTAACCAAAACGCATGGTGATTTCGCCAAAGGGCTATCTATGAAGTTGGCCAATGGAATATTCAAAAGTCCCCTAGCCTACAAAATTTCTGGAAGCTTGATGAGAAACGCACTTAAATCTCTGCCAAATAGCCTGATTTACCATCCCTTGAATGTCTGGGGGAAAAATAGAAATCTCCCAGATCCTCCCAAGGAATCTTTTCAACAGTGGTATCAAAAAAACAGGTCATGAGCAGCAGAGAAAAAATCCTGAGCGCTATTCGAAGCCTGACCCTCGAAGCCAAAACGCTCCCCGATATCCCTAATTTCAGCAGCCCAGGAAACTTGGTGGAACGCTTTACACAATCCATCACCGACAACAAGGGAGAAGTCATGACCAAAAGCGAATTTGAAGCATGGTTTTCGGCTGCGGGTTTTTCTAAAGTGATTTCCCTTTCGGCCCAGTTCTCCGAGCTTGCAACACTTCCGTTGCCGGAAGACCCACATGATTTGGAGTCCTTGGAAGTGGCGATTATAGACGGGCAATTTGGGGTCGCGGAGAACGGTGCCATCTGGCTTGAGGATACGCAGCTTGGACTTCGTGCGCTACCCTTTGCAACTGAGCATTTGGTGATTGTACTGGATCGCAACCTACTGGAAAACACCATGCATCAGGGCTATGAAAAAATAGCAACTGCCGATTCAGGCTTTGGACTATTCCTCGCCGGCCCTTCCAAAACCGCAGACATTGAGCAATCCTTGGTCATTGGAGCACAAGGAGCCAAGAGTTTACGGGTAGTATTGTTTTAAATGTACCAAGTACAATGTACTAAGTACCCAGACGCTAAAAGTAGTACCAAGTACAATGTACTAAGTACCAGGTACGTTATTCCTTCCTTCTTAATTCTTCAATCGGCGATCAGCGTTCGACATTAGAAAAAGTATCAAGTAACTAGTATCAAGTATCAAGACGCTAAAAGTTGTACGAAGTACAATGTACTAAGTACCAGGTACAAATTCGAATCCCTACTTGGTACTTTGTACTTGGTACCTTGTACAAAGTAGGAATTTTTATTGCTTTCAGACCTTTTCATCCCAGTCTACTCCGGTATCTTTCCAGGAGCGATCTCGAGCGGAGGCCAATACCGCTTCGCATACTTTCTGCGTTTCAAAAGCATCTCTGAAAGTAGGGTGACAGGCCTCTCCAGTCTCTAAACTGTGAAAGAAATCGGCCACTTGGTGGATAAAGGAATGCTCATACCCAATAGAAGTTCCCGGTATCCACCAGCGGTGCATGTAAGGGTGGTCTCCGTCCGTCACGTGAATGGATCGCCAGCCTCGCACCTTGCCTTCGTCGCTGTGGTCAAAATATTCCAAACGTGTCAGGTCATGCAAGTCCCAACGGATGGAGGCATGCTCCCCATTGATCTCGAATGTGTAGAGGGCTTTGTGTCCGCGGGCATAGCGCGTGGCTTCAAAAAGCCCCAAGGAACCGTTGTCAAAGTGGCAATGAAAAATGCAAGCATCGTCAATTCCTACCGCCTGCTTTTTCCCCGTATCCGAATGGACACGCTCCTTCACAAAGGTCTCGGTCATGGCTGAAACATCCTTAATGCCTCCGTTGATCCACATGGCGGTATCGATGCAGTGGGCTAGCAAATCGCCGGTGACTCCGGAGCCTGCTGATTCCACATCCAATCTCCAGGTGCCATCTCCTCCCTGAGGCAAGTCTGGATTGATGGTCCAATCTTGAAGGAAGTTGGCACGGTAGTGGAAAATCTTGCCTAGCTTCCCAGAAGCAACAATATTCTTGGCTAGGGTGACAGCAGGCATACGTCGGTAATTGTACCATACCGTGTTTTTTACACCAGCAGCTTCCACTGCTTCCAGCATACCTTTGGCTTCAGCAACGGTTCGGGCAAGCGGCTTCTCACAGAGAATCATTTTACCAGCTTTCGCCGCAGCAATGGCAATTTCTGCGTGCATGTCGTTTGGCGTACAAATATCCACTGCGTCAATATCCTCCCGGGCTAGAAGCTTACGCCAGTCTGTTTCGTAGGAAGCATAATCCCAGCGTTCCATAAAGGCCTTGGCATTGGCTTCTCTTCGCGAGCAGCAGGCTTGCAATACAGGTCGGTATTCGTATTCAGGAAAAAAATCAGCCAAGCGCTTGTAGCCATTGGTGTGAATTCTGCCCATCAGCCCTGTGCCGATTAGGCCTACACGAATTAGTTTTTTGTTGCTCATTGTTCTAGTAAGTTAGAAGTAAAAGAAAAATCTGTGTTGCAAACAGCGGAAGGCCAAGGGCAAAGATCCGCTCAATGCCCCTGCGCATCACGAACCGCTACCATTGCGGCTAGGATATCGTTCCAGGTTTGCTGCTTTTCCATGACGGCATTGGGGAACATGCAGCCATCCCAGCAGATGTGCGTCAAGGCTTGGTTGTAGTTTCCTGCAGCATCGCGTAGCCAGTAGCCCGCATCGTGGGCGATGTCAAGTACCCCATTTGGATCTGTAGCTTGGCAGTGACGACCTGTTTTGTCATGGGATCCAGATCCAAAAACAGAACCATCATTTTGTGCCACGTGAAAGTCAATCGTCCATGGGCGAAGCGCGTCCGTCACCGTTTTGAGGGCCGCCTTGATCGCTTCTCTGTCCTTCAAATCTGCATCTACAGGAAGAATACGATGCTCGGGAGCATTGTAACCCAGGGTGTAGAGAAAGGTATGGGACATGTCGGCTTGGAAACCTACATTTTTTCGATCGGTCATCTCTAGGAGTTCGACCATGTGTTTCCAGCTGTGCATTCCTCCCCAGCAGATTTCACCTTCGGCCGCAAGTCGCTCGCCAAAACCTGCCGCTACATCAGCTGCTTCACGGAAGGTCTGCGCGATCAACTTGGAGTTGGCCAATGGATCTTTTGACCAATCGGTAACACCAGCAGCGGAATCAATCCGCACGATTCCATAATCTCGAACCCCCAGTTCCTTGAGCTTTTGTCCAAATTCACAGGATTTTCGCACCATTTCCACGAAAGTCTTTCGCTGATCGGCAGTACCCATCGCTGAACCTGCCCAAATGGGCGCCACTAGGGAACCAACCTTGAGTTGGTGCTTGGCTACCTTATCTGCCAGTCTTTTAGGCTCATCGGGATCATCCAAGTTAAAATGGGGAGCAAGTAAGCCTACATCGATTCCATCAAATTTGACACCATTGACTTCGGAGGCCGCAGTCATGGCAAGCAGCGTATCAAAAGGGATCACCGGTTCAGAGTCCGGACCTTTCCCGACCAATCCTGGCCAGGTGGCATTGTGGAGTTTGGGAAGAGTATTCATGTTTTTGTGTGAGTGGTTTTTTTGTTAATGTTTCTATTTTTTCGGTAGCCAAATTCTTCTGGGATGGAAGAACACTGGCACTTAGTCAATTTTTAAATCTGGATTTTTTGGACCGAAGTGCTTCAGCATCACAATAGGATCTGATTTGGAGGTGTTGGTAATTTTTACTCCTGCCTTCGCAGCGGCTTCGGACACGAAGTATTCGTCATGGGTCAGTTGCCCAAATCGGATCAGAGATGGAGTTTCAATATCCCAAGCGCCCATTTTTCCATGCCCTTGCATCATGATCATGCCATAGGCTGCCGCGTCTCGAATCACGACAGTTTGTCCAGGTAGTACGGTAAGCTCCTTGGCACTATAGTCATGAGATCGGTAGCAAATCCAGGTTTCCTGGTAGCCCGCAGCCTGCATTTGAGCGGGGTCGGCTACCGGTTTGGGCTCCATGTAGTGGTTGTCCATCAAGTTGGGATTGACGTTGAGATCCCAGTCAATCATTTCCAACAAGAGTTCGTAGTCTCCCCAGCGGTTTTTAGGGCAGGCATTCCAGAGTAACTCATCCGGAATAATGGCTTCGTTCACCAAGGATTGATACATCGCAAAAATGTCCGAGGCTTTTTGCGGTTCGTAGGTACACAAGCTGCCAGGTGCATGGAGCATCCCGGGAGGCACATCCCAACCCGTACCCGGCTGCAAGCGAAACGCCTGGGAGTAATTGGTAATCTTATTGTCCCCTTTGTTGAAGTTTTTCAAGCAATCCAAAATCGTCTCTTTGCTCGTTCCCGGAGCAATTCCAAAGAAGGTGTAAGGGAAATCCCCTCCGTGGTTATTCACTTGTGGGGGGAAATAGTAGGCCTCGGGCTTTCCATTCTGACCCGTCAGTTTGCCAAATTCATCGGAAGGGTGAATGTGGTGCGGCAAAGGCCCCATGTTATCAAAAAATTTGGAATACATGGGCCAGGACTTGAACTC
>CAMDEU010000046.1 GCA_945897085.1 Spirosoma fluviale | reverse complement strand
ACATGCTTGCCATCGCTCCAAAGACAACATCCAAGGAGAGCCAAGAAAAAAGTAGTTGGAGTCGCATCAGTTTAGGCATCGCCTAAATTTAAATCCATCGCAGCACAGTGCCCAATGTATTCTGGATTTTTAGGTAAGTTTTTCTACATTTAAACAAATTGACATCATAAAATCAATTTAGTTGACAATAAACACCATCTCATGAAAACCTACTTCAGTCTTTTCGTACTTCTGCTACTCCCATTTCTCGCCCTGGCGCAAGAACCTATCAAGGTCGCCTTTGTTGGCAACAGCATCACCCAAGGACCAGGCAGGGAAAATCCCAAATCCTATCCCTTGCAGGTAGGCACAATCCTTGGCGATGCCTACCTAGTGAAAAATTTTGGAGTGAGCGGACGTACACTTTTAAAAAAAGGAGATTTCCCCTACTGGAACGAGCCTCAATTCCAAGAAGTAAAAGATTTTCGTCCGGATGTCGTGCTGATCAAATTGGGAACCAACGACTCCAAACCTCAAAACTGGGCACACAAAGCGGAGTTTGTACAAGATTACCTAGATCTCATTTCCGAATTTAGGGACCACATGCCCAAGGATGGTAAAGTGTACGTGATCCTTCCGGTGCCCGTTACACGCGAAAATTTTGGAATCAATCCGGAAATAATGAACAATGAGCAGCGACTCATGCTTTTTGAGATCATCCAGAAGTCAGGAGCTGAAGTCATCGATCTTTACACTCCCTTAATGGATAGACCAGAATTATTGGCCGATGGAGTGCATCCCAACGAAGAAGGATGGGGAATCATGGCCCGGGTCATCAGTAGACGGATACGGATGTAATTCTTCTACGCCTAAAAACAAAAAACCACAGCCTTAACAAAAGCTGTGGTTTTTTGGTGTTTAGGAGAATTTACTTTCCAGCAAGTGCATTGGCACCAGCCACAATCTCGAGAATTTCGTTGGTGATAGCTGCTTGACGCGTACGGTTGTACATCAACTTAAGCTCCTTGAGGAGTTCGCCAGCATTTTCAGTAGCCTTATCCATAGCTGTCATTCGTGCTCCATGCTCTGAGGCATTAGATTCCAAAACAGCTTTGTAAAATTGTATTCTTAATGAAATAGGGACCAATTCCTCAATGATGTAGGTACGTGAAGGCTCAAGCAAGTAGTCTGTTTCAGTAGTTTTTACTTGATCTGACGCTGAAGTAGCCATGGGTAAAAACTGCTCTACACGAAGCTCCTGAGTTGCCACGTTCTTGAATTCGTTGAAAACCAGAAATACTTGGTCGTAGTCACCTGCCAAAAACCCATCCATCGCAAACGAAGCAGCTTCCTTGACAGCCTCAAAACTTAGCTGTTGGAATACCCCAAAATAGGTGTCTACCAAGCGGTAATCAGATTTTTTATAGTATTCGTAGGACTTCTTTCCAATGGGTAGGATGGTGATTTCCGCACCAGAAAATTGTTGGCTGATGGCGGTATTAGTCGCCTTGATTATGTTGGTATTGAATGCGCCGCAAAGTCCTTTATCTGAAGTTACAGGAACTAAAAGTACCTTCTTCATCTCACGCTTCACTGCAAAAACAATATCTTCATCCCCTTCAGCCGCTGAGGACACATTGTTGAGGATTGCAGTCAGCTTTTGTGAATAAGGACGCATCTGAACGATCTTTTCTTGCGCTCTTCTCAACTTAGCAGCGGAAACCATTTTCATGGCTTTCGTGATCTGCTGCGTCGACATGACCGAATTTATTCGCTGCTTTACTTCCTTAAGGTTAGCCATCAGAGATTGCTTTGTGCGTATAACAAGCCCTGCCAGCAAGCCGGCAGGGAATTAATAGAATTTACTTCGCGTATTTTGGTGCTAGTTCAGCAGCTGCAGTAGCAAGAATTTTGCCAGCACCGTCGATATCACCTTTTAGAATCAGTTGAATTGCTTCTGGATAAGAGGCCTCCAACAAGAGGTAAAACTCCTTTTCAAAAGCTCTTGCTTTAGCAACAGGAACTAAATCCATCAAACCTTTGGTAGATGCATAGATGATGGCAACCTGATTTGCTACAGAAACCGGCGCATACTGTGCTTGCTTCAAAATTTCCTGGTTACGACGTCCACGCTCAATCGTTCTTTTGGTTGAAGCATCAAGGTCAGAACCAAACTTGGAGAAAGCTTCCAATTCACGGAACTGGGCTTGGTCCAACTTCAAAGTACCTGCCACTTTCTTCATGGACTTGATCTGAGCATTACCTCCTACTCGAGATACGGAGATACCTACGTTAATCGCTGGACGAATACCAGAGTTAAATAGGTTGGTTTCCAAAAAAATCTGGCCATCCGTAATCGAAATTACGTTGGTTGGGATGTAAGCAGAAACGTCACTTGCCTGGGTTTCGATAATCGGCAAAGCCGTCAAGGAACCTCCACCTTTTACCAAAGGACGGATAGAATCAGGAAGATCATTCATCTGTTGCGCAATCGCATCAGACTGGTTAATTTTTGCTGCTCTTTCCAAAAGTCTAGAGTGCAAGTAGAACACGTCACCAGGATATGCTTCACGTCCTGGAGGTCTTCTCAAGAGTAGGGAAACCTCACGGTAAGCTACCGCTTGCTTCGAAAGGTCATCGTAAATCACTAGGGCTGGGCGACCGGTGTCTCTAAAGAATTCACCGATTGCGGCGCCCGTAAATGGCGCGAAGAATTGCATCGGCGCCGGCTCAGAAGCAGGGGCTGCTACTACTACTGTGTATGGGAGAGCACCGCCTTTTTCAAGGGTAGCCACTACACCCGCAACAGTAGAAGCTTTTTGTCCGATAGCCACATAGATACAGAATACGGGCTCGCCTTTATCGTAAAATTCACGTTGGTTAAGAATGGCGTCAATTACAACAGCAGTTTTACCTGTTTGACGGTCACCAATCACCAATTCACGCTGTCCACGTCCAATTGGGATCATCGCATCAATGGATTTGATACCCGTTTGAAGCGGCTCTGTTACTGGTTGACGGTAGATAACACCTGGTGCTTTTCTTTCCAAAGGCATTTCGTACAAGTTGCCAGTGATTGGCCCCTTGCCATCGATAGGATTGCCTAGGGTGTTGACCACTCGGCCCAACATGCCTTCACCGGCCATGATGGAAGCAATCTTTTTCGTTCGCTTGACGGTATCGCCTTCTTTTACTCCTTTGGAGTCTCCAAAAAGTACAGCACCCACGTTGTCCTCTTCGAGGTTGAGCACCATGGCCTTTAGGCCATTTTCAAACTCCAACAATTCACCGGCCTGCGCCTTAGAAAGTCCATAGATACGGGCAACACCATCCCCTACTTGGAGGACTGTTCCCACTTCTTCTAGTTCGGCTTCGGTTCTGGCGCCAGAGAGTTGTTCTCTCAAGATCGCCGAAACTTCATCAGGTCTTACTTCTGCCATGATAGGATACGGTTGAGTATTTTCGTTATAATTGTTTTTCGTAATGATTCTGAGCAAACTGTACGCGGAGCACATTGAGCTTGCTGCTGATGGATTCATCGAGCTGACGGTCATTGACCTTGAGCACAAATCCTCCAATCAGGGTGGGGTTAATCTTTTCTTCAAGTTGCACTTCCTTCATCCCGCTGATCTGCTTCACTAAAGCCACCAACTGGTTACGCTGACCTTCTGTTAGAGCAGTTGTGGTGGTGACTTCTGCCACCTGAATGGAACGGTACAAGTTGTACTGTACAACGAACTCTTTGGCCACATCCAAGAGGATATCTTCTCTGTTTTTTCTAGAAATTATTTGAAAAAAGGAAAGCGTCAAGGGGCTAGATCCTTTGGCAAAAAGTGCTTTTAGTACATTTAATTTTTTATCCGAGCCCAATACTGGGTTTGAAAGCGCAAGTCCTAGCTCACGAGTGCTTTTGCCCATCGCTGCTAAAGACTTGAAATCTTCAAAAACCCCTTCCAGCTGTCCTTTTTCTATGGACAAATCCAATATTGATTTGGCGTACCGGGAGGCAACTCGCTGGTTAGACATGCCGAATTAGTTAAGCTTAAGGTCTTTGATAAACTGATCTACAAGCTCTACTTGAGCTTTGTCGTCCCCTAATTTCTTGCGGAGTAGCTTTTCAGTTACTTCCAAGGTCAATAAAGCAACCTGATTTTTCACTTCTGTTAAAGCTGCTTTCTTCTCTGTTTCAATTACCGCTTTGGCGGACGCAATCAACAAAGCGCCCTGCTTAGACGACTCGGATTTGGCAGCTTCAATCATTTTAAGAGAAGCATCATGTGCTTTGCTCAAAATAACATCCCGCTCCAATCTAGCCTCCTGGAGTAGTTTTTCATTTTCTGACTTCAAGTTGGCCATCTCGTTTCTAGCTTGCTCAGCTGACTTTAATGCGCCATCAATGTTAGCCTCACGTTCAGCCAAAGAGGCCAACATTGGCTTCCAAGCGAATTTGACTAGAATAAACAAAAGGGCTAAGAAGCCGAATAATTGCCAGAAAATCAGACCGGCACTAGGTATGATTAGATCCATAGTAGGAAGGATTAATTTCGTTTTTGTTCAAAAGAAAGGGATTGGCCTAGCGCCAATCCCTATTCATTTTGTCTTAGAAGAAGGCGATACCACCTGCGTTCAATGCAATCAGCAAACAAATTACTGCTGCAAACAGGGAAACCACCTCAATCAAGGCTGCAATGATAAGCATGGCAGTTTGGATCTTGCCAGCAGCCTCAGGCTGACGAGCAATAGCCTCCATAGCCGAGCCACCAATACGTCCGACACCAAGACCTGCGCCAATCGCAGCAAGTCCTGCACCGATACCAGCACCCATAAGTGCAAAACCGGCAGTCAATAAGATAGAAGTTAACATAAACATTGGTTTTATAAATTGAAGAAATAAATTACACTTTTAATGGTGATCGCCGTGCTCGTGTTCAGCTACCGCCCCGCCAATGTACATCGCAGAGAATAAGGTGAACACATAGGCTTGAATAGTGGCTACGAGCAACTCAATGATATTGATAGAGGCCACCATTATCGTAGATAGGATGCCGATGGAGTAGGATTCAAAAATGAATACCAAGGCAATAAAGGATAGGATCACAATGTGTCCAGCTGTGATGGCGACGAATAATCTGACCATCAAGGCAAAGGGTTTAGTAAACAAACCAATGAATTCGACTACCACCATGATCGGCAATAGCGCAGCAGGCACCCCTGGAGTTGCAAAAACATGCTTCCAATAGTTCTTGTTGCCATTGACATTGACAATCACAAAAGTGATAATCGCTAGGGTACAGGTCACCGCAATATTACCTGTAAGGTTCGCCGCTCCAGGAAGAAGCCCCAATAAGTTACCTGTCCAAATGAAGAAAAACAAGGTCAAAAGGTAAGGGACAAATTTCTTGTACTTAGGTCCAATGGACTTGAGCGCAATTTCATCGCGCACAAAAATAACAATGGGTTCGACAAATGATGCCATCCCTTTAGGAGCTACTGCCCCATTTTTTTGGTAATGCCGAGCTGCTGAAATAGAGATGTACAGCACGAACGCAATCACCAAAAATAGCATTACCACATTCTTAGTAATAGAAAAATCAAGAATAGAAGCCCCATCTGCTCTTCCCAGATGATCGTGATCATCGATGAAGATGCCGTTATGGGCATATTCCTTACCAAATTTGTGTGTCTCCTTATTTTGAAAATCGCTGGAACTGTAAAATTCAAACCCTCTATCCGAAGCATAGGTAATCACCGGTAGCGGCAAGGTAACGTGGGTATGACCTACCGTAACAAAATGCCATTCGTGCGAATCCTTGATGTGGTGCATGATGAACTCGGTGGGATCTTCTTTGCCTTCTTCCGCTTCCGTACCAGCAGCAAAAGACAGTCCTGAGAAATTCAGTAAAACCACTGAAAATAAAAGACTTAGTACCAAAAATTTGCGCGTCATTTACTCGTTTTTAAGAAGGCTACTTTGAATTCGGGCGCAAGTTAGAAATAAAGGAGTAGATATCAAAAATTAGGTAAGACAAAAAAATTAGAAAAGAATTGACAATAAACAGAATAATATTTTCCGTTTTAAGGAAAGTGAATAGGCCAATAAACCCCAAAAAACTTAATATACGAATGAGCATTCCGAGTAACTTGATTTGCATAAAATTTTCTGAAGATTGAGAATTCAACCAGTTCGTCATCAAACCAAGTAAGTAGTAGAGCCCCGCGATAAATCCAAAAATAACCCAGATATCATTATGGACCATCTGAGGTAATGTAAAACGGGTAATCAGTACAATTCCTGCCACCAGCAGCGAAAAATATAAATACCGAAGGTGGAGGGAAGCGGGAAGTTTCATAAGTCTACAAAAAGTTTAAAATTACCTCAAATTTAGTAAATCCCCTACATTTCCTGGCGCATAGATCTCCATAACGAATAAAAAGCAAGGGCGACAGCACTAAAAGTACAAAGTAGCAGCCACAAAGGAAATTTCATTCCCGATTGCTGCTGTATCCACCAGCCAAGAGCAGTCCCTCCACCAATGATCGCAAAGAGCTGGAAGGATAAGCCCATGTATTTAACCCAAGTGGGAGGTCCCTGAGGCCTATTCGAATTGGGATTGTACTGATTTGACATCATTTTTTAAAGTTAATGGATTCCATCAGCAAAAATTCAACCGCTCCTAAGAATAATACCTATACCCCTTCGTTCGGTAACTGAGGTAAAAGCCCTAATTTGGTGGCTTGATTTGTACTAGAAAAACATGCGCAAACAAGTAAGGTGTACTTTAGGATTGGTTTTATTGTTTTTGGCGGCTTGCTCCTCCCAGCGAAATACCTTTACCAACCGTGCTTTCCACAATCTTACTTCCCACTACAACGCCTATTTTTTAGCAGATACCAAAATCAAAGCTGCAGAAAATGAGGTAATTGAAAATTATAAGGAGGACTACACACAAATTCTCCCCGTATTTATTCCCATTGATTCCGCTACCATCCAAAAAAACAAAGTTTCCCTAGATTCTGCCCGAGAGCTATCCTCCAAAGCCATAGACTGGCATCGGATTTCCAAGTGGGTGGACGACAGCTACTACTTAATTGGAAAGATTGACTACCTCCAAGCACGTGTCGATGATGCCAAAAACACCTTCCGCTATGTCAATAGCCAAAGCAAGGACAAGGACCTGCGACACAAAGCGCTTATAAGCCTACTCCACGGCTACATCGATCAGGATGCAGTAGAGGAGGCCAACTTCACCATCGATTACCTGTCCAAAGAAACGGACATCAACAGCGATAATACCTTCGACTTGTACAAAACCCTCGCCTATTATTATGAAAAAAGGGCAGATCAGAATGGGGTAATCGGAGCCCTAGACCGAGCTTTAAACTATACTTCAGACAAAAAAGAGCGCTCCAGACTCTACTTTATTCTGGCGCAACGGTACCAGCGGGAAGGTTTAGATGCACTCGCGTTTGATTATTTTCAGAAATCCTTGGAAGGAAATCCCTCCTACGAGCGCTCCTTTTTTGCCACCCTTTTTGCACAGCAAGTGGCCGAACTCAATGCCTCAAAGGATCTGAAAAAGGTTCGTAACTATTACGAAAACCTGTACAAGGACCCAAAAAACAAAGACCTCAAAGATGTCGTAATTTTTGAGAGCGCCTTGTTTGAAGAAAAACAAAACGACATCCCCTTAACCCTTGAACTTTTGCATCAAGCGGCAAAGGAACCAGGTTCAATCCCTAGAGTGAAGGGCTACATCTACCAAAAGCTTGCAGAAATCAAGCTCGATAAATTTAAAGACTACCGAGCCACCAAATACTACCTGGACAGCGCGCTGAGTTTCATCCAGGCGGAAGATCCTGTAGCCCAACAGCTCAAGGAAAAAAAGACGAGTTTGGACACCTATGTTTTCCATTTCGAGCGGATCGGAAAAAATGATAGTTTGATCCAGCTTGCATCCTTGCCCAAGGAAGAGCAACTCCTCAGAGTTCAAGAATTTATTAGCAGCGAAAAACAACGCCTAGCTGATTTAAAAAAAGAGGATGTTCCAAGGAAGTCCACCTCGATTTTTGATAATTTATTAGCCTTTGGAGATACAGGAAACGAATCTACTTTTTACTTTGCGAATGGTGCCGCTCTCCAGCAAGGGGCTATTGAGTTTGTCCGCACCTGGGGCAACCGTCCCCTGCAGGACAATTGGAGACGGAAAGCAGCCCTATTCCAGAGCAGTACACAACCCGAACCTCTTTCATCAGCGGCAGCAGCGGGAACGGAAGCTACCTCTGATTCAACAGGTCTCCCCTCCCTAGAGACCTTGCTCGCTTCAATCCCCAAGAGCCCTGCGCAACTGGAACAAGCAAACTCAGACCTAGAGGAATCCTACTTCGAAATGGGGAAAGTTCTATTTTTTCAATTAAAGGAGCCGCAACGGAGTGGGCAATACCTCGATCAACTTATTCAAAAGTATCCTAAAACCGTAAAAAAACCAGAGGCCTACTACCTGCTCTATTTAGGCCAAAAAGAGTTGATGCGCAATGCTGATACCTTTGCCCAACTTCTGAATATTGAATTTCCAGAATCCCCTTACGCATTCTCGGTGAACAATCCGGAGGCTGGAGCAGGGAATAAAGGATCCTTGGAATCAGCAAAAGGATATGAGCAGGCTTACGAAGCCTACTATTCTGGGAATTATTCCCAAGCGAGGGAGTTTATTTTTTCCACCCTAGAAAAATATCCCCTTACCCGCAACACGGAAAAACTCCTACTTCTCAATGCCATGATCACCGGTAAGCAGGAAAGTAGGGAACAATTCAAATTCAAACTCGAAGAGTTTATCCAAAATGCAAAAGAGCAGGAGTTGATCACATTAGCCAAAGCCATGCTTCAGCCACTACTGACCTCCGAAGAACTAGCCGCTAAAGCAAGTCCCTCAGATGTAGTGAAGGAAAATCCTATTATAGAAAATGATGAATCCAAGGAAAAAGTTTCAGAAACAGGGGTAAAGGAAAGCCCTTACAAGGCTACTGATGATCAAACCCATATATTTGTAGTGGCCTTGACTCCAGCAGATGTGGAAACGGCCAAGAATTTGCTCGGAGATCTAGAAACTTTCCATACCCTGTCTTTTGGAAATGCTAGATTGCGAACAGGAAATATGAATTTGAGTGCACAATTATCGATTTTCATCATCAGCCCTTTCTCCAATGCAGAGAAAGCCATGAACTATTTGAAAATCTATCAGGAAAAATTCACTTCGATTGGACTGAAGGAAGAAGTAAAAGCGAATTCCTTCTTTATTTCAATAGAAAACTTCCAGGTTTTAAATAAAACCAAAGACCTGGAAGAATACCTACAGTTCTTTACCTCTACCTACCAATAAGTTATGGTTAAACCTGGTCCTTTCACCCAAGAAAATTGGGCATCCAAAACAATAAATTATTTGTGGAAGGCCTTTTTGGGAGGCTTGGTCTTTTTTGTTCTTTTTGTCTGGATGGTCAGCCTCAACTTTCTTGGACTATTCGGGACGCTACCAGATTTCAAGGCCCTAGAAAATCCTGATAGCCAATTAGCCTCAGAGCTGTATTCCGCAGACGGGTTGCTTTTAGGAACCTTTGCTCGAGAAAATCGAAGCCCAGTTTCCTATGAAGAACTAGCTCCCAATTTGGTGCAAGCCTTGATTGCAACAGAGGACGAGCGCTTTGAAGAACACTCTGGCATTGACCTTCAGGCAATGCTTCGGGTATTTGTTAAATCCATTATCCTTCGCCAAGATTCAGGTGGAGGTTCCACCCTGAGTCAACAAACCGCCAAAAACCTATTCAAAACTAGAACAGATGCTAGCTCTGGATTTTTAAGTAATATTCCAGGCTTACGGATGCTTATCGTAAAAACTAAGGAGTGGATCGTAGCCACACAGCTAGAGCGATCGTACACCAAAAACGAAATCCTTACCCTTTACTTGGATACTTCAGAATTTGGGTCAAACGCCTTTGGAATAAAAACTGCATCAAAAACCTTTTTTAATAAGTTGCCCAATGACCTTGCCATTCAAGAATCTGCAGTTTTGGTGGGCTTATTCAAAGCGCCAACCTACTATAGCCCGGTTTTTAACCCTGAAAATTCCCTGAGAAGACGGAATACAGTACTCTCTCAAATGTTGAAAAATGAATTTCTAACCGAAACCGAATACGATTCCATCTCGCAGCTACCCATAGTTCTTGATTATCAAGTTCAAAATCAAAATCAAGGCCTGGCAACTTATTTTAGAGAAATAGTAAAAGCAGATCTAATCAAATGGTCAAAGGAAAATTTGAAGTCTGATGGAAGTGCCTATGACCTCTTTGGGGATGGACTGAAGATTTATGTGACCATCGATAGTCGCATGCAGCACTACGCGGAAGAATCCATGGAAGAGCACATGAAAGAGCTCCAAAAAGCATTTTTTAAAGAAATGGGAACAAGAGAACCCTGGATCAATGAAAGCTACCAGGTGATCCCAAACTTTATCGAAACTGCGGTGAAACGCACGGAAGCATACCGACTCTTGAAGCAAAGGTATGGGAATCGAACAGACTCAATCGAGTTTAAACTGAATGAAAAGAAGAAAATGAGGATTTTTTCTTGGGAGGGTGAGCGCGATACGCTAATGAGTACCATGGATTCCATGAAGTATTACAAAAAATTCTTGCAAACAGGGATGATGACCATGGATCCTGCCTCTGGCCATATCAAAGCTTGGGTGGGAGGCATTGATCACAAGTACTTTAAATTTGACCATGTGAAGCAAGGGAAAAGACAACCTGGATCCACATTCAAGCCATTCGTATATGCGGCAGCTATAGAAAATGGATATAGCCCCTGCTATTCAGTAGTCGATCAGCCTGTAGAAGTATACATTCCTGGGCAACCAGCTTGGAGCCCTGCAAACTCAGACGGAAAGTTCTCCAATGAGCGAATGACGATTCGAAAAGCCATGGCACAGTCGGTCAACTCTGTTACCGCCTACATGATGAAAAAATTGAGTCCATTGATTGTCATTGAAACAGCAAGACGTCTAGGCATTACCAGTGATCTTGAAGAAGTTCCTTCCTTAGCCCTAGGTGTGAATGATGTAAGCGTATTCGAAATGGTGGGTGCTTTTGGAACTTTTGTCAATAAGGGAGAGCATATCACCCCCTATTACATCGATCGCATTGAAGACAAGAATGGAAATTTAATTCATCAATTTACCCCAAAGAAAAAGCCGGCAATGAGTGAAGAACATGCCTACCTGATGACCTATATGCTTAGAGGAGGATTTGAGGAATCCGCGGGCACCAGTCAGGGCGTAGCAAGTTCCATTCGGGAAGGCAATGAACTAGGTGGTAAAACAGGCACCACTCAAAATGGATCCGATGGCTGGTACATGGGAATCAGTAAAGATCTAGTTTCTGGTATTTGGGTAGGTGGGGATGACCGTGCCATCCACTTCCGAAGCTGGGCCTCTGGTCAAGGAGCCAAAACTGCTCGCCCCATTTGGGCAAAGTTTATGGCCAAAGTTTATGCAGATTCTCAATTGGGCTATACCAAAGGCCCATTCCCAAGGCCAGAACGGCCATTAAGTATTGAGATTGATTGTGATAAATACGAGTTTGATAGCCAACAGAATGCCGGCTTTGACTACGACACCAAAAAAAATGATTTTTAACTTCGGATCAATCCGGACAAAAACAGCCTACTTGTTAGGCTGTTTTTTTTAATTTTATCCCATGCTGTCCTCCTCATTTCTGCCAGAAGATCACCACTCCTTACCGGATCAGCCAGGGGTGTATAAATATTACAATACAGAGCAGGAATTGATTTATGTAGGAAAGGCCAAAAGCCTGAAAAAACGAGTAAGCAGCTACTTCAATAAAAATAGTGGCATCAATCTCAAAACGAGGCGAATGGTCAAAGAAATCGCTAAAATAGAGATCACCCTGGTTAACACCGAATTGGATGCGCTCCTGCTTGAAAACAACCTGATCAAAAAAGCCCAGCCCAAATACAACATCCTTCTTCGGGATGACAAGACATATCCGTATTTAATCCTCACCAAAGAGAGCTTTCCCAGACTTTTCCCCACCCGCAAATACATCCCAAAAAGAGGAACTTACTTCGGCCCATTTGCGAGTGTAAAGGCCATGAATAACGTCCTCGATCTGATACGAGAGCTATTTACCATTCGCACCTGTAGCTTGGACCTTTCGTATCTCAAGATCCAGGAACAGAAATACAAGGTTTGCCTAGAATACCATATCGGCAATTGTCAAGGCCCATGCGTGGGCAAGCAGGTCGAAGCCGACTACCTCGCAGATCTGGAGCAAGCCAAACACATCCTCAAAGGCAACCTAGCGCCCGCCAAGACCCACTTCAAGCAACGCATGGATATACTGGCAGAAAAGCTGGCATTTGAACAAGCGCAACAAGTCAAAAACAAGTTGGATCTCCTTGAAAAGTACCAGGCCAGGTCCCTCATCACCAATCCAAGCATCGCCAATTTGGATGTATGCACCTTGGTAGCCGATGAGAAAACTGCCTATGTCAACTACATGCGCGTGAAAAATGGGGCCATGATCACCTCCAAAAATGTGGAACTAAAAAAACGCTTGGATGAATCCGAACAAGAGCTTTTAGTCACCGCTTTAATCCGACTTCAGGATCAGTTCCAAAGTGATGCAGAGGAAATACTGGTCAACCTAGAGCTCGAGCCCATTGAAGGACTAAACTTAAGCGTCCCTAAAATTGGGGATAAGAAAAAACTGATTGACTTGTCCCTCAAGAATGCACTGTATTACAAAAAAGAGAAAGCACTGCTTCAAGGGCTCAATCAAGACAAAAAGGACAGGGTAATCCGCCAGCTTCAGCAAGACCTAAGTCTTCTAGAGATCCCCGACCATATTGAGTGCTTTGACAATTCCAACATCCAAGGAACGAATCCTGTAGCCAGTATGGTCTGCTTTAAGCAAGGCAAACCCGCCGTCAAGGAGTACCGGCACTACCATGTAAAGACCGTGGAAGGCCCTAATGACTTTGCCAGCATGAAGGAGATAGTTGGGCGTCGCTACAAAAGACTGCTTGAAGAAGGGCTTCCCCTTCCAAAGCTCGTGGTAATAGATGGGGGCAAGGGGCAATTGTCTTTTGCTGTAGAAGCTTTGCAGGAACTAGGTGTTTATGGAAAGATGCCCATTATTGGGATTGCCAAGCGGCTAGAGGAAATCTACTTCCCGGGGGACCAATACCCCATTCACTTAGACAAAAAATCGGAGAGCCTGCAGCTCTTGCAACGCATCCGCGATGAGGCCCACCGCTTTGCAATTACCTTCCATAGGCAGGTCCGTAGTAAAAAAGCGCTCAATAGCCAATTGACAGAAATTGAGGGGATAGGAGCACTTACCGCGGAAAAATTATTGAAAGAATTTAAATCGGTAAAAAAAATCCGACTTGCTTCGGAAGAGGAGATCGCCGGAGTGATCGGCGCTTCTAAAGCCAAAGTCCTGCTTGCTGAGTTAGAAAAAAATAAAGCCTCGAACTAATTCGAGGCTTTATTTTTTACCATTCCCAAACCGAATTTTCAAAGTCTAGTAGCTTGTATTCGAAAGCGAGTGCATCCAAGTAGGCTTGCATTTTTCGCCTTTCTACAGGAGTATTTTTATCAACCAAGTCAATTACCAATGCTTCGTCTTGGTTGGTATAGCGAGTCACTACTGATCTGAATAATCGAGATTCAAAAGCCTCATTGTAGGTTAGGCTTTTTGAAATGTTTTTAAAATTAATCCATCGAGCATCTGGATGCTTTTCAAAATGGGCAATAAAGTCCTTATAACGGATAAAGCCTATTGTCTTTTGAAAACCTACCCCTGAATTCGGATCTGCATTAGTATCTGCTGGCATCACCAACTGGATATACTTGATATCAAACTTAAATTGGGAATGCTGACGATCAAAAACAAAGTCCTCTTTGAAGTCAAAGAAGAATAATTGCTTTACAAAAATTGAATCTTGAAAATCTGTTTTCCAGAAGGCAGAATCAAATTTAGCGATTGAAAGAGGCTGAGTAAAATTTTCATCTGCAAAAACCTCCAAAGCATTTTGCTTAACTCCTTTGTAGATATGATTAATGATCCCATTTTCTTTGGTATCTCCAGAGCCATAAAGAGGTACGTTGTACTTTTCACGTAAATCTATCCTTCTCCAAACTGAGATTTGATACATTTTGTCATCCTCACGAATGCGCTTGGCAGAATACACCGTATCCATAGCATACTGACGCGTCCCAAGTCCAGAAGGATTAACAGAAGTAGCAACTTGTGCAGTGGCTTCACCAGCAAAGCCAAGGCCTATAAGGCAAGCAAACAAAGTGTAACTGAGAAATTTATTCATAGCAATTATGGTTTTAGTACACTAAGAATTTTACTTCACGCGTACCGTAATTACCCCACGGAAATCCATAGGTATTTTTTCTCCTCTAAAATTAGTTCTAGTGATTTGATTGATTCGAATCACTAAGATATCTCCTGAAGCAGCTCCACCAAGTAGTCCTCTAATTCCAGCTCCAATAGAAGCGGGAGTCCCTCTGGGAACATCGTTTCGTACCAAGGTTATTTCTCCACCTGTTACCGCAAAATTGGCATCTTTAGCCATAGTCCGCGCAAAGTTAGGATCAGATTTAGCAACAATTTTTACCCCGCTCAACACATTCGTGGTTTGTGCTTGACTGATATCTAATTCAGATCCATTGGCAGCAAGAACACTGATTGTAGGATTAGGAACAGGCTTAATATCAAAAGTCTCATCCCCAATTCTATTACCTCCACTACTCACTCCTATCGTCACCTTTCCGCTGGCATTTGGCACAATGGTCACCTGACCAGCTTTGGAACCTTTAATTTTATCTCCATTCGTTACTGTAAATTCAGGAGCATAGGAGTTGCCAAGTGCAGGCACATCGATATTCAAGTCATTCGCACAACCCGCATAGAGCTGCTGTACTACTTCTGAAGTGATTTTGATAACGGGCTGCGCAACAAAATATTCATATTCGATAGGCAACACCTTATCTTCTCCTCCTACATTCGTAACAATCTGGCCTCTCAACAACTTTTTTGCTACCCCTCTATCGTCGTAACTTCCTGCCGGAGTAGCTACAAATTCAATTTTACCAAATCCTTTTGCATCAACAGGAATGGATCTTCCATCCAAAGTCATGGTTGGAGAGGCCGAAGAAGAGGAAGATGCGATAAACATCGTTCCTTCAAACTTGGTACCCGCAGCAACCACATTAGATATCGCTGAGATTTTGGCTTCCGTAATATCCGCTTTGAAATAAAAAGACCCTATTGTATTTGCAATAGTGGTTAAAGATTCATTTTCAATATTCAAAACCTCATTTTGAAATTGAGATAAAATCGCAATGGTAGCACCTACAGGAGATTTTACAAAATTAAGGTTCACAAAACTCTTATTTCTTACCTCCATGTCATTCGCAAATAATTCGATCTCCGATGCATCACGGGCAATTGGAAGAAAAGTCAAATTTGTAACCCCAACACCTTTCAAAATACCTTCCACTGTTTTAGGGAAATCATTCAGCTTTTTCTTTAACTCTTCTCCTTTTTCTTGATAAACAAACAAATTTCCTGAAGCCTCTGTATTCTTTAGCGAGGAGGTAACAAAATTTCCTTCTTCATTTTTTGCGTTGGACTGTTTGATCAATTCCAATTTGAGCCCTTCAATGTATTCGTATATTTCCTTGGTTGCAGCTCTTACTTTTTTTGATGCAGCGATTTTTGGAAAGTCCTTTTCATTATTTCCTTGCTGCGCAATGGTATATTCAATTGAACCTACCATAGACTCGTTTTTTAAAACATAGTTTTTAGAAGTTCGCTCCATCCCATCGTTGAGAAGAATAAACTTCTGGAGGATCTGGTTGCTTACCTGGAGGGCCAAAAGGGCCGTCAATACCAGGTACATCATCCCGATCATCCGTTGTCTAGGTGTCTCTTTAGCTCCTGCCATGTGTATCTATTTTATGG
>CAMDEU010000045.1 GCA_945897085.1 Spirosoma fluviale | reverse complement strand
GAAAGCTGCCGCCCATAGTTACTCACGAAAATAAAGTTGTCGTTGGTTTTTCGGGTTTTGTAGTCCCTCTCATTTTGTCGGTTAAAACCCAAATTGACCGTCAGCTGGGTATCCCAAACCTTGCTGTCTTTTTTGTAATTGGCAAACAGGGTAGCTCCAGAATTCAGCGCAAAAGATCCTGTACCTCCTGCCGCCCAATTGCTCAAGGTAACCTGTTGAATATTTAGCGTGTAAGTTCCCCCTTTCTTCCAGAACGTTTCTTTTATTGGCTCCTGGATGAGCAATGAGTCTCCCAGCATGACCAAGGTATCCCGATCGATGATTACCGTATCCGGCACTATTTTACGGTCCTGCGCCTTTACAAAGGGGGAGCTGCTAAAGAATAACAGGCCGATTAGGAAAAAGCAATTCCGCATGGGATTGGGTTGATCAGATCAAGGGGTCAAAATACGTAATTTTTGTCCTATCGTGATCAAGTTTTGAGCGCCAATGCTGTTGAGTTGTTTGAGTTCCTCTACCGACATTCCATATCTTTTGGAGATGGAAAATAGGGTTTCGCCTGCACTCACTGTGTGGAAGGAGTAGGAAGGAGTTTGGGGCTGCTGTACTTTTTGTGCTGGAGCCTGTTGAGCCTGTTCTACTTTAGGCTGTGCAGCAGGGGCAGGTGGGGTAGGACTTGTGACCACGGGCTTGGGCTCCGAATAGGTAGGGATTTCTGCACCTCTTTTTAGGGATTCCTTCAGATTCAGCACCATACCAGGGCGAAGCTCTGAGTCTTTTCGAATTCTATTTTTAGATTTTAACGAGGCCAGACGGATGCCATATTTTTGGGAAATAATCCATAGTGTCTCCCCAGCTTCTACCACATGGGTATCCACCTCTGCACTCGGGCGCTTTCGCTGGGTGTAGTAATATGTGCCCTGTTCGATCTGCTCTGTTTCCGGGAGGTCGTTTAATTTAATGAAGCGTTTTTCTCGGATGCCGATTTCTTCCGAAAATGAGCTAGTTGACGCGTTGGCGGCAGCCTGTACTCCATCTAAGTTATTTACCAGAATTTGCTTAGTCTGAGAGGCTTTGGTAGTATTTCCTGTGATCCTAGGGTAGGAGTCGGACAGTTTGGAAGCTTTAGCAGGTTTAGTGGCAGCTGTTTCAGTAGTAGCCACGGGATTTTGATTGACGACAGGACCCTCTGGAAGTCCAGTTCCTTTGACAAAGAAAAGGGTAAAGGAGCCTGCAGGTACTTTCCCGTTTCCGGCCCATTTGTTGTACTCAATCAAGTGTGCTTCTGTGACGCCAAACTGCTTTGCAAGGGAAGCAAAGGTGGTGGGCCCTTGAATTTGCACCTCAGAAAGGCGTGTGGAATTGGAGGTTAAATAAGTAGTGGAAGGCTGGTATGCGATTTTGTGTGCTAAATACTTCTTAAAGTACCAGTGGGTGTTGCGGTCAATATTCACTACTTTTTGACCTGCATATTGGTTGCCAAAATAGGCCTTAGCGCCTCCCAATCCCATCTGATAGGAGACCAGGGCAGTCATCCAATTGTTGAGTACGCCTTGGTGTTTTTTTAGGTAAATCGCCGCACCACGAGAGGAGGCTACAATGCTTTTCCGCTCGTCCACTTGTCCATCTACTCGAAGCCCCACCTCTTCGGCTGTCCCTTGCTTAAACTGCCAGAAGCCTACCGCGTTGGAGGTAGATACGGCATCAGGCACCAATCCACTTTCTTGGATAACTAAATACTTGATTTCGTCTGGGATATTTTGATTGCGGAGTTCTCGCTCCACGATGGGGAGGTAAAGGTTAATGCGTTCCGCTTTTACCTTAAAGTAGGCGGCATTGCGGTAGAGGGCATCGACATCCAATTGAATTTCTCGCTGGGCTTGAGGGTGGATTTTCAAGGTTAAATCTGCGAATTCCATCTCCAAAGGAACCTGGGGAATCTGTGCCTGAAGAAGCTGGCTTCCAGAAAAAAGAAGAAAAAATAAAAATTGAAAACGAAGTTGAGCTTTCATTAAAATGAGAAGAGTTTGGCCCTATGCAGAAGCTAGCAAAAATGAGACCCTTTTTTACAGCTTACCGCTTTCGAGCCATTAATATTCCATCACGAATGGGCAATAGGAGCGTTTCTACGCGAGGATCTTCGGCGAGCTTTTGGTTAAAATCCAGCAAGGCCTGCGTGTCTTTGTCTATTTTTTGTCCTTCTTCCACTAGGATTTTTCCTGACCACAGGACATTGTCTGCTAGGAGGATACCTCCAGGCCGTAGTTTGTCGATGACCAACTCGTAATAGGTGCTGTAGTAATACTTATCCGCATCGATAAAAATCAGGTCAAAGGGGCCTGGTATTGAAGGGAGTAGCTCACGTGCATTTCCAAGGCGGTAATCGATTTGCGAAGCAAGTCCACTTTCCTCAAAAAATCCCCGGACCATCGTTTCCAGCTCATCATTGATGTCTAGTGTGAGCAGTGTTCCACCGGGGGCAAGGCCACGAGCAAGGCAAATTGCGGAGTAGCCAGTGAAGGTACCGATTTCTAAAATGGAGCTTGGCTGAAGCATTTTGGCAAAAAACTCTAATGTTTTCCCCTGCAGATGTCCGGAGAGCATGCGAGGAAGGAGGACCTTCGCCTGAGTTTCGCGCGTGATTTTCAGCAGTAGTGGATCCTCCGCTTGGGTATGGGCCTCGCAGTAGGCGAGCAGTTCTGGCGCAATAAACTCCATATCAAGCAGGGGTATAAATGAGCTGAGTTAGCTGATCGGCTTGAAAAATCTCCTGAGCAATGTCTTGTAGTTCAGCAGCGGTGGTGGAGCGAATTTGATCAAAAATCAGATCCAAAGGGTCTACTTTCCCATGGTCAAGGATACTTTTCCCGTAGACTAGCATCAATCCAGCATAGTTTTCCTCCGCCATCGCCATTTGTCCAATAGCTTGGACTTTGGCGGTATGAAGCTGCAGGCTACCTAGTTTATTGGCGCGCAGTTTTTCGAGTTCACGGTGAACAATCGTCAGACTTTTCTTCAGCGTTTTCTCTTCGGTGCCAAAATTGATTCCAAAAAATCCGGTATCAGAGAAAGGCTGGTAGGTAGATTCCACACTATATACATAGCCATAATTTTCTCGAAGGGAGAGGTTGAGCCTGCTATTCATGCTTGGGCCTCCTAGGATATTGTTGAGCAAAAACAGCTTGTAGCGATTGGGATCGTGCAGAGAATAGGCGGGCCTTCCGATGGCACAAAGGGATTGCGTGACCTCACGCTTTACGGTCTTGTGCTTTGGTTGGTAGGTTTGAAATCCACTTCGGGTATAGAGGGTTCTTTTGGTGGGGATTTCTCGTAAGGCCCCTTCTATTTGGCGGATGACTTTTTCGAAGGAGATATTACCAACCACGGAGAAAACCAGCTGGGAGGTATCCAATCGTGAGGAGATAAAGTCGATGAAGTCGTGGTGGTGAAAGTTGGATACCGTCTCTTCCGTTCCTAAAATATTTCTACCCAGGGCATGATGCTCAAAAACAAGTTCATCCAACTCGTCTTGGATGGCATCGTCCGGAGAGTCACGGTACATGGCCATTTCTTCCAGGATCACTTGCCGCTCTCGTTCAATTTGCTTTTCCGGGAAGGTGGAGTGGAAGGTGATATCGTAGAGCAATTCGGCAGCCTTGCCGTAGTGGTCTTTGAGGACCGATGCATAGAAACAGACCTTCTCCTTGGTGGTGTAGGCATTCAGTTCTCCCCCTAAGGACTCGAGGCGGTTGATGATGTGAAAGGTTTTTCGTTTTTGGGTGCCTTTAAAGGCCATGTGTTCCCAAAAATGTGCCAGGCCCTCTTGTTCGGGGCTCTCATCTCTGCTGCCAATATTGAGGATAAATCCACAGTGCACCATACGGGTATGTGGGATCTCCTGATGGATAATCCGAATCCCATTGGGAAGCTCTTTACAACTTAACTGCATACGCGATGGTTCCGGGTTGGTGAAATGATGTGCACGCAATCTAAACTGTCCCTAGAATTTTCATTCTAAAAAACGTCCTATTTTACTATCTTGGCAATATAATTTGTCTGCAATGAAATATACTCCCCTTCCGAAAGAAATCTACCAACGCAATCGAGCCAAGTTTGCTGTAAAAATGGCGAAAAACGCGGTAGCAATCTTCAATGCCAATGATATTTTACCTACCAATGCGGATGGTACCATGAAGTTTAGGCAAAATAACGACTTATTTTACCTCTGCGGGATCGATCAGGAGGAGACCATCTTACTTTTGGCTCCGGGCTGCCCAAATCCAGCTTGGAGGGAAGTGTTATTTCTCCGAGAGACCAATGACCACATCGCGGTATGGGAAGGACATAAATACACTAAAGAGGAAGCCTTTGCTGCCTCTGGAATTGAAAACATACAGTGGCTTACGACCTTTGACTCCATTTTCAATTCGGTGGTTAACCTGTCGGAGCGCATTTACCTGAATACCAACGAGCACCTGCGGGCTGGAGTAGTGGTGGAAACGAGAGATGCACGCTTTATCAAGACCTGCAAGGAGAAGTACCCTTTGCATATTGTGGAGCGTGCAGCGCCCCTGATGCATGAACTCCGTGGGGTAAAGGAGCCTGAAGAAATCCAGCAGTTGCAAGTGGCCTGCGACATCACCGAAAAGGGATTCCGTCGCGTACTCGGAATGGTGAAGCCAGGAGTTACGGAGTACGAAATTGAAGCAGAGTTTGTACACGAGTTTGTTCGTAACCGAAGCAAAGGCTTTGCTTACGAGCCCATCATTGCTTCGGGGCCATCAGCCTGCGTGTTGCATTACATTGAAAACAACAAGGCTTGTTTAGATGGAGAACTCCTCCTTCTTGATGTGGCTGCTGAGTATGGCAACTACAATGCAGACATGACCCGAACCATTCCGGTCAATGGACGCTACACCAAGCGGCAGCGTCAGGTCTACGATGCAGTGTTGCGTGTGGAGCGAGAAGCGGCGAGCATGTTGCGTCCTGGAGTGACCATCCAAGACTACCACCGAGAAGTGGGTTTGGTGATGCAAGGGGAGCTGCTTGGCTTGGGCTTGCTGGATCAGACCGCTATCAAAAATCAGGATCCTGCCTGGCCTGCCTACAAAAAGTATTTTATGCACGGCACCTCCCATCACTTGGGATTGGATGTACACGATGTAGGCACGATGCATTTCCCGATTTCATCAGGCATGGTATTTACCGTGGAGCCGGGAATTTACATTCCTGAGGAGGGATTTGCAGTACGCATCGAGAATGACATCGTAGTTCAAGAGAATGGGTACCTGGATTTGATGCGCAACATTCCGATTGAAGCAGAGGAGATTGAGTCCCTGATGAACCGGTAATTCGAGGTTTAAAAAGATAAAGCCCGCTCAGAATGATTTCCGAGCGGGCTTTTTTGTTGAATCTAGGGTAAATTAACCGATAGAAATCCGTTTGAATGTATTTACAGTCAGCCCTTTGTTTACACCGTCTAGGTATTGAGCAATAGACTTGGAATTATCTTTCACAAACAATTGGCTAAGCAAGGTGCTTTCCTTGTAGAATTTCTGAAGCTTGCCAAGGGCAATTTTCTCGAGCATATCTTCTGGCTTGCCTTCGGCTCTAGCTTGCTCCTTACCGATTTCGATTTCTCGTTCGATGGTAGTTGCATCTACGCCATCCTTGTCCACTGCTACTGGATTCATGGCAGCAATTTGCATAGCCACGTCTTTTCCAGCTTCTTCTACGTTGGTACCTGAAGTGTTTACCAATCCTACAAGTACGCCCAATTTTCCGTTGGAGTGTACATAGGAGACGACTTGATCGGCATTGATGACTTCGTAGTGAGATATTTCAAGTTTCTCTCCGATTTTACCAGTCATTTCAATGATTTTTTCTGCAATGGTGCTGCCTTCCATAGGTAGGGCAAGTACTTCAGCAGTGGTAGTGGATCCGTTACTTACTGCCAAATCAATTAGGGAGTTAGTAAATGCGCCAAATCCTTCGTTTTTAGAAACAAAGTCAGTTTCGCAGGTAAGCGAAAGCAAGATTCCTTTCGCGTTGCCGTTAGTCAAACGAGTGACTACTAAGCCTTCTTTAGTTTCGCGATCAGCTCTAGAAGCAGATACTTTCTGACCTTTTTTTCTGAGGATGTCCACTGCATTTTCGAAGTCGCCATCGGCCTCGGTTAGCGCTTTTTTGCAGTCCATCATGCCTGCGCCGGTCATTTGTCTCAGTTTGTTTACGTCTTGTGCAGTAATTGCCATGGGATGTTTCGTTTAGATAGTTCGTTGGAATCTGACCCACTTCGGAGCGGGTCTGTTTTACTTTAGAAATGGCGCAAGCGCCGAGTTTAAACAAAAAATTGAACATCGACTTACGCCAGATGTTCAATTTATTTTAGATGCAATACATGAGTGGATTATTCCTTTGTTTCGGCGTCCACGGCTCTTTTTGCCTCTTCCTCTTCAGAAATTCTGGCATCATCCTTATCTTTCTTGCGCTCAGATAGGCCTTCTTCGATGGCTGCACCGAATGCATGCACTAAAAGAGACACAGACTTGAATGCGTCATCGTTTGCTGGGATTGGGAATTCCACCTCGTTTGGATTAGAGTTGGTATCTACCAAAGCAAAAACAGGGATTCCTAATTTTTGCGCTTCAGCAATGGCAATGTGTTCTCTTTTGATGTCTACTACAAAAAGCGCAGCTGGAAGTCGGCTTAGGTCGGCGATGCCACCCAAGATCGTTTCCATTTTTTCCTTTTGACGGGTTACCATCAAACGCTCTTTCTTAGCCAAGTTTTTGTACCCATCTTCTTTCATCAATTTCTCTAGGGAAGACATCTTCTTAAGAGATTTGCGGATAGTAGCGAAGTTGGTCAACATTCCACCCAACCATCTTTCGGTCACGTAAGGCATGTTGAGACGTTGTGCTTCTGCAGCAACGAGGTCTTTGGCTTGTTTTTTTGTAGCGACAAACATGATTTTTTTGCCGGAACGTACAATTTGCTTGATTGCGTTGGATGCTTCTTCGAGGCAAGCAAGCGTTTTATTAAGGTCGATAATATGGATACCGTTCTTCTCCATAAAGATATATGGAGACATTCTTGGATCCCACTTTCTCGTCAAGTGTCCGAAGTGAACACCAGCATCCAGTAAGTCTTTGTATTCTATTTTTGACATGAATGAAATTGGTTTCTATTGATTGAAGTAAAATTCTAATTAACGCTTCGAGAACTGGAATTTTCTTCTTGCTTTTTTACGTCCTGGCTTCTTACGTTCTACCATTCTAGGGTCACGAGTAAGGAAACCTTCTTTCTTCAATGGACCTCTGTGTGTTCCATCTGCTTCGCAAAGTGCTCTAGAGATGGCCATACGAGCGGCTTCCGCCTGTCCAGTGATTCCACCACCGTCTACATTGATTTGTAAGTCGTAAGTTCCTTCTACGCCAACAAGCGTTAAAGGCTGCTTCACTACAATTTGGTGTAGCTCAAATGGGAAATAAACTTCAATTGATTTTTTGTTAACGGTGATTTTACCGTTACCTGGCGTCATGTAAATTCGGGCTACCGAAGTCTTTCTTCTACCGATGGTATTGATTGTGTCCATGCGTCAGCAATTAAAGGGTGATGGCTTTCGGCTGCTGTGCTGCGTGAGGATGCTCAGATCCTTCGTACACGTACAAGTTGCCGTACAACTTACTTCCTAATCTGTTTTTAGGCAACATGCCTTTGACTGCTTTCTCTATCAGAATAGTTGAAGATTTCTGCTTCAACATTCGAGGAGTAGAGATTCGCTGTCCACCTGGGTATCCAGTATGACGCACATATATTTTTGCGTCCCACTTGTCACCCGTCAATCGAACCTTGTCTGAATTGATTACGATGACATTGTCACCACAATCAACGTTAGGAGTGAAGCTAGGCTTCGTCTTTCCTCTCAAGATTTTCGCAACATCACTAGCCAAGCGTCCTAGAATTGCAGAATGGGCATCCACGATCACCCATTGCTTTTCTACGGTGGAGCTGTTGGCTGAGATGGTCTTATAGCTCAGAGTATCCACTTTGTAACTGTTTAATTTTTAGCTTATTAATTAATTATCGACCCCAAAAAGGGACACAAAGATAGGAGCATTTATTTTTCTATGCAAACTATTTGCATTCCTAAAGCCTAATTTTCATTGGTTTAGCTAATTTTTTTTTAGCTAAATCTCCCAAATGGGAAGGAATCTTGTGCTATCTGTTCTTTTCGAGCTGCTGCACCAAAACTTGAAAGTCTTTGGGGTAAGGGGCTTCAATAGTAATTTTCTTGCCATCAAGGCCTAAAAATTGGATACTAAAGGCATGCAAGGATACACGCTGCATGATTGGAAGTTCCTCCGTCTCTTTCTTTAAGTTGAATCGACGCTTCAAAGCCGAGAGATATAAAGGTTTGCCTCCATACAGCGTATCCCCACAAATAGGAGCCTTTAAGTAGGCTAGGTGAACTCGTATTTGGTGGAGGCGGCCTGTGATTGGACTGCATGCGAGTAGGGTGTGTGCAAAATAGGTTCTGAGCGTGGTGACCAGGGTTTGAGCAGGTTTACCCTCCTTGCTTACCTTGGCAATTCCCTTGTTATTGGCAGCCAAGTTGCGATCCACCAGCAGGGACTGAAAGTCTTGGATGCCCTCCACTACCGCATGGTAAATTTTTTCCACCTGTCTATTTTCAAACTGCATGGCCAAATGTCGGTAGGCTTCGGGATGCTTGGCAATAACCAGGCAGCCGGAGGTTTCCTTATCCAAGCGGTGACAAAGCTGTGCTTCTTCCCAATAGGTTTTGGCTAAGTCTAGGATATTCTGAGCCTCGTGCCGGTCGTCCAAACTCGACAGGTAGGGTGGTTTGTTGATGGCCATGAAATCCGAATTTTCTAAAAGAATCAGGTCTTCAAACGTTATTTTTTTCATTGAGGAGTTTGCCCAGTTTGCAACGACAAAACTAGCCATTCCAGTTCGGTCCAAAAAGTATTGGTAGAATTACTTCTCAAATGAGCTAATTAGTGGGGGGAATGGAAGGATAAAATTGGCGAGGTAAACCGCTTTCAGGAAGAGGGCTTACTTAGATCTCTTCAATCGAATCGCTCTTCTTTTTTTCTAAGGGGAGTTCAAAGCTAAAAATGGATCCTTTTCCCACCACTGAGGTTACAGAGATTTTACTTTTATGGCCTTCTAGGATATGTTTGACGATGGCCAACCCAAGTCCTGTGCCTCCTTTGCCTTTAGATCTGCTTTTTTCTACGCGGTAAAAGCGTTCAAAAATGCGTTTTAAATCCTCAGGAGGGATGCCAGGACCAGTGTCCTTGACTTCTACCTGAATTTGATTTTTGCTCACCTTTAAGCTCACCTTTATCTCTCCGCCATCATAATTGTATTTGACGGCATTGAAAATTAGATTTTGACATACGCGGTAAATTTTTTGTCGGTCCGCGATTGTGGGATAGCTTTTAGTAGGGTCAGCCTCTAAGGTAATGTGTACCTCTCGTTTACCTGCCTTATGTTCTAACTCTTCGATTACTTCGACCACCAACTCTAGAAGATCAAACTCTGAGAATGTAAATTTGATGACTCCAGATTCCATTTGGTTGAGGGTGAGCAAATCGTGAACCAATCTGTCTAGGGAATCTAAACTTTTTGCAGCTTTCCTGAGGAACTTCATCCGAACCTGCTTGTCATCTATGGCCCCATCAATAAGGGTATGGATGTAGCCTTGCGTTGCAAAAATCGGAGTTTTAAACTCGTGAGAGATGTCTGCAATAAATTCCCGTCTGAATTCAGCGTTTTTCTTTAGCGTATCAATTTCGCTCTGTCTTGCGCGCGCATAGGAATTGATCACTTTGTTTATTTTTTTTAACGGGGAGAGCTTCGATTGTATGGAATTGTCTTGAATCTCTGTCAGGTCTTTTTTCTGAATTTTTTCCAAGAGGCCATAAATATTTCCGATTTCGCTAAAGACTAGAAACTCTAACGAAATGCTTAATAGTAAGTAGGAAATGGAAAAGGATAAAAGTAGCGCCGCCCAAAGTGTTGAAGTAGTGGAGTAGGGAATCAGGTATAAAAAAGCCGTTAACAAACCAGAAATGGCAATTGCTAGAATTAAGGATATGTGCCGAGACCCTGTTGGCATGTTAACCTAATTCAAATTTATAGCCTACCCCTTTGACCGTAGTGATGTACTCTTCCCCAATTTTTTCACGCACTTTTCGGATGTGAACATCCACTGTCCGAGCTAAAACGAAAACATCAGATCCCCAAATATTGTGCAAAAGCTCGTCTCGGCTAAACACTACATTGGGATTGTTGGCTAGAAAGTGTAAGAGTTCAAATTCCTTTTTTGGTAAGGTAATTGTTCTTCCCGCTTTGTCTATGGTATAGCTGCTGCGGTCAATTTTCAAATCTCGTATTTTTATATGACCTTTTTCTTTTTCCTTTTTGGCATCTCTTCTGAATAAGGCTGCGATGCGGCTCATTAAAGCGCGTGGTTTGATCGGCTTGGTGATGTAGTCGTCGGCTCCAACATCAAAAGCGGCTACCTCCGAGTACTCTTCTGATCGTGCGGTAAGGAATATAATAAAGGTATGCTTTAGCTCTGGGATTTGCCGTATTTGAAGGCAGGTTTCTACCCCGTCTAGATTGGGCATCATGATGTCTAATAAAATGACATCAGGTTGAAATTTAATCGCCGTCTTGACCGCTTTGAGACCATCTTCAGCGGTAGCTACATCATAACCCTCTTTTTGCAGGTTGTACTTTAAAATTTCTACGATGCTTGGTTCATCATCGACGACCAATACCTTGATTTTTTGTTTTTCTGCCATAAGAAGAATTCCGAAATGTTTGTGAAAATTAATGAATATCTACGGCTTCAAATTAAATAGTAGTGTCACTTTTCAAAGACCAAACCAAAAGCACCTCAAATATCATCTTTTCCTTGCGCTTTGTTAAGTTAGTGTTAATCGTTTAGCCATTCTAATTTTTCAATCCTCGGGCGCTTCGGATGTCGATATTCAAGGAGCCAATAAATAGATTGGCTTTGATTTTTACTGGGATTTTGTTGGCATCCTTGGTAATCCAGACTTTTACGGGGTACTCTCCTCGGAATAGGCTATTTTTAGGGATTCGAGGGGAAAAGAGATAGGTTTCCTTCCTGCCGAGGCTCGTTTCAAGTGTTTCAGTTCCCTCGAATATTAATTTTAGGTTATATATTTCTTTGTCAAAAAATCCTCGAATTAAAATTTCTTGTCCCTTCCGTATGTCGGAGAGGTCTAAGGTGCGTAAATAATAAAATCCACTAACCAAATCTTGTACCGTACCTGGAAGTGAAAACACTTTAACCTCCTTGATCTTTTTGTTTTCCCGATCGTATAGCTCTAGGGTGGCCTTTTTATTTTGTTGGTCAAAATAAATCTTTTCGTTTCTTCGGTAGCGTCCCTCTTCAATGTAGCGGTAGGAGAGCCTGGGCAATAGACTTTGGGTATTCAGGTGAGTTCCCCAGTTGTCGTTTACTTTTCCAAAAAGGGTAGCTGCACCTATGGTGTTTCCAAACGCATCAATTTTAAAATGAGGCTGGTCATTTTCAATAATTGGTTTTTTCCCCACGAGCAGTCGCCCTTCAGCCAGATTAACCCAGCCATAGCTCACGTCAAAAAATAATTCTTCTCCATAAGTGAAGGGAATGGGTTTGGAAGGAGATTGTGCCCAGGTCGCTGTGAGAGGAAAAAAGGCGAACAAGAGGATCCGGAAATAGCGCCTCATTAGATAACTGACAATTTGTGACAAAAACGAAATAATCCTGGGATAAATTTTACCAAATATGCGGTTTTAAAGGTTAAAAGTACAAATTTGCACAGCGAAAACAAGGTAGGACATTACCTTGTTATTTGAATAGCAAATCGGTAACTTGAACATTTTAACCTATACCCAAACTCAACATGAGTACGATCAACGCAGAAAAACTCAAAGCATTACAGCTCACCATTGACAAGCTTGAAAAAACATACGGCAAAGGTGCTGTTATGAAGCTTAGCGACAATAAAGTACTGGATATCCCCGCCATTTCCACTGGTTCTCTAGGTTTGGACATGGCCTTGGGGATTGGAGGTATTCCTAGAGGTAGGGTCATCGAAATCTACGGCCCAGAATCTTCTGGAAAGACAACCTTGACTCTGCATTGCATAGCCGAAGCTCAAAAAGCTGGAGGTATGGCAGCATTTATTGATGCAGAACATGCATTTGATAGGAATTATGCAGAAAAACTAGGGATTGACACTGAAAACCTACTGATTTCCCAGCCGGACAATGGGGAACAAGCTTTGGAGATTGCAGAACATTTGATCCGTTCGGGAGCGATTGACATCATTGTCATTGACTCCGTGGCGGCCTTGGTTCCAAAAGGAGAACTAGAAGGGGAAATGGGCGAAAGCAAAATGGGCTTGCAGGCTCGTTTGATGTCGCAGGCGCTTCGGAAACTAACAGGAGCGATTCACAAAACAGGCTGTTCCTGCGTTTTTATCAATCAGCTGCGTGACAAAATTGGAGTCATGTTTGGAAGTCCGGAAACGACTACGGGTGGTAACGCCTTGAAGTTTTATGCTTCTGTGCGCTTGGACATCCGTCGAGTAGGACAGATTAAGGATGGTCCAGACAATGTATTAGGCAATAGAACACGGGTTAAGGTGGTTAAAAATAAGGTGGCTCCACCTTTTAAAGTGGTGGAATTTGATATCATATATGGTCAGGGCATCTCTAAAGTGGGCGAAGTCATCGACCTTGGAGTGGAGCTGGAAATCATCAAAAAGGCAGGATCTTGGTTCTCCTACAATGGAGAAAAACTAGGTCAAGGTCGTGATGCAGTAAAAAGTCTACTCTTAGACAATCCTGAATTACTCGATGAGTTGGAAGGAAAGATCAAAGGAGCTTCGGGATTGCTGCCGACTGAACCGACGATTTCTTTAGAAGATTAAGGAAGAGCAACAAATAACAAAAAAGGTCCCGTCCCGCATGTGCAGGACGGGACCTTTTTTGTTATCTTTTAGTTTGTCCGAATGGCTTCTACAGGATCCATTCGTGCGGCAAGTGTGGCAGGCACAATCCCAGCTACCACACCGATCACAGAGGATACACCTAAGCCTAATATTATATTATTAAAGGACAATACCAGTTCAAGGCTTCCCAAAGGAATGAAGCTCAGAAGGTACACGAGTAGGATTCCGGAGCCCCCACCAATTAAACTCAAGCAGATCGCTTCAAAGAGGAATTGGAATAGGATGAAATAATTTTTGGCTCCAAGTGATTTTTGGATTCCGATGATGTTGGTTCGCTCTCGGACGGATACAAACATGATATTGGCAATTCCAAAGCCGCCAACCAGAATAGAAAATCCTCCAATTACCCAGCCAGCCACGGAAATCACATCAAAGATAGACCCGATTGCATTTTGGATAAATTCAGTTTTGTTGAGGGCAAAATTATTTTCTTGCGTAGGTTTCAATCCTCTTTTCGCACGAAGTAGCCCAGCCATTTCATTTTCTAAGGCAACCAATCCCACATCGGTATCTCTGCCTTTGGCAGCGATAGTGGGCTCAAGCCCATCTCGACCGGTGTAGTACATTTTGCTAAAGGCCCCAAAAGGCACCAAGCAGGCTTCATCCTTTGAGGGAAGTTCCAAAAACCCTTCCCCTTCCTCTTCAAAAATTCCAATGATGGTAAACTTCATTCCTTTGATTTTGACTTCCTTGCCTAGGGCAGGCTGGTTCGGAAATAGCGTATTGGAGATTTTTTTTCCAACAATAATCAGGTTTCGTGAGGCATTGATCTCTGCTTCGGAGAAGTATCGCCCTTCTTCCAAGGCTACTTCAAACACATTCTGGTAGGTGTAGGCAATCCCAGAAAGAGAAGTCCCTTCGTAGGAGTTGCTCCCTGCCTGTATGGTCGCAGAGGAGGAAGATGAAACAGTTACTGCATCTGCATTTTTCAATCTTTCCTCCAAAAATTTATATTCAGCAACGGTGCCAGGTGGTCGCTGAAAATACTTCCACCAGGGATAGTCTTGAGGTCCAGATGCAAATGGAAATCGATCCACGCGCATGACATTGGTGCCAAGAAAGGCGAAGGATGACTTGATTTTTCCCTCCAATGAGTCCACTAATGTAAATACAGCAATGATGGCAAAAATGCCGATGGTAACCCCCAAAAGGGAAAGAATGGTACGTGTGAGGTTGGATTTTAAGGCCGAAATGGCAAACCTAAAACTTTCCCAAGAAAGCTTTAAAAAGAGCATAGAATAACTAGTTGGTTAAAACAATTTGTTAAGTTAGCTGAAATTGGGCATTATTGTTATTAACTTTGCATTTTTTAAAAGCAATCTCCGTACCGAGTTTTGATATAAGCTAAATACTCTCAAACATCCCCTATGAAATTATCTGATTTCAAATTTGAAGTTCCCAAAAAACTGGTCGCACTCTACCCCGCTGATAACCGTGATGAGTCTAGATTGATGGTTGTTCATCGAAAAACTGGAGAAATTGAGCACCGTACCTTTAAAGACATCCTAGATTATTTTGAAGAGGGAGATGTATTTGTAACCAACGACACCAAGGTTTTCCCTGCTCGTCTGTATGGGAATAAGGAAAAAACAGGTGCAAAAATCGAAGTTTTTTTGTTGCGGGAACTGAATCCAGAATTCAAACTTTGGGATGTATTGGTTGATCCAGCTCGAAAAATCAGGGTGGGCAACAAGCTCTATTTTGGAGATAGTGATTTAGTAGCTGAAGTGATTGACAACACTACCTCAAGAGGAAGGACCATCCGCTTTTTGTTTGATGGCACCGAAGAGGAATTTCACAAAACAATTGATACCCTTGGCGAGACTCCGCTATTGAAAGATATCATTGAGCGACCCATTGAACCCGAAGACAAAGAGCGTTACCAAACAGTATTTGCAAAGAATGTTGGCGCTGTCGCAGCACCTACTGCAGGGCTTCACTTCACCCCACAGTTACTAAAGCGATTGGAATTGAAAGGGATAGAAGTTGCACCAATCACTCTCCATGTGGGATTAGGCACTTTCCGCCAAGTAGATGTGGAAGATTTGACGAAACACAAAATGGACTCAGAAAATTACTTCATAACGGAGCGAACGGTGAATTTGGTCAACAAATCCTTGGACAATAATAAGCGTGTGGTTGCAGTGGGAACTACTTCCCTAAAAACGATCGAATCCTCAGTTACTGCAGGAGGAAGATTGAAGGAAAGCAGTGGATGGACGGATAAATTTATCATTCCACACTACGACTTTAAAATTGCCAATGCGATGATCACCAATTTTCATTTGCCGGAATCAACGCTACTCATGACCGCCTCCGCTTTCGGTGGATATCCATTGATCATGAAGGCCTACAAAGAAGCCATCAAAGAAAAATATCGGTTCTTCTCCTATGGAGATGCGATGTTAATCTTGTAAATCGAATCAGTCCCGTACGTACGGGACTTTTTTTGTAGTTATTTGCCTTCTCACAGCGATACAAATTCCTTGAAAAATAGTGAGCGTCTGGCCCAGGACCTTAATTTTGTACCAATTCAACGCGCATGAACAAAGCAGCAATACTCGTCGCCGGTGGCAAAGGGATGCGGATGGGAACCTCCCTACCCAAGCAATACCTTCCTTTAGCAGGAAAGCCCGTGTTGATGCATACGCTAGAAAAATTTTTTAGTGCTGATCCAAAACTCCACTTAATCCTAGTTCTACCAAAGGATGACTTCGATTACTGGAGGAGTTTGTGTGACAACCATAATTTTACACTGCCCCATGAATTGGTTCCAGGTGGGGAAAGTCGCTTTCAATCGGTAAAAAACGGATTGATGGCGCTCCCATTCACCGAGGGGCTGGTTGCAATCCACGATGGAGTAAGACCCTTTGTGAGTGAAAAAGTAATTCAATCCAGCTTTGAGCAAGCAGCAAAATCAGGAAGTGCCATTCCGGTAGTTTCTTTAAAAGATTCGATTCGAAAGGTGGATGTAGGAGGAAAAAGCACATTTCAAGAACGGACCAACTTCCGATTGGT
>CAMDEU010000044.1 GCA_945897085.1 Spirosoma fluviale | reverse complement strand
CCAAAAAAGAAGTCCAGCAAGTCCAGTTGGTGGGAGGCCAGGTCATAAAAATAACCACCCCCTGCGATTTCCGGAATTACACGCCAATTGGTTTCGGTTTGGCTCACTAGATTGGGTGTAAGGACTTGTTTCAAGTTGATGTGAACCGTCCGAATCTCACCAATGTCGCCATGCTCTAGCAGCTCTTTAATTTTCAAAAAATGAGGCAACTTTCTTCGGTAGTAGGCGACAAATAGGGGTACCCCTGCAAGTTTGCAGGCATCAATCATTTGCAGGCATTCTACGTAGGTTCTTGCCATTGGCTTTTCCACGTAGACGGGCTTGCCTGCAGCGGCTGCTAGCTGGGTAAGCTCTAAGTGGACATGTGGTGGCGTGGCAATGTAGATGGCGTTGACTTCTGGATCCTGAATCAAGTCCTCTGCCCGGCTATACCAGTTTGGCACTCCATGTCGAAGCGCATAATCCTGAGCTTTTTCTGGATCTCTCCGCATGACAGCAACGAGCTTACTATGTGGGATGGTATTCATCGCAGGTGCGGACTTGAGTTCACACACTTTACCCACGCCTAATACTCCCCATCGGACTTCTGAGTCTTTAAATGGCGTTGTCATAATTTAAAGGTCTTTTAAGGGGTTTGTGATAGATTTTTAGCTTGGAGTAATTTTGAGTAAATTTATCGGTACCGAACCCCATCAATCACCAGGCTCAATCCAGCCTGGAAAATCACAAGGCCCAAAGTGCCTGTCCAAAACCATTGTTCTCCCCCTAATTTTTCCACTCCGGCATGAATGCATATCGACAGTCCTGTCGCGGTGAGAAGTAAACCAGACACAGACTGTATAAACCAGCGTTTTTTATTTTTTTCCATAGGTAATTTTTCGATTTAAAATTGAGTGATCATCGCCATCCCATTTTCTCCGAAGGAGTCCATACGCATCAAGGCTTCTGCTGCGGCTTCAAGAGAAATTCTCCTTCCAATCAATTGCTCAGGAGTAATTTTATGATCCAAAATCATTTGCATCATTTCTGGGTATGCATGGGCCTGCATGCCATGGCTACCAATGATTTCTAGTTCCTTGGCTATCACGAGGTGCATGGGAACAGGTGGATTGGCTTCGCTTCCTGCCAAAAGACCTACCTGGATGTGTTTACCACGTTTTCTCAGGCAGGAAATCGAGTTGTAGCAGGTTACTTTACTTCCCAAGGCGTCGATCGATACATGAACCCCTCCTTTGCTGAGTTCCAGGATATGCGCAGCGACATCAGGCTCATTAGAGGCATTCACCAAAAAAGTTGCACCCGCAGCCTTGGCAAGTGCCAATTTCGCTGCATCGATGTCAACTGCAATGACTGTAGCGCCTTGCGCAGCAGCGATCATAATGGCAGATAAACCTACCCCTCCACATCCATGCACGGCCACTAGTTGTCCCCTGCTCACTTTACCTTGCGCGACTACCGCACGAAAGGAGGTAGCAAATCGGCATCCCAAACTTGCAGCCGCTTCAAAACTAACCGAATCCGGTAGTTTCACCAAGTTGGTGTCTGCCCGGTGTACAGCCACATATTGTGCAAAAGAGCCCCAGTGCGTAAATCCAGGTTGAAACTGATCGTCGCAAATTTGTTGGTTACCACTTTGGCAGGTAGGACAGGTCCCACAGGCACAGACAAAAGGGACGGTAATTCGATCCCCAACTTTCCAGTTTTTAACTCCTTTTCCTACTTCAGTGATTACACCCGCAAATTCATGCCCTGGGATATGTGGGAGTACGATATCAGGATCATGTCCCATCCACCCGTGCCAATCACTTCGGCAGAGGCCTGTCGCCTTTACTTCTAGGAGGATGCCTTGATTCGGTGTTTCGGGGTCTGCCATCTGGGTGACGCGAGGGGCTTGGGAAAATGATTCAATTAATAGGGCCTTCATGCACTGAATTTTTACTATTGGAAGGAATGAAAATACGCATAAAAAAACCGTGAGAACTTGTCTCACGGTTTTTTTCGATCTGTTTTTGAGATTTAAACCTCAAATCCTGCTCTGTAGGTTCTGCCGACAAACTGGTTGGCTTCCTCCAAGTTGGTGATCCGCATGTTTTCACCGTCCCAGAGCAACTTTCTACGGCCGAAAAATTCTTGCTGACCCTTGCTATTTGGTCTACGCAGCATGTAACTGCGGATGGCCAGGTTGCCCATCAACACCGTTTCAGTCATTGGCCCTGCATAATCGAAGGAAGAGGTCAAATCCTTGTGTTCCTTTGATCCAAAACCAGCCTTGCAGGCATCCACCCACTTTCTCTGGTGGCCGTATTCTGACTCCTTGCTTTCGAGGCGGTCGGGACCAAATTCCTGGGTACCGTCGTTCAAATACAGTTTGGGCATTAGTGGGGAACTGTCGTTGATGTTGTGGGTGATGATTCCTTTTTCACCGATCATCATGACTCCATTGGCGGAGTTGGCACCTCCAAGATCGTGGTCTGCAGGAATAATGTCTGGGTGGGAAGGTCGAATTCCACCATCTATCCAGGTCATTTCCAGAGGAACTCCATTTTTGCCAGTTGGGCCGTAATGTAAGGTGATGAAAGAAGAAGCTGGGCAGCCTGCTGGATTGTAGTCGGGAGTCCACATTTGAGAATAGACCGAGCCTACAGAACATTCGGCATCAAGCGGGTACTGGAGACCAAGCATTCGGAAAGGGATGTCCATCAAGTGGCATCCTACGTCTCCTAAAGCTCCTGTTCCATAATCCCACCATCCTCTCCAGTTGAAGGGGTGCAAGTTGGGGGTAAATGGTATTTCAGGGGCAGGGCCTAGCCAAAGGTCCCAGCCCATGTCTGAAGGTTTATTGCTGGGGTCTGCTTTTGGAAAGGCGCCTCCTTGCGGCCAAACGGGACGGTTGGTCCAGATTTGCACCTTGGAAACTTTTCCAATTTTGTCGGAATCCATCCAGCCTTTGATCATGTCCATGAGCGGGTTGGAAGCTCCTTGGTTTCCCATTTGGGTGACCACTTTTTTTTCTCTTGCCATCTGGGTCAGCATTCGGGCCTCCCGGATGTTATGGGTCATTGGTTTCTGCACATAGACGTGTTTGCCACGCTCCATGCAGAATTTTGCTGCAGGACCATGAACATGGTCTGGAGTGGAAATGGTGACTGCATCGATATCCTTCATCTCCTCGAGCATTTTGCGGTAATCTGCAAACAGCTTTGCTTTTGGAAATTGGGCTACCGAATCTTTGGCAGAGCCAGAAAAATCAACGTCACACAAGGCCACTACGCGCTCTCTGCCATTGACAGAGGCATTGAAAATATCGCTTTTTCCCTTGCCTCCAGCACCAATAGCTGCCAAGTTGAGCTGGTCAGAAGGCGAGATGAAGCCCACACCGCCGAGTACGTGACGGGGAACGATGAAAAAGGAAGATGCGATGGCCGCATTTTTGATAAATTCTCTCCTGGATTTACCGGAGGTTTGGGTTTCAGGTTTTTTCATGGGTAATGTGATTGACAAACGAAACACGTAACAGCTAGATCAAGGATTGGGTTTACGAGTTGGCAAGCTTCCCCAAACACGTTTTCTACTTGCCCAACTTCATTATCCCCCAAGTTGCTTTTGATTTTTGGGAAAGGCAAAGAAAAAATCAAAAATTCCTTGATTAACTAGAATTTAAACTTTTTGGTAGGGTTGTGGTTAGGCCAACAGGAGGAAAAGAATTAAACTAATCTTAAAAATATGCTAATGAATTTTCTTCTATTCTAAAGTTTTCGTTCTTTGGAAGCGCATTCCAAATGAGGTTTAGTAAATTTATTTACCAATAGTGAAGGTAAATAGCTACAAATTAAACTTGTTCAATACTATAACCACCTAAAGATTAATTCAAATCCATGATCATCGGCGTAATTAAAGAAACCAAGGAATATGAAAACCGAGTGGCCATGAGCCCAGAGGTGGTGAAACTCACACGAAAAAAAGGATTTGAGGTAATTGTAGAGTCAGGAGCTGGAGAGCGATCCTTTTTTTCGGATCAGGATTATTTGAATGCAGGGGCCACAATTGGTACTTGTAAGGAAGCATTGGGAGCTGATTTGGTGCTAAAGGTCAACTTAGCCACGGTAGCAGAGATCTCACAGATGAAGGAGAATGCGGGGTACATTTCCTACATGTATGCCTATCAACACCCTGAGATCTTAGAGGCTTTCAATAAGAAGCGCATCACTACTTTTTCAATGGATGCCGTACCTCGGATATCGCGTGCTCAAAAAATGGATGCACTTTCCTCCCAGGCCAACTTAGCAGGCTATAAAGCCGTGCTGCTTGGAGCAAATTATTTAGGAAAAATATTCCCCTTGCTCATGACTGCTTCGGGAACAATTACACCTGCTCGGGTTTTGATTTTTGGAGCTGGAGTGGCAGGATTGCAGGCCATTGCCACAGCCAAAAGGCTAGGAGCGGTAGTGGAATGTACCGATGTGCGACCTGAAACAAAGGAACAAGTCGAGTCTCTAGGAGGTAGATACCTAACTGTAGAAGGAGTAGAAGGTGTGAAAACCGAAGGAGGTTATGCTCGGGAAGTATCAGCAGAATACCTGGAGAAGCAGCAGCAGCTTATTCGTGAGAAAATCAAGGAAGCGGATTTGGTGATTACTACTGCCTTAGTGATGGGTAAAAAATCCCCAATCCTTGTAACGGAGGATATGGTGAAGAGCATGAAAGCCGGATCGGTGATCGTGGATATGGCGGTAGAGTCTGGAGGCAATTGTGCAATCTCTGAGAAAAACGCCACAGTAGTCAAGCACGGTGTCACCCTAGTTGGGGAATCCAATCTTCCCTCCTTGCTACCCGTTAATGCGAGTCAGCTCTATGCAACCAACATCAGTACTTTAGCCTTCCATTTAGCAGGTGAATCTGGAATAACTCTTGACTTGGAGGATGAGATCACCAAGGGTGTATTGATCACGCATCAGGGGGAACTCGTGCATGCGTTTACCAAACAAATTCTTTCTCAATAAATACCATCAACTATGTCTCTATCAGCGCTAATTGTTCTGATTTATGTTCTTGTCTTGGCGAGTTACCTCGGGTTTGAACTTATTTCTAAAGTGCCACCCACCTTGCATACTCCCCTTATGTCCGGATCAAATGCCATTTCTGGAATTACCATTGTAGGGGCACTGATTGCCAGCAATGAGTTGGGCTATACTACCCTCAGTAAATGGTTGGGTTTGGTAGCGCTAGTCCTCGCTACTATCAATGTGGTAGGTGGCTATGTGGTGACCGATCGAATGCTTAAAATGTTTAAGAAAAAATGAATATAGGAATTGAAATCGCCTATTTGGTAGCTTCAGTGCTATTTATAATAGGAATCAAATATTTAGGAAAAACCAAGGATGCACGCAAAGGGAATGTGATTTCCGCAGTGGGCATGGTGATTGCCATTGCTGCTACTTTATTCACCTTGGAGGTGCTTACCTTGTTGGAAATAGGAATCGCGATTTTGGTTGGTTCGGCGATCGGATTGTATTACGCCCAGAAAGTAGCGATGACAAAAATCCCTGAGATGGTAGCGCTATTCAATGGTTTTGGAGGGCTTGCTTCCTTTGCAGTTGCCCTTTCGGATTACTATTTTAAACGAGATACAAATCTAGCTTCCTTGGATGCAATCAACCTGACAAGTATTCTTCTTTCAGTATTAATTGGAGCGGTAACTTTCACTGGTTCCATGGTTGCCTACCTCAAGCTGGATGGAAAAATTTCCGGTCAGCCCATCACTTTCAAAGGCCAGCATTTATTGAATCTCCTGTTGCTTATCGCTTTTATTGCCGCTTCCGTACTGGTCTTCCTAGACCCTAGTCAAGTGAATTACATCGTGATTTTGATAGTTATTTCCTTGTTGCTAGGGATTTTGACGGTGATTCCAATCGGAGGAGCAGATATGCCTGTGGTGATTTCATTGCTCAACTCGTACTCTGGTATGGCGGCTTGTGCAACTGGATTTATTTTGAGTAACAATGTGCTAATCGTGGCAGGGTCGCTTGTAGGAGCCTCTGGAATTATCTTGACACAGATCATGTGCAAGGCCATGAACCGCTCTTTGGTCAATGTGTTGCTTGGTGGTTTTGGACAAACAGTAGCTACAGGTGGAGCGGATGGTCCTGCGGTAGTGGTTAAAGAAATTGGTGTAGAGGAAACAGCCATGTTATTTGATTCAGCCTCTTCTGTCATTGTGGTTCCTGGCTATGGTATGGCGGTGGCGCAAGCGCAGCATGTGATCCGTGAATTGATGGAGCAGTGTGAAAAGCGGAATATCAATTTCCGATTTGCAATACATCCAGTAGCAGGGCGAATGCCAGGACACATGAACGTATTGCTTGCTGAGGCCAATATCTCCTATGACAAGTTGATTGAGATGGACGATATCAACGAGGACTTCTCGAATACGGATTTGGTATTTGTGGTAGGAGCAAACGATGTGGTCAATCCAGCTGCAAGAACGAATCCGCAAAGTCCAATTTTTGGCATGCCAATTCTCAATGCTGACAAAGCTCGTACGGTGATTGTATCCAAGCGCAGCATGGGTAAAGGCTATGCAGGCGTTGAAAATGAGTTGTTTGGATTCCCTAATTGCTTGATGCTCTTTGGCGATGCCAAACAGACCATCACCAAGGTAGTCAGTGAAATGAAAGACATGGCCTAAGGGCTATGCTTTATTCCAATCCCAGAGATAGCTGTCGCGGAAGGAGTTGAAAGCTTTTTCGGTGCCAAAGGCAGCTTCCATGGGATTGGATTCCTTCTCGGTGCTTTTTGGTCGGGTAGCCTGCATTTTGTTCCCATCCATAGTAAGGAAATTCATGGGCTAGTTTTTCCATCAACGCATCTCGGTAAACTTTTGCTAGGATGGATGCTGCGGCAATGGAAGCAAATTTCCCATCCCCTTTGATCACACAGGTGTAGGAATAGGGAAGTGTGGATTTCCATCGATTGCCGTCAATCAGCAAGTGTTCAGGTACCTGTGGAAGCTGCTGAATAGCGCGCTCCATGGCCAGGAAGGAGGCCTGAAGGATGTTGATTCGGTCAATTTCTGCTGCGCTAGCCTCGGCGATCGCCCAGCCGAGCGCGATGCCTTTAATTTCTTGAATTAAGTCTTCTCGAATTTGTTTACTCAGTTTTTTGGAGTCCTGGATCCAGGGATTGTGGTAGGTAGTGGGTAAAATCACAGCTGCAGCGACAACAGGGCCGGCTAGGCAACCTCTGCCTACTTCATCGCAACCTGCTTCGATCCGATTAGCTTCTAAAAAGGGGAGAAGTGTCATCGCTGTTACTGGCTGTGGGTTGGTAATAGGAGTGGATCATTTCTGCTACTAAGGCTGTCCAACCTGTTTGATGGGAGGCCCCTAGACCTTTTCCGCTATCTCCATGAAAGTATTCGTAAAAAAGGAGGTGGTCTTTGAAGTGAGGATCTTCTTGAAATTTAGTTTGATTGCCATAGATGGGGCGTTTCCCGTCTTTGTCTCGGGTAAAGAGGGAGATGCAGCGAAGGGATAGTTCCTTTGCAATGATATCCATGGTCAAGAATTTTCCTGATCCGGTGGGGTATTCAATGGAAAGGTCTTCGCCGTAGTAGCTGTCAAATTTCTTCAAGGACTCCATGATCAGAAAGTTAATTGGAAACCAAATCGGTCCTCGCCAATTGGAGTTGCCACCAAACATTTGGGTGTCCGCCTCTCCAGGTGTGTAGCGAATGGAAAGGGTATCTCCGTTAATTTTCATGGTGTAGGGGTTGTTCTCGTGGTATTTCGAGAGCGAACGTATGCCAAATTCGCTTAGAAATTCGTTTTCATCGAGCATGCGTTGAAGTACACTTTTCATACGATGACCCCGAAGGAGGGAGAAAAGTCTTCGTTTTCCGTAACCGGGTTCAACCCAACTGGAAACCAATGCGGCTAGTTTGGGTTTTTCTTTAAGAATAAAGTCAAGCCGTTTCTTGAATTCGGGGAGGGAATCAAAAAATTCTTCTCGAATGGGCTCTACTGCAAAAAGAGGGATCAAGCCGACAATAGACCTTACTTTTAGTTTTTTAGGCTCTTTCCCTCGGTAGTGAAACACATCGTAAAAGAAATTGTCTTCGTCATCCCAGAGCGAGATTTGTTCCGAAGAGATGGTATTCATTGCGCCGGCAATGTACAGGAAGTGTTCTAAGAATTTGGATGCGCTAAACTGATAGACGGTATTATGTTCGCAGAGGTCGAGGGCAATTCGGAGCATGTTCAGCGAGAACATGGCCATCCAGGAGGTTCCATCCGCCTGTTCTAGTTTGCCTTGATAGTATTGGGCATGATTTCGGTCAAATAAAGAGATGTTGTCGAGGCCAAGGAATCCGCCTTCAAAGATGTTGTTGCCTTCTGAATCTTTCCTATTGACCCACCAAGTGAAGTTGAGCATGAGTTTGTGCATGGCTCGCTCCAGAAATTGCTGATCGCCTTTCCCCCCATTTAATTTTTTATCTATTTGATATACCCGCTGAACCGCATAAGCATGTACAGGTGGATTTACATCTGAAAAATTCCATTCATAGGCCGGAATCTGCCCGTTGGGATGCATGTACCACTCATTGAGGAGGAGTAGTAATTGATTTTTTGCAAATTCCGAATCGATTCGTGCGAGAGGGATGCAATGAAACGCCAAATCCCAAGCCGCATACCAGGGATATTCCCACTTGTCCGGCATCGAGATGATGTCAAAGTTCTGCAGGTGTGTCCAACTCTGATTTCTTCCTTTTTTTCGTTCTTGTGGGGGTTGGTAGCGTCCCGGATCACCCTCTAACCAGCGGCTGACATCGTAATAGTAAAACTGTTTGGACCAGAGCAAGCCTGCATAAGCTTGACGCTGAATGGACTTGTGTTCCACCTCGGTAATGGCCTGCTGCATGCTTTGGTAGAATTCCTCCGCTTCTGCTTTGCGTTGCTCCATGATCTCCGTAATGGAAGTGATGGGCTTTTCTTCGGGTTGGTGCTGCATTCGCAGCTGAATCTGGGCTTGTCCGCCGGCAGGGATAGTCAATTCGTAGATCGCTGCGGCTTTGGTGCCAGTCTGGTTGTTGTTTAATCGGGAAGCATCACCACTGACGATGTAATCGTTGATGGCATCTTTGGTGGATTTTTTCTCGTTTGGAATGCCATAGATTCGCTCTCTGTTGGTTTCATTATCGCAAAAGACCAGTTCCTGGTGATCGACAAAACTAAAGGTATAGTTTCCTGATTTAGGGTTGAAGGCTTTGAAGGCGTTATCTCTCACTTTGGTGATCTTGGGCATGAAAGGCTCGTGCCCAGTAAACCAAAATTTCCGAAACCAGACCGTAGGTGTCACCCAAAGTTTGGCTGCTTCCGGTCCACGATTGTGGATGGTGGCGGTGGCAACGATGTCTTCGGCGTCGTTTTTGGCGTATTCGATGAATATGTCAAAGTAGCGATCTTCCTCAAAAATGCCCGTATCAATGAGTTCGTACTCCGGCTGGAGCTTGCCTGCCTTTTTGTTTTCGTCTACGAGTTTTTGGTAGGGAAATTCTGCCTGAGGATACTTATACAGCATCTTCATATAGCTATGTGTGGGTGTGGAGTCCAGGTAGTAATAGATCTCCTTGACGTCTTCGCCATGATTCCCTTGGTTGCCACTCAACCCAAAAAACCGCTCCTTCAGAAAGGGGTCTTTTCCATTCCAAAAGCCCCAAGCTATGCAAAGATGCTGTCGGTGGTCTGAAATTCCTGCGATTCCCTCTTCCCCCCAGCGGTAGGCTTTGCTACGCGCGTGTTCATGCGTCACATTTTCCCAAGCTGCTCCATCGGGGCTGTAATCTTCACGCACCGTACCCCATTGGCGATCCGTGAGGTAGGGTCCCCATTTCTTCCAATGCTTCTTTTTTTCTTTATCTTCTTGTAGTCGTGTATGTTCGGCAGACATGAACTTGTGCTTCTTTGGGCGAGGGGGTGAAATTATCATTTTCACCGCACAAAGCAGCAAAAGAATTTACTTTAACTGAGAAAAAAATCCCTTCCGAAATACATCTAAATAGTGATTAACTCGTCAATTTTCTGGTTTCCCTCAAAAATCAACCGATTGAATTCACTTTTCCTGACTCGACATTGCTAACTATTAACTCGCTACTAAATAAAAATAAATTACCTTTAAGATGGAATCTTTTGATCCTTAACCCTTTCTACTACTGCCATGAAAAACGCTCCTCCTTTTCAGATGAAGTCTAGACTCATTTTCGGGTTTTCTCTTGTGTTGCTAATTGCGGGCATCTATTTTGGAGGAACTCAGATTTTGAACGAAGAGCAAGAGGTGAATGAGACGAATCAAACAGTCGGATCCTTGTCTCAAGGTACACCTGTAGATTTTGGGAATCAGGGAGATGAGTCAGCTCCAAGCGGTACGGATTTGGTGTCCACTTACAGCTACTTGTATGGAAAGTACCAAGTGAAAGTTTATGCTAACCGGAAATTTTCAATGCCAACCGATCTAGAAATTGAACTGCTACGAATGGATGCTGAAGCATTGGATAAACTTTATACCCAAATGACGCTGGAAGAGAGGAGAAAAATAAAAAGAGCTTCTTTCCCTTATGTAAAACTTGAGGTAGCTGGAAAAGTGACCTACAAAAAATTTGAGGACCTAACTCAGGAGGAAAGAGAAAGCCTCAATTGCTAGCATAAACGAATTCAGGACGATCATTTTTCGAGGGCTGCTCCTGATTGCAAACTAATTTTCGGAATTCAGAAGGCCAACTTTCAGCCCATTTTTGATAAGCGGCTGTATGACTTGCATCTGGCAAGGGTAGCATGGTCAAGCCTTCAAAATCAAAAAAATCAGCCTTTTTTCCAGCCCCGGATTGTTCACCATCCAAGGCATTGCAGGCTTGCTCGTACTGCCCTGCTACTGGCACCATCATCACCGGCTTTCCCAGGTACATGGCTTCACAGACGGATTCAAAACCTGCAGTGCAGAGCAAGCCTTTGCAGGCAGCCATGGCCTCCAAAAAGCCTTGATCGTTTACTTTGTGGAAACTTAGATTTGGTAGTGGGTTCTCAAACTCTTGAGCTCCTTTTTTATCCCAAAATGCTTTGATCTTTACCTCAGGATGCAGCTTTGCAAAGGAGAGGATCTCCTCTGAGTATCCGGGATTGACCATATAAGCCAAATAAAAATCACCCCCACTCACCTTTAACTCTTTCACTTCTTTGCGGAGCAAGGGAGGGACTACTCGAAGTCTAGCTTGGTTTTCTTTAGGAAGAAAAGAAAGGGCGAGACGCTCTTCAGCTCCTAGTGCGGTCAAGCGGGTGTGCATTCTAAATAAAAATTTTTCTAGCCTACGCCTTGGAGCAAACACAAAATCTGGGTGAGCTTCAAGATATTGATGTCCTATCGTCCAAAAAGCGGATTTCGGTCTAAAAAAGAGGGAGTAAAGGCCTCCCAAGGGTTCGTAAAAATTAAGGACTATATCGGGTTGTTTCTCCTCGATCACTCGATGTATGTGTTGCAAACTCTTCCAGAAAATTGGAAGTTTAAGCAGATTGGTAGTGATCGTTTTCCCAAGAAGAATTTGTTTTTCTAACCCATCTGTTTCAAAGTTTGGGCTTTCCACTGCGGTCACTTCAACTCCAATTTTTTGAATAAAAAACTCAGGAAGGTTCCGTCTTGGACTTTTACCTACTACCACTCCACTTAGCTCGTGACCTTCTGCCCGTAGGATTCCCGCGAAGGAAAGTGCCTGGGTGAGGTGTCCTCGCCCTTCTCCCTGAATCAAAAATAAGAACCGCATAGGCTACAGGTGGATGCTTCTTGAACTGAGCTGCGTGTCTTCAATGACCGTAAAGGCCACTTGGGGTAATATTTCCACTTCTAAATGGGCTGGATGTATCCTCAAATCGGTTTGTTCTAGAGGACTTATTTTCTTGAAATCAATCTCGTTGAAATAAATCAACTCCCAATTTCCTTCGAAATCTTCAGCTAAAGCACTCATGGTCTCCACCCAATCCCCAGAATTCAGGTAATGAATGCCATCAATCATTCGATTTTCAGGTTTATGAATGTGACCACAGATGATCCCATCACAGCCCTTAGATTTTGCCATTTTGGCCAATTCTATTTCGTAATCATCGATGTAAGAAACTGCCTTCTTCACTTTTCCTTTCACAAATTGGGATAGGGAAAAGTAGGGAAGCCCTTTTCTCATTCGGTAGTAATTGACCACACGGTTGAGCCATAGCAGAAAAGTATAGCCCACATCCCCGAGGTAGGCAATCCAGCGAAGGTTGGTGGTGATGCTATCAAAAACATCCCCATGGGTAATGAAATAAGTTTTTCCATTACTTTCATAGGTCATTTCTGCTAGGATTTGCAGTCCCCCAATCTGAATGGGTAGGATCTGATCTAAAAAATCATCGTGATTTCCTCGAAGGTAGTACACCTTGGTAGCTTGGTTTTCCATCATTTTCAACACACGGTTGAAAAATCGGGTGTGTTTTCTTTTCCAGCTTCCAGATTTCTTTAGTTGCCAACCGTCAATGATATCGCCATTTAAAATGAGGTTATCGCAGTGAAATTGTTTCAAAAACCTTACAATTTCTTTTGATTTGGAGCCCTTGGTTCCCAAGTGGACATCCGAAACGATAATAGTTTTGTAGTGAGTCTTCACGTAGCTAGTTTTGTTTGTACAAATTGGGCAGCAAACGTCACTTGACTATGTTTGAAATGTTATGTTTTTGTGTCTAAAACGAAATTTTATTTCAATAAAATTAAAATTAGGTTAATTAGAAGTTAAAAATCAGGATGAATATGAACAAGTCTACTTCAGCTCCTGATGAAAAAATCCTTCAACTATTATGCAAGCGGTTTGTAGCACTTGCCCACCAATCCTTAGTTTCGTGCTTGTAACCCATCCTTTCCATGAAAAAGATCATCCTTAGCCTAAGTTGCCTGATTGTCATTTTTTCAAGCGTTGCACAACAACCTGCCTCCAGAGGGAATTACGAGCTTGCAGCTCGTTTTTCACCCGATAAACTGAAAAAAATGATTTTTTCTACCAGCGTAGATGCGCATTGGATGAAGAAATCGGATCGCTTTTGGTACGAATACGAAACTACTCAAGGAAAAAAATGGATGCTGGTAGATCCGGTTCGGAGAACAAAAACCCCACTCTTTGATTCAGACAAACTCGCGGCAGAACTGACTCGGGCGGTCAAAGATCCCTTTGATGGACAGCACCTCAAATTAGACAATATGAAGCTTTTAGCAGATGAAAATACACTCCAATTCACGGTTAAAAGTACCGCAGAGGTGCTAAAGAAGGATTGGCCTGAGCTGAAAGCAAAAAATAAAAATTCGAAAGACTCCCTAGAAAAGAAGGTGCATACCTTTCAATTCAATTTGATTTCTCAGCAAATCAAAGAAATAGAAACTGAAAAAGAGCCTACGCGTCTAGCTTGGGCAAATATTTCTCCAGACTCCTCCAAAGTAGTGTATGTTAAAAACTTCAATCTGTTTTGGATGGATAAAGCCAACTTTTTGAAGGCAGTTAAGGATTTGAAGGATACTACTCTCGTTGAAAATGTCCTTACTAAAGATGGGGTAGCGGATTATGAGTATGGTTGGGGAGACCGTGGTGATGACAATGTGGAGGTAGAAAAAAAGAAAAACGATCGAAAGCGAGCTCCAGTGCTTTGGAGTGCGGATAGCAAGCAATTTATTCTTACCCGCACGGATCAGCGAAAGGTCAAGGATTTGTGGGTGATTCACAATACTCGAGATCCACGCCCAACCTTGGAAACCTACAAGTATGCCATGCCAGGGGAGAAGGAGCAGCCGCAGACGGACTTGATCCATTATTCCTTTGAAACTAAGGAACTAAGCAACTTGCCTATTGACACTTTCAAAGACCAAACGGTTTCGCTTTGGTCAACTACTCCTGCGGCGAATACTCGGGATGATGATTTCCGTCCTTCTACTTGGTTGGGTAATGCCACTGAATTTTACTTTGCCATCAGCTCTAGGGACCTCAAGCGAGTAGATGTTTTGCGATGGAATTTGAAAACCAATCAGAAGGAAGTGCTCATCGAAGAAAGAAGCAATACTTACATCGATTTTGAAAAACCTGAATTGCTTGGGAATGAATTGATCTGGTGGTCGGAACGCGATGGCTGGGGGCACTTTTACCTATATGATAAATCAGGAACTTTAAAACGGCAGATTACTTCAGGACCGTACCATACTGCCGGTGCTGCCCGAGTAGATGCTTCTCTTCGTAAGCTTTACTTTACTGCCAATGGCAAAGAAAAAGGCGAAGATCCTTATTACGAGCACTTGTATTCCGTGTCTTTGGATGGTGGAGTAGTTGTCCTATTGAATAAAGGGGATTTCAACCATGAAATCAATATCAATGATGCTGCCTCTTACTTTATTTCGAATTTTTCACGCGTGAATACGGTTCCATCTTCTGCACTTTTTGATCGAAATGGGGCAAAAATAATGGATTTGGAGACTGCGGATCTCAGTCAGCTCCTTGCTGCAGGATACCAATTTCCAGAGCCTTTTAGGTTCAAAGCAGATGATGGAATTACCGATTTGTTTGGGGTGATGTACAAGCCTTTCGATTTTGATTCTACCCGTTCTTATCCTTTGATCCAATATGTTTATCCTGGACCACAGACAGAAGCGGTCAATAAGTCTTTTGGTCGCGGCATGGATCGTGCCGACCGCTTGGCACAGTTTGGTTTTGTGGTAGTTACCCTAGGCAATCGAGGAGGTCATCCTGCGCGATCTAAGTGGTACCACAACTTTGGCTACGGGGATATGCGTGATTATGGATTGGCAGATAAGAAAGCAGCTGTGGATCAACTGGCGGATCGCCATTCCTTTATTGACCGCAGTAAGGTGGGTATTCATGGGCATTCGGGTGGAGGTTTTATGTCCACTGCAGCATTACTGGTATATCCGGATGTGTTTAAAGTAGCAGTTTCCTCTGCAGGAAATCACGAAAACAACATTTACAACCGCTGGTGGTCGGAGAAGCACCATGGAGTTCAGGAGCGTGTCTTGCCATCTGGAGACACCACCTTTGTGTATCAAATTGAGAAAAACCCCGACTTGGCGAAAAACCTTAAAGGACATCTGATGCTCAGCACGGGTGATGTAGACAACAATGTACATCCAGCAGGAACCATCCGCATGGCCAATGCCTTGATTAAGGCAGGTAAGCGATTTGAATTCGTACTTCTTCCGGGACAGCGGCATGGGTATGGGGACATGAATGAATACTTCTTCTGGAAGATGGGCGATTACTTCGTGGCTCATTTATTGGGTGATGCCAGTCCAGCTCCAGTTGATATGGTAGAAATGCAGCGGGACAAACCCAAGGACAAATAAACCGGCCATTTGAAACCAAAAACCCCCTCAAAAAGAGAAACCTTTTTGAGGGTTTTTTTGGCTACCCACACTAAAACACGCTGGGTTTTTTTAAGAAAATTCAACCCGCTAATCAGGTAGTAAAAAGCAAATTTATTTTTTCTAGTTCTTGCCTGTTATGGCCCTTTTGCAGGATGTTTTCGCTGGCTGACTAGGATAACCTATAAGGTCTCCTATGGATCCTTGCAATTGAAAAAATACCCACTTACCTTTAAAGAGCTGCTTGCGAATTGTCACTAGCCATCCTTGCTCCATCTTAAATTCAGAAAATAACGTATGCCTAAATGTGTGTGCATGGGTGCCAAATTGAAATGTATGTTTGGTACCGGTCCTAAAAATATGATAGTCCTACCTATCGCGAGGGTCATGAATACCAAGATTAAGTCCATGGCAGGGCAGTTGGATATTATTCCCTTTTTGAATATTCCTTCCTTTGGGACTTGCCTGTCCCCGCTTAATCCCATGAATTGGAAGATGATAGGTCCGATACCGGTTTTTATTCCTGGCCGTTGCCTTCCCATTCCCATCATGCCTTGGGCTCCGGTGGCCAAAAAATTAAAAATAGGAGGCAAGCCCGCTATGCTGCAAAATAGCAAAACCATGTGCATTTGGATGGGTCAAATCACAGTTCAAAAGCCAGGGTTGACCAATGTGCAATCAAAATAAGGTTAGCTATTAAGTCTATTTTTTAGTTTACTGATCTTGTTTGCAATGCTGAAGGGGTCAATATTAGCCTAGATCCAATAACCTCCTGTTTGTCTTCAAGAAGTATCAGTATTGGTAAACATCCCTCGATATAGATTCTTACTCTAGTGATGTTTGTTTGGAGATGAGGTTGAAATTGAACTCAGCTTCAAGGGATTGGGCACGCCTCTAAAAGCAAGCACCTTCTTCTCTACCCCGGCAAGGGAAGGGTATACCATCGATCTGGACATCTTATTCAGTGAGGCCAGTGCGGATTTGGAACATGCCGAGGATTTGGACGAATTGGAGCAACTGCGCCTTTTGATGCAGTATAAACCTGAAATTAAAATTTTGATTGAAGGGCATACCGACAAAGTGGGAAATGAAAAATACAATTTGGATCTCTCTTTGCGCAGGGCCAATGCAGTGAAAGCCTATTTGGTGGATCGAGGGATTGATTCCAAGCGGATGGAAACCAAAGGATATGGATGGTCTCAGCCTGCATATCCCTATTTAGGAACAGAAAAAGAAAACCCGCTTAATCGGCATATTGAGGTGAAAATTGCCCTATAATCAAAAAAAAACGCCCAAAAAATTTTCAGTTGAAAACTTTTTGGGCATTTAAAACAAAGAGAAGTAGTTTATTCTATTTCGAAAGCATACTCCCCATCTTCGTCGATGTAAATTGTTACAATTTTAGCCTCGCATAGGTCCAATTCGTTTAGATAGACCCAGGTCTCTTCTGAAGCATCTTCTGTCAACTTAAGGTCCCAGGTGCAGATGGTCTCATCATCAACATAATCGAATGAAATGTCTATGACATCTCCATCTTCCACCATGGCGTCAGGAAGGATATCCTCACCCCAATCTTCCGTATCGGTATCTGTCAAATACACGGCATAGAAGGTATAGCCAGT
>CAMDEU010000043.1 GCA_945897085.1 Spirosoma fluviale | reverse complement strand
TACTGTTCTTCTAGCAGCTGCCTATTTTCCTTTTGGAAGGAAGAAGTAGCCAAAATCACATCAATTTTTATCCCCCAACTGAGTACCACATCCACACTTTCTTGATCCACAAGCACGGTGGGCGACCATTCCAATAGTGGAGCGACCATATCAAAACTGATCCCTTCCGTATTCAAAATGAAGACTGCAGGCTCCTGCTGCTCCTTTACAAAATGATGGCTTGACATCAGCTCCAGAGATTTTGGTAAAAATGAAACACATTTTCATAGGCCAATTTTCGAAGCTGCCCTTCCGAAAGCTCCTGACTTAGGCGCTCGAGAATGCCTGGGTATTTGCTGGCATTTTCGGCCAAAGGAAAATAAATCGGGTGACGGCTAGGGTCTGGGAAATCTTGGGTATAAAAAAAATCTGCCCCAAAGGAGATGGCCTGTTCATTGAGGTTGGAGCCATAGATTAGGTGTTCAAATAGTCTTTCTGGCTGCTCACTGTCCAAAAAGGCGCGAAGAAAATTGACCCCAATGATTCCTCCACGATGAATGATTTCCTGTGCAAATTCATCCGTTAGATTTCGTTTGTGATTCCAGATCGACCTAAAATTGGAATGACTTGCCAGTACTGGGATTGGTAAATGGTGTCGGTCGATGTAGGTTAAGATTCCCTCCGCAAGCAGATCTGAGGTATGGGAAAGGTCTATGGGAATGCGTTTGCCAGCTAGGTAGTCGAGCAGCCGCTTTCCATCCTCTTTTAGACCAATTCCTTCCGTATAGTTGCCTCCACCGAAGCGATTTTCGGTATGGTGGGTGAGGCTGATGTAGGCGAGTGAACCTACTTTTCCGAGCAAGGCATCAAACTGAGCATAGATTTCCTTCCATGTGGCAGTTGCTGTGCCAATGCCTGCAGCATTTTCAATGGAAGCAATAATTCCAAGTTGATCAGTACCCTCCAACGTCTGCTGAAAGGCTCCATCCCATCGACAGACCGTTTCGGGATGGTCTTCGAGAAGCTGTACAAAAATAGCTGCCTGCTGGCTTGCCAATTCCATGCTCTCCGGATGTACATCCGTGTAGATCGCCATCACCTGCGCCCGCACTCCCCCGGCTCTCAGCCAAGGAAAGGCACAAGCAATTTGATTTGGGTCAAAGGGATCTGCCTTTGGAACCTTCGCCAAAAAAGAAAGTAAATCACAATGCAGGTCCGCGATCGGGAGGTTCATAGTAGAAGGTCTTGACACAAATTAAGCCAAAAAAAAGACAGCATGGGTGCTCCGCTTAGGAGTTTGAAACAGTTTGCATGTATCTTTCGAAAAAAATAGATCCAGAGGATCGTCCTTAGAATTTCATTCAGCTTGCAATTCAATATAGCTTCCCAAACAAAACTCGAGTAGCATTGATTGTAAGAATAGACACCCAATATCCCTTTCCAAAATGACCCCATCCCCTAACTACCAATACAGCGAATCTTTTGCAAAAGAACAGGATGCATTGGACCCCTTGGCCCAATTTAGATCCCGCTTTCACTTCCCTAAGATCGAAGGAAAAGATGCCCTCTACTTTTGTGGCAATTCGCTAGGACTACAACCAAAGACCGCTGCAGCCTACTTGGAAAAGGAGTTGGCCGCTTGGGCAAACATGGGGGTGGACGGGTATTTCCATGGAGAAGATCCTTGGTATTCCGTAAGAAATAAATCAAAACCCATTTTGGCTCAAATCCTTGGCGCCTTGCCCGAGGAGGTGGTAGCCATGAATTACCTTTCGGTCAATTTGCACCTCTTGATGGTTTCCTTTTACCAGCCTAGCCCTACTCGATTTAAAATCATCGTGGAAGGTGGAGCTTTTCCATCGGATCAATACATGCTGGAAACCCAAATCAAGTTTCATGGACTAGATCCCAAAGAGGTATTGGTGGAGCTTCAGCCTAGATCTGGTGAACACACCTTGCGCACGGAGGATATCGTAGCAGAAATAAAAAAGCAAGGCAGCGCATTGGCCCTAGTCAATATGGCTGGAATTCAATATTATACTGGGCAACTTTTTGACATCCAAGCCATCACTCAAGCGGCTCATGAAGTGGGGGCGCTTGCGGGATTTGATTTGGCCCATGCCGCAGGAAATGCTCCCCTCCAACTGCATGACTGGAAGGTGGACTTTGCCACTTGGTGCAGCTACAAGTACCTGAATTCTGGACCAGGGAATGTCTCTGGAATTTTTGTACACGAAACCTTTGCCGACCGTCCGGACCTTCCTCGATTTGCAGGCTGGTGGGGCCATAGTGAAGCCGAGCGATTCAAAATGGAAAAAGGTTTTCAACCCATGCATGGAGCTGACGGTTGGCAACTCGCTTGTTCCAACGTCCTAGCTTTGGCAGTGCACCAAGCTTCTTTGGACATGTTTCAAGAAGCAGGCATGCCTGCCATTCGTGAAAAAAGCATACAGTTGACCGGCTACTTGGAATATTTAATCGAGGAGATCAGCGGCGATTCTGGTGTATTGGAGATTATCACCCCAAAAAACCCAGCCGAGCGAGGATGCCAATTGTCTTTGTTGATTCACAAAGGAGGCAAAGCCGTATTTGACGAATGGTACGGGCATGGCGTGGTTGGAGATTGGAGAAATCCAAACGTGATCCGCTTGGCTCCGGCACCACTCTACACGAGCTTTCAGGATGTGTATCGCTTTGCTCGAGTGTTGGAGCAATCACTTCAAAAGTTCGCCTAAAAAATAAATTCGCCTCAAATTCCAGGCTTAATCAATCAAAAAGCCCTAATCATGAATTTGAAATAGGGCTTCTTGTTTTTACATATCAAACAGGGTTCCGCTTGCCCCAGTTGGTTTTATTTTTAGGTGCTTATAAGCTAGCTCTGTAGCCATTCGCCCACGAGAGGTGCGCTTGAGGTATCCTTCTTGAATTAGAAAGGGCTCGTAGACCTCTTCGATGGTTTCCGCTTCTTCACCGCAAGCCGTGGCGATGGTTCCCAATCCTACAGGTCCTCCTTTAAATTTTTCAATGATGGTCATCAGGATGCGGTTATCCATTTCATCCAAGCCGTTTTCGTCTACATCCAGCGCATTTAGCGCTATTTTGGCAATCTCCAAGGTGATCGTTCCGTTGCCCTTAATTTCGGCAAAATCCCGCGTTCTGCGTAGGAGCATGTTGGCAATACGAGGTGTACCCCTACTTCGGCGAGCCAGTTCATAGGCAGCAACTTCATCTATGGGAGTTTTTAGAATTCCTCCAGAGCGCAGCACAATATCAGTCAGCAGCTTGGCATCGTAGTATTCCAAACGGGAGTTGATCCCAAAACGCGACCGAAGTGGGGAGGTCAGCAGTCCGGAGCGGGTAGTGGCGCCAATCAGGGTGAAGGGGCTGAGTGAAATCTGTACCGATCGGGCATTGGGCCCACTGTCCAACATGATGTCGATGCGGTAATCCTCCATTGCAGAATAGAGGTATTCCTCTACAATAGGATTGAGTCGGTGGATTTCGTCAATGAATAAGACATCCCCTTCTTCCAAATTGGTCAGGAGACCTGCCAAATCTGAGGGCTTGTCTAGCACCGGTCCAGAGGTGATTTTGATTCCTGCCTGAAGCTCATTGGCGATAATATGACTGAGCGTAGTCTTCCCCAATCCGGGAGGTCCGTGCAAGAGCACGTGGTCTAAGGGTTCATTTCTTTTTTTGGCAGCGCGAACAAATACGCGAAGATTTTCGATGATTTTGGCTTGCCCAGTGAAGTCTTCAAAGCTTAGGGGGCGTAAAGCACGCTCAAAATCCCGATCCTTGGGCCCTAATTGTTCTTCATCTCCTGTCAAATAATCTTCTCTCATGTGGTGTGCGCAAGCTACAAATATAGATAAAAACCGGAAGGTTAGGGGATCTGAATCTTTCGCAAAAGTTTAAAGAAAAAGGTACTAATTTTGTTTGAAATTTCCATCCCTGATGAGTCCGAACGCAAAAAAAAACATAGTTTATTCCATAGTCTTACTTGGCTTGGTTCTGATTGTCTATTTGTACAGATCCGGTACAAACAGCCAGGCTAGCAACGAGGAAGTAGCTCGAAAAAATGGATTGATCAGCTGGAAAGGTGAGTTTATGGATCAGCCCTATCTTTTTTTGTACCATCCAGAGCGGACCAATGTAAAGGCCAAACTAGACTCGTTGCTCACCCATCAAGCCCAATTGTACTTAATGGACTCCCCGAGGTCCGAACTTTACCAGCTCAATCGGCAAGATTCCCTTCCCAGACCTTCCAAGGACCTCCTTACCCTACTGCGAACGGTAACCCAAGATTCCAAAAATTCTGAAAGCACCTGGGACCCTAGTTCTGGGGTTCTCTACCAAGGCTGGAGTTTTTCGGCATCAAGAGCGGTAATTAAGGATAGTGCAAACATCGCCGCCCTCCTGGAGAATGTGGGAATGTCCAATTTTCTTTTAAGTGATACGCTGATCCAGAAAGCAAAAGCTGGATTGAAGATCAACCTTTTAGCGTATGGTCAAACTATCGCCTTGGCTCAAGTAGCCCTCCTCTTGGAAAAGGAAGGTATTCAAAACTACTTCTTGCAGGTTGGCAAGCACACCTTATCCAAAGGGGTCAACGAAAGGCAAGAACTTTGGAAGCTGAAAACGCAGTACCCAGATAGCATCGGTGGAGCCAAGGAAGGATGGATTGCCTTGCTGAACCGAGCTGTAGCTTCTGCAGGAGATTTTACGCAATCCTACAAACAGGATTCGATACGAAAAGCATGGGTATTGGATCCTCGAACCGGATATCCTTTAAACCATGGCCTTCTCCAAACCACTGTGATGGCTAAGACCCCAAAAGCAGCCGCTATCCTTGCTGAATCCCTACTTGTTCGTGGCTGGCAAGAAGCAATACGGATCGACTCAGCACGTAAGGATATCGAGATGATTTTGATTTACAATGAAAAAGGAAAGGGGCTCACCCTGTACTCCAGCCCTGAGCTTAAATCTTTTCTCTCTTTCCCAATTCAGTAAGTTGAAACTAGCAACATTATTGCATTTATATTGCAACATTGTTGAATTTTCATAGATTTGCAAAAAAATTCTCCCTTTTTGCAGTTTGCTGGATGGCCACACTCCTATGGTGTTAAATTTTATTCTTCTTTTTTTCACTGCCCTGCTAGCTGGTCTCCTGGTGTTTGTCACACCCGTACTAAAGGAAAAATACTTCAAGTTGGTTCTTGTATTTGCAGGCTCCTATCTCTTCTCCATCACCATCTTGCATATCATACCTGAATTGTTTTCGGGTTCCTACAATCCAGGTCGAATGGGAGTATACATCCTAATCGGCTTTCTTCTCCAGCAGCTTTTAGAGTTTTGGTCCGCAGGAATCGAGCATGGGCACATTCACAAGCAAAAATCAGGTACTTACAAGGGCGTTTTTACCTTGATGGTGGGCTTATTTATTCATGCCTTTTTGGAAGGCACCTTATTGTCCCATGGAGCTTCAGACACGCAGCAAGGACTTGCCTTGGCTCAGGAGCACAGCGACAAAACCGTACTTCTTGGTATCCTGATGCACAAAGGCCCTGCAGCATTTGCACTAGCAGCTGTTCTTGGTGCTTCCCTCTCTAAAAAATGGACCCTTATCCTGCTGACAATTTTTGCACTTGCATCCCCTCTAGGCATGCTTTCTAGCTCCTTCTTCATCAACCAGGGCCTTCTTTCTACCGAAGGAATCGGCATTCTGTATGGTTTAGTCACGGGTGGATTTCTTCATATTTCCACCACCATCTTTTTTGAAAGCAGCCCCCATCACACCTTCCAGCTCAACAAGCTAGCCATTACCTTTTTGGCGGCGGCCTTAGCCTTCGCATCAGAATATTTGATCTGATTTTTACTTTTTGATTAGCTAACTGCTCAACCCATCTGAACACATTTCCTATTTTACTTTACTTATTTTCAAGGACTTGACTGGATCACAGTAGCACATTCCCTTCAAAAATTAAATCGGCTTAACTCCTCCAAGTGATTCCACCTTTGGAAAAAAGGTCTTTTCCTTCTACTTTTTAGGTTATATTTCTTCCATCAAAATTTGCTTTTTTTGATAAACGCCAAATTAAACCCAGACTAACCGTCACCACCATGTCACCCTCTCCCTCAAAAATGGAGCAGTATTGGAAAAAAAACCTCCAAACGCTCGCAATCCTCCTTTTTATTTGGTTTATCGTATCCTTTGGCTTTGGAATTCTATGGGTAGAAGAGCTGAATACCATCCGTATTGGAGGCTTCAAACTAGGATTTTGGTTTGCACAGCAAGGATCCATCTATGCATTTGTAATCTTGATTTTTTGCTATGTAATCCGGATGAACAAGCTGGACAAGGAATTTAATGTGAACGAAGACTGATATGGATTTACTTACCTGGACCTATTTGCTCGTTGGCCTAAGCTTCGCCCTCTACATTGGCATTGCCTTCTGGACCCGTGCAGGCTCAACCGAAGAATTTTACGTGGCAGGTGGAGGTGTTTCTCCTTTAGCCAATGGACTTGCTACAGCTGCTGACTGGATGTCTGCCGCCTCTTTTATGTCCATGGCAGGCATCATCTCTTTTTCTGGATACGATGGCTCGGTGTACCTGATGGGCTGGACCGGAGGCTATGTTTTGCTTGCGCTACTTCTCGCCCCCTACCTTCGAAAATTCGGAAAATTCACGGTACCTGACTTTGTAGGCGATCGCTACTATTCCAACAAAGCCCGTGTGGTAGCCGTCATTTGCACCCTATTTATCTCCTTTACGTACGTCGCTGGGCAGATGCGTGGTGTGGGCATTGTTTTTTCCCGGTACTTGGAGCTTCCCATCGAATGGGGCGTGGTGATTGGCATGGCCATCGTGTTTTTTTATGCCGTGTTGGGTGGGATGAAAGGCATTACCTACACCCAAGTCGCCCAATACTGTGTGTTGATTTTTGCCTACATGGTTCCTGCCATTTTTATTTCCATGCAACTTACCGGCAACCCTATCCCACAACTTGGTTTGGGTGGAGATATCGCAGAAGGAGTCCCTCTTTTGGATAAGTTAGATGGTATTTTAGGAGACCTAGGATTTGGTGAATACACCACCGGAAGAAAAGGCACAATGGATGTATTCATGATCACTTTGGCACTCATGGTAGGTACCGCGGGACTTCCCCATGTGATTGTTCGCTTTTTTACGGTTCCAAGGGTTCGGGATGCCCGACTCTCCGCAGGCTATGCCCTGGTGTTCATTGCCATTCTTTATACTACAGCCCCTGCTGTCGCTGCATTTGGAATCTACAATACGATACTGTCCACCTCTGAAAAGCCTATTGCTGAATTGCCAACTTGGGTTCGAAATTGGCAACAAACTAACCTCATTCAAATTGAGGATAAAAATGGAGATGGAAAAGTGCAATACCTCCCTGATCCCAACACGAATGAGCTGCGCATAGACAAAGATATTATGGTGTTGGCAAGCCCTGAAATCGCATCGCTACCCAATTGGGTGGTTGGCCTGGTCGCAGCAGGAGCTATGGCTGCAGCTTTATCTACAGCAGCAGGCTTGTTACTTGTTATTTCCACCTCCGTATCGCGGGATCTATTCAAAACATTTCGACCCGATATTTCGGATAAAAAAGAACTTCGTATCGCAAGGCTTGCCGCCGGTGGAGCGGTGCTCTTAGCCGGATATTTTGGCATCAACCCTCCAGGTTTTGTGGCCGAAGTGGTCGCTTTTGCGTTTGGCCTGGCAGCATCCTCCTTCTTCCCAGTCATTCTATTGGGAATATTTTCTACGCGCATCAACAAGGAAGGGGCCATTGCTGGCATGCTTACAGGACTCACTTTCACCATCAGCTACATTAGCTACTTTAAGTTTGTCGCTCCCGAACTGAATACAGCTGCCCATTGGTGGTGGGGAATTTCCCCGGAGGGGATCGGATCTTTGGGCATGGCACTCAACTTCTTGGTATGCTTTGGCATTTCTTATTTGACCCCTCCTCCACCAAAAAAGGTGCAGCAACTCATTCAAGAAATTCGAATTCCCAAAGGTGCAGGAAAAGCAGCGGACCATTGATTTTCAACGCAACCCTATTTGAAGCATGAGCGACCGATTGCATACCCTAAGTGGTTACTTTCATGAATACCAAAAAAGTGTGGCTCAGCCTGAAGAATTCTGGGCTAGAATCGCAGACTCCTTTCATTGGAAAAAACGATGGTCCAAGGTCTTGGAGTGGAACTTTGAAACTCCTCAGGTACAGTGGTTTGTAGATGGCAAACTCAACCTTACCGAAAATATTTTTGAAAAAAACCTAGACACCCTTGGTGATAGACCGGCCATCATCTGGGAGCCCAACGAACCTGGAGAAGAGGGACGCACGCTCACCTACCGCCAACTTTTTGTAGAAGTCTGCCGCTTTGCCAATACCCTATTAGCTAGGGGCATCGGGAAAGGAGATCGCGTGATCATCTACATGCCAATGGTGCCCGAAGCCGCCATCGCCATGCTTGCCTGTGCACGTATCGGTGCTATTCATTCGGTGGTGTTTGCTGGTTTCTCCAGCACCTCCCTGGCGGACCGCATCCTGGATTGCCAAGCCAAAGCAGTACTCACCTCAGATGGCAACTACCGGGGCAACAAAAAAATTAGCATCAAGGAAATCGTAGACGAAGCCCTAGAAAAAGCGCCAGTAGAAACGGTCATCGTCTACCAACGTACCGGCCAAGAAACCAAGATGCTTGCAGGAAGGGATTATTGGTGGCACGAAGCCTTGGCGGGACAGTCTGATGTCAACCCAGCCACTGAGATGGATAGCGAGGACATGCTCTTTATCCTCTACACTTCTGGCTCTACAGGTAAGCCCAAAGGCGTAGTCCATACCACCGGAGGCTACATGGTCTACACCAAATACTCCTTCGAAAATGTCTTTCAATATTGCCCCGGAGATGTGTTCTGGTGTACCGCAGATATCGGTTGGATCACCGGACACTCCTACATCGTGTATGGTCCCCTACTTGCCGGCGCCACCACCCTGATGTTTGAAGGCGTACCCACCTATCCACATCCCGGACGATTCTGGGAGATTATTGAAAAATACAAAGTCAATATTTTTTACACAGCCCCAACGGCCATCCGAGCCCTTCAGGCCTTTGGTACCGAGCCCATTGAGGGGCACGACCTGAGCTCGCTCAAAGTCCTTGGCTCTGTAGGCGAACCCATCAACGAGGAAGCCTGGCATTGGTACCACAACCACATCGGCAAAGGCAAATGCCCGATTGTTGATACCTGGTGGCAAACGGAAACAGGAGGCATTATGATCTCCCCTCTCGCGGGCATCACGCCCACCAAACCTGCTTACGCTACCCTACCACTGCCCGGCATCCAACTCAGCATTGTCGATGCAGAAGGTAAGGTGCTCGACGGCAACTCTGTAGAGGGCAACCTTTGTATCGATTTCCCCTGGCCGTCCATGATCAGAACCACCTATGGAGACCACGAGCGCTGCAAGCAAACCTATTTTTCTACTTACAAAAACAAGTACTTTACAGGCGATGGAGTCAAGCGTGACCTCGATGGCTATTACAGGATTCTTGGCCGAGTGGACGATGTAATGAATGTGTCAGGCCATAGACTAGGTACCGCTGAAGTTGAAAACGCGATCAACGAGCATCCGAAAGTCATCGAGTCTGCCGTGGTCGGCTACCCGCACGAAGTCAAAGGGCAAGGCATCTATGCCTTTGTAATCTGTGATTTGAGCAACCGAAGTGAGGACAACCTCATTCAAGAAATTAAAGAGACGGTTTCCAAAATCATTGGACCAATTGCTAAGCCAGACAAAATCCAAATCGTACCAGGACTTCCCAAAACCCGCTCTGGAAAAATCATGCGGCGCATTCTACGGAAAATTGCTGAGGGTAGTCTAGACGGAATGGGAGACATCTCCACACTTTTAGACCCAGAGGTAGTCGAAAAAATCAAAGCCGGCAGAAAGTAAAAAAGGATTATCCGCAATCTTTCCTGTGGCATAACCTACCTATTAACCAATGCGGATAATGGTTCACAGTCAACGGTCTACAGCCCACTTAATTGAACTTCAGCCTTTTTTTATTTGATTACTGGTAAAATGAGGATAAGCAAAAACTAAAAAAATATTCCTTACTTCCATTGAATGGCAGTGGTGGCTGTAGCTTTGAGGGGAATTGCCAGTCCGGTGGCTGTGGGGTAAAAACCAAGTGGCACGATTTGCAAACCCTGAATAGCCAAATTGGCCACGGAAGTCTGCAAAGAAAGTCTCCCTTGAAGCCCTTTCAAACTCTCCCCAATAGTCTCTCCTAGCGGCATCTTCATCTGTTGGCTGAGTTGCTTATGGATTTTGCCTCGCTTGATTAGCGTACCCAGCATCGCTTTAGCGCTGCCACTTTTCATGACAAAATCCAGGTTATCCACGCGCAGCACTTGCGTCGCGGGATCATAGATAGGTTGCCCTGCCAAAAATAATTCCCCAGTCAACTCTTCTCCCTTACTGCTTCTAGCGGTGAAGGCAACCGTGATTCCCAATCGATCTCCATACGCTTGCGTACGGAATTGGGTCGCATTAAAAACATAGCTTTTATTCATTCGAATCGCCTGCCCTCCAAACGATTTTTGGATGAGCGCATCCAGCTCTGCATAGGTAAAAGCGAGTGGCAACTCCAAGTCAATTTGATTGGATCCATCCGTATTGGCTGAGATTTTGGGTAGCGGAAAAGCGCGGCTAGGAACTGCCGTAGCAGGGTGCAATTGCACCTGCCCTTGGAAACCCAGATCCAGGTGCAAGCCCTTATTAGGCTGTAGGTATTCCCGAAGTTTGACCGAATCTGGCCGGATAGATAGGCCTGCCTTTTTGCCTTCTACCTCAACCACAATAGGTTTCCCTACTTGGTTCCAGATCGACTCCATCAGGGGTTTCAGTGCGAGCAAATTCGGCTTGGAGGTAAGCTCCTGCTTCGCAAATTCGCGAATTTCATTGCGGACAAGTGGACTTAAATCCAGCTCAATCCCCAACACAGACAGTGCCATTTTACCACCCAAATCCAAAAGCTCAAATTCCTTAATCCCCAGATACCAGTTGGACTGAATTTCTGGGTTGATCACAAAAACCGGAGCCAAGCTTTGGTTGATCGGTATCTTGGACTGAAGAAGATTCCGGATTCCCCCAGGCTTTAAGCCTACTTCTCCTTGGATTTTAAGTGGAAACACTACTTCCAAACGCTGTTGATCTAATGCGCGAAGCTGGATTTTACCGTTTCTAGAAAAGTCAAAATCCCCCACCAGCCCATTCCCCAAATCCATTCCCCGCTGACGAAAAATTAAAGTAGGAGTTTCCCGATTGGCTACAGCAATAAGCGTCGAAAAAGGAATCTCTAGGGGTATATTCAAGGAAGAATTTGTTTTGGGTACTGCTGGCAACGGTAAGCTCGCGGCAGGATCCAAGGACTTGCAGGAAACAGCGAGGAGTCCTGCTACAGCCCAAAAAATTAAGGCTCTTTTAATGGAAATACGGAAAATTGGCTCGGTCATTGTACTTGAGAGTTCGGTAAATCTAGGTTACCTTTGTAAGGTGAACTACAAAAGTAGCGAAAAGAGTACATGAACTGGAACAAACTCACCTCAGAAGAGCAAATTGATCAAGTGATCACAGAAAGTGCTGAGAAACCTGTACTGCTTTTCAAACACAGTACCAGCTGCTCCATTAGCAGCATGTCCTTGGATCGACTATCGCGTAACTGGAAGGCTGAAGACTCTGACAAAATCACCCCCTATTACTTGGACCTTATCGCTTACCGAAACCTATCCAATCTAGTTGCGGAGCGCTTTGGCATTCACCACGAATCCCCACAAGTACTGCTTATCCAAAAAGGAAAAGTGACGTACCACGAAAGCCATTACGGAATTTCTTATTCGGAAATAATGAAGCAAAGCTCCTGAATTTCTGACTTTTAGACTGGAAATAAACCACTTATCCCTTAGAATCCCCATTCTAATTTTACACCCAACATCCATTAAACCTTTTGTTCCTTATTGGAGTCAAAGAAGCTGTACTACAACCAATTTATGAAAACTTACCACTTCCTTTTTCTTTTAATTTTTTCATTTCTAGTTGCACTTCCATCCTTCGGGCAGCGCCCAACAGACCAAGCCCGCCCCGAACGAAAGTTTACGGGTCAGGTAATGGATGGGACCGCAAAAACCCCCATGATCGGAGCCAATGTATTGATCAAAACCGTAACCGACTCCTTACTTCGCGGAACAGTAACTGGTGCTGATGGGAGATTTGAACTAGCCAGACCCTTTATCCCACAGGTGAAAATTGAAATCACCTTTTTAGGCTACAAAACCATCACCAAAATTCACAGCATGCGTGAACCGGTGGAGCTTGGCGAACTGATATTACTTGAAGACACCAAAGTTCTCGGAGAAGTCCTCGTGCAAGGGGTGAGTGTAGTTGGTGAGCAAAAAGGAGACACTACTTCCTTCAATGCCAATGCCTTCAAAACGCAAACCAATGCACAGGCAGAAGATTTAATCAAGAAAATGCCCGGCATCACGATGCAGGGTGGGCAAATCCAAGCCCAAGGAGAGCAGGTTCAAAAAATCCTGGTCGACGGAAGAGAATTCTTTGGTAGCGACCCTAGCATTGCCCTTCGCAACCTGCCGGCAGATGCCATCGACCGCGTAGAAATCTTGGATCAACGCTCAGATCAAAGCCGTTTGACGGGCTTTGACGACGGTAGCTACACCAAAACAATCAACATCATCCTTCGCTCCGATCGAAAAAATGGCTCCTTCGGTAGAACCTACGCCGGCTACGGCGACGATGACCGCTATGCTGCGGGGGGAAATGTAAACTTCTTCAAAGAGGACAAGCGGATTTCAGTCCTTGGACTCTTTAACAACATCAACCAACAAAACTTCTCTAGCCAAGATCTTGCTGGATTAACAGCCAATGCCTCCGCGGGGGCTGGCAGAGGAGGGCCTGGAGGCGGAGGCTTTGGTGGTGGCCAATGGGGCGGCGGAGGAAATAATAATTTCCTTGTAGGCAGCAGCGGCGGAATAGTCACCACCAATGCGGTCGGACTAAACTATTCCGATAAATGGGGTAAAAAATTCAATGTATCCGGAAGCTATTTCTTCAACAACACCACCAACTCCCTAAGACAAAACACAAACAGAGAAACGGTCGTCAACGAAACCCTTCGTCAATTCTACCAAGAAAATCTGATCAACACGGTAAAAAACAACAACCACAGAGCCAATGCGCGTATTGAGGGAGACCTCGATGCAAAAAATTCCATTGTCCTCACACCTAGCTTCTCCTTCCAGGATAACAGTACTTTTAGCGATCGAGATGCACTCACACGCACCAGTAGAGGAGACTCACTCTCTGCACTTCGATCCATCACGGATGCCACCACATCTGCATTAAACCTGTCCAACAACCTGACTTACCGATATAAATTCGATAAAAAAGGAAGAACACTCTCTACAGAAGTGTTTACTGCCTGGAGCAATCGCGACCAATTTTCAGAATTGGAAGCTGCCAGCAAGGATTTTAGAAGAAAAGCACAGGACACCACCTCACAAGAAACCAATTCCCTAAACAAGGGATTCAACTACCGCGTCAACCTGACCTTTACTGAGCAGCTGAGTGCCAAAGCGATCGGAACCTTTGGCTACCAAATCGGAAACAACAAAACAGCCGCAGATCAAAAAACCTATATTTTGGACTCTGAACGCAGAGCCCTGCTCGACACGGCTCTCAGCAATGAGTTTGACAATAAATTCATTACCCAGCGCCTTCGCTCTGGCTACGCATACAACAACCAAGCCTGGAGCGTCAACCTGAATCTAGACTACCAAAATGCACAGCTAGACAACCAAGCATTTTTTCCTACTGAAGGCATCTTCAATAAAAGTTTTAACAACATCTTGCCTAGTGCAAATTTAAATTACCGCAATAAAGAATCTGGGTTTAGCTGGAGAGTACGGTACCGAACCAGCACCAATGAACCTAGCGTCACCGATTTACAAAATGTGGTCAACAACCAGAACCCACTGAACTTACGCGTAGGTAATCCAAACCTGGGCCAAAGTTACAACCACAATATTTTCGCCAACATCAGTAAAATCAATCTCGAAAAATCAAGAACACTTTTCCTATTTATCACCCACTCGGCAACTTCAAATTTCATCGGATCAAGTACCTTCTTGACTACTAGTGATACCCTAATCAACAACGAAATCCTGCTTCGATCTGGAGGACAGTTAACACGACCAATCAACTTGGATGGCAACATTCGATCTAGCTTCTTCTTGACCTATGGCGCCCCACTCAAAAAATTAAAAACCCAGTTTAACATGAATACCCGGGTGAGCTTCAATCGTACGCCAGGGATCATCAACGGAGTAACCAATCTGAACGACAACACAACGCTAAGCCAAGGGTTGACCTTCAACTCCAACATTAGCCAGAACGTTGATTTCTCAATCAGCAGTACCGGCTCTTACAACATTGTCAATTCCTCCTTGCAGCAAAACTTAGAAAACAACTACTATCAGCAAGAGTCTAACCTGCGCTTGTATTTCGCCTCTACTAACGGAAAGTTTTTTATGGGCAATAACGTTGCTCACTCGTTGTACACGGGCTTATCTGAAGGCTTCAACCAGAATTTCTGGCTATGGAACCTCGAAGGAGGCTTCCGATTTGCAAAAAACAACAAGGCGGAAATTAAGGCTGTGATATTTGATGTGTTGAATCAAAACAACAGCATCAGCCGTACCATTTCGGATGTGGCCGTGACGGATGTATTCACCAATGTGCTGACTCGCTACGGTATGATTACCTTTACCTACATCCTGGGCAATTTCAAGCAGCCGGCAGCGCAGCCACAGGAACCTTGGATGATGGGAAGACCTCCGGGTGGGCGAACTTGGTAAATGATTTAGGGTAATCACAAAAGAGTTTCCCTCAGCGATTACCCGAAAAATTTAGAAATTGGTAGCTTTGCCAAAGGATTAACAGGCAACTCATGTATCAGGAGAAAATCGAAGCACTCAAAGCTGCTATTGCTGCGGCAGATGCACAAACCCCAGAGCATCTGGAGGCCTACCGAATGGAATTTATTTCCAAGAAAAGTGTGGTCGGAGAGTTGATGGGAGCCATGGGAAGCATTCCAAATGAGGAAAAACGTGCCTTTGGACAGCTTGTCAATGGGGTAAAGCAACTTGCAGAAGAAAAATTTCAAACCCTGATTGAGAAGGTTGCTGCAGCCAATCAAAAACAAAAGACGGCCGATATTGACCTGACCTTGCCTCCCTCTAATTCCCCTCTGGGAGCGATCCATCCCCTAACCGCTACGAGACAACGCATCATCGAAATCTTTGAACGCATTGGATTTAACCTTTCCGAGGGACCTGAGATTGAGGACGATTGGCACAACTTTTCAGCGCTGAACTTCCCAGAAAATCACCCTGCTCGCGAGATGCAGGACACTTTTTTTATCGAAAAAAATCCAGACATCGCACTACGAACCCATACCTCCTCCGTGCAGGTTCGCGTGATGGAAAATCAAAAACCTCCTATCCGAACCCTTTCTCCTGGAAGAGTATACCGGAATGAAGCGATCTCAGCCAGAGCACACTGTATTTTCCATCAGGTGGAAGGTTTGTATGTGGATGAAAATGTAGGCTTTGCCGATCTAAAAAATACGCTCTACCACTTTGCAAAAGAGATGTTTGGCAAGGAAACGAAGATTCGATTCCGTCCCTCTTTCTTCCCATTTACTGAGCCCAGTGCCGAAATAGACATCTCCTGCTTGATTTGCGGAGGCAAAGGCTGTACTGTCTGCAAGTACAGTGGATGGGTGGAAATCGGTGGTGCAGGCATGGTGGACCCAAATGTCCTAGAAAATTGCGGCATCGACTCCAAAAAATACACGGGATTTGCCTTTGGAATGGGTATCGAGCGAATTGCCATGCTCAAAAACCAAATCAAAGACCTGCGCTTGTTTACAGAAAACGACGTCCGCTTCTTAAAGCAGTTTAGGCCACTGCTGTAGCCTATTGCGCATTTACAGTTCCTCCTCTTAAATACCGGGTTGAGCGGCGGGAAAGGAGCATGTCCTCAGCTCCAGGCCTTCTTCAAAAACCGCAACCAATTGCCATGCATCACCTTCTCGATGTTCTGAGGGGTATAGCCACGCTGTTGGAGGAGGTCGGGGATTTTTTGAAGATCAGCGATCGAATCCAAATCGGAAGGGCACTGTTCCTTTCCAAAAGCCCCATCCAAATCTGAGCCAATGCCGATGTGATTGGCATTGCCTGCAAGCTGACAGATATGATCGAAGTGATCCAATAGGGTGTTCAAAGTCACGTTTCGCTCCTTTGGGGTACTTTTACCGCGTATCCAGCCCGAACTCAGCATCCAGGCATCAAATACTCCTCCAATCACTGCTCCACGAGCAATCAAGGCTTTGATCATCTCATCGGAAAACTGCCGGTTGTGGTCTACTAGCGCACGGCAATTGTTGTGACTCGCCCATACAGGCCCTTGAAACAACTCCAAAGCATCCCAAAAAGCGAGATCACAGAGGTGGGTCGCATCGAGAATAATTCCCAGTTCATCCATTTTACGAATCAAGTCCTTCCCCTGTTGGGAAAGTGGAGCAGAGGAATCAGTGCCATAGGCATAGCGTCCTGGACCATAGTGTCCTGGACCGAGGGCACGGAGGCCGTATTCGTAGGCTTTTTCTAAATAATTGAGGTTCACTATGGAGTCAGCCCCTTCCAAAGAAAGGATAAATCCGATGGCTTTCTGGCTTTTGTCTTGCCCCTGATTCCAGTAGGCCAAATGGGCCTCCAGCGCCTGCCAGTCCCGAATTTGTTTCAGTTCGCCCTGCTCCTCCATGGCTTGGTACCAGGCAAGTTGCCCTTGGGTATGTGCCCAAGCTTGTTGGGGCGAGTGCCAACCCGGTAGCGAATTGTCTGGTGCTACAAAGCGGGCAATTTGCGTTGCCACCACCAACCCCACATTCCCTTTTCGAAGCTCCGGTAGGGATACCGTCCCATT
>CAMDEU010000042.1 GCA_945897085.1 Spirosoma fluviale | reverse complement strand
GTAGTGCTAACCAAATTAGATGGAGATACCCGAGGGGGTGCTGCCATTTCCATCCGTCACGTGGTGAATAAGCCCATCAAGTTCATCTCTACTGGAGAGAAGATGGAGAACTTGGATGTATTCCATCCCGACCGCATGGCCCAGCGAATTCTGGGGATGGGGGATGTGATTTCCTTGGTGGAGCGTGCTCAGCAGTCCTTTGATGAGGATGAGGCCAAGAGACTGAATGCCAAAATCCGCCAGAACAACTTCAACTTTGACGATTTCCTTTCCCAGCTAGAGCAGGTAAAGAAGATGGGCAATATCAAGGACCTCATGGGCATGATTCCTGGGATGGGTAAAGCCATGAAGGGAATGGATATCGATGACGATTCCTTCAAGCCAGTTGAAGCGATCATTCGCAGCATGACTCCGAAGGAGCGTCAGAACCCCGATATCATCGATGGGAGACGAAGAAAACGGCTTGCGGATGGATCAGGTAGAAACATCACTGAAGTCAATAACTTGATGAAGCAGTTTGAGGACATGCGCAAGATGATGAAGCAAATGAATAAAATGGGAGGTGCCAAGGCGGCGATGGGCCGAATGATGCCTCCTGGGATGGGGAAGAGGTAGGAAGTATCAAGTAGCTAGTATCAAGTAGCAAGAAGCTGAAAGTTGTACGAAGTACCAAGTACAATGTACCAAGATCCTTAAATACCAGAACTTCAATCCCAATACGAATCTCTACTTGGTACTTGGTTCCTAGTACATTGTACGTCCCTTCGATATTCTTCAATCGGCGTTCAGCGTTCGACATTAGAAAAAGTATCAAGTAACTAGTATCAAGTAGCAAGACGCTAAAAATGTACCAAGTACTAAGTACCAAGTACAAAGTACCCTGCCTGCGGAAAGCAAGATCCTTGTATTCGCAAAATTCTGATGCAAATTCGAATCCCTACTTTGTACTTGGTTCCTGGTACATTGTACCTTCTTCTTCATTCTTCAATTGACTGTTGACAGTGGACCGTAAGCAGTTGACCGTTTAAATTCCCATTCCTGTGAAACGCATTGCCCTAGACCTCCAATACCTACCCTGCCTGGAATACTTTACGGTACTGAGAGGAGTGGATGAAGTATTTTTATTTCCTGGGGACCGCTACGAACGACAGTCTTACTTCAATCGAACATCCATACTACTTGCCAACAAGGTGCAGACCTTGAGTGTACCCATCCAAGGGAGGAGACCACGAATCAAATTGACTGAGGTTCGTATTGATTCCGAGCAAAAATGGGAAAGCAATCATTTGCGAGGAATTCAAAGCGGCTATGGAAAAGCCCCTTTCTTTGAATATTTTTTTCCCTATTTCGAAGAGGCCCTCAGTCGTCAGGAAACGCAGCTTTGGACCTTGAATCTGGAATTGCTGACAATCTGTCTGAGGCTTCTCCGCTGGCCTGTCAAACTAACCTTGGTTGAAAATGAGAGGCTTCTGGAAGATGTAATTGATCTCAGGGGGCGAATTGTGCCTTCTGGTAGCTATTTGGACCGACCGTTTTACCAAGAAGAGCCGTATGGGCAAAATTTTGGCCCAAACTTTGTCCCTAACCTTTCGATACTTGACTTATTATTTTGTTTGGGGGGTTCGGCTGATGATTTGCTTTTTAAATCTCAAAAAAAACACGAACAATAAGTCAATCGATTGTGTTTTTAAAACAAATTCGGTAAAATACGTACACATTTATCTTTCAATCAGAAAAGCGTTACATGGAAGCAAAATTTTCGAACAGAGTCAAAGAGGTAATCTCTCTCAGCCGCGAAGAAGCCCTTCGTCTGGGGCACGATTACATTGGCACAGAGCATCTCTTGTTGGGGATGATCCGAGAGGGTGAAGGGGTAGCAGTTTCCATACTGAAGAAGCTAGGCATTTCCTTGGATGAGCTAAGAGGCGCGATTGAACGGGCAGTGAAGGGTACGGCCAACCACAATGTGAAAAACATGGCCAACATCCCATTGACTAGACAGTCAGAGAAGGTGTTGAAAATTACCTACTTGGAGGCCAAAATATTCAAAAGTCAACTCATTGGTACTGAGCATTTGTTACTTTCTATCCTGCGGGACGAGGACAATATCGCCACACAGATTTTAAATAAGTTTGAGGTCAACTACGACAGCATTAAAGAAATGCTTGAAATGCAGTCCGATAGTAGCTCTTCACCTAAGGCTCGAGCAGAAGCTGAGGATGGTGATGAAGATGGATCTAAGCTATTTGGCTCTTCCTCTTCTTCGGGTGGCGGTTCCAACAAGCCTGGGGCTGAAAAATCCCGAACACCGGTTTTAGACAATTTTGGCCGCGACTTGACCAAAATGGCAGAAGACGATAAGTTGGATCCTATCATCGGTAGAGAAAAAGAAATTGAGCGTGTTGCTCAAATCCTATCTAGAAGAAAGAAAAACAATCCGATTTTAATTGGAGAGCCTGGCGTTGGAAAGACTGCCATCGCTGAGGGCTTGGCCCTAAGAATTGTGCAAAAGAAGGTTTCTCGTATTTTGTTTAACAAGCGGGTAGTCACCTTGGATCTTGCTTCCTTGGTAGCAGGCACCAAGTACAGAGGACAGTTTGAGGAGCGAATGAAGGCCGTGATGAACGAGCTGGAAAAATCCCCCAACGTCATCCTATTTATTGATGAGTTACATACGATCGTAGGTGCAGGAGGAGCTTCTGGCTCTTTGGATGCCTCGAATATGTTTAAGCCTGCCCTGTCGCGAGGAGAAATCCAGTGCATCGGTGCTACGACCTTGGACGAATACAGACAGTACATTGAGAAGGATGGTGCTTTGGCCCGTCGCTTCCAGATGGTGATGGTGGATGCCACCTCACCAGAGGAGACCATCCAAATCTTGAATAACATCAAAGACAAATACGAAGACCACCACAACGTGATCTATACAGATGCAGCGATTGTGGGCTGTGTCAAACTTTCGGATCGCTATATTTCCGATCGTTTCCTTCCGGACAAGGCCATTGACGTCTTGGATGAAGCGGGCGCGCGCGTACACATCCTGAATATTAATGTTCCTGAAGATATCTTACGATTGGAGTCTGAAGTAGAAGATATTAAGGCCGAGAAAAACCGTGTAGTCAAATCTCAAAAGTATGAGGAAGCAGCACAGCTTCGCGACAAGGAAAAGAAACTCTTGGAGCAGCTTGATGAAGCCAAATTAAAGTGGGAAGACGAAAGCAAGACGAAGCGATTTACCGTGGATGAAGACCATGTTGCCGAGGTAATTGCGATGATGACCGGTATTCCGGCCAAGCGAATTGGTCAAAATGAGGGCAATAAATTGCTCAACATGGGTGAGGAGTTGAAAGGGAAAGTAATCGGTCAAGAAGAGGCGATCAAGAAATTGACCAAAGCCATACAACGTACCCGTGTAGGACTGAAAGATCCAAAGAAGCCAATTGGCTCTTTTATTTTCCTTGGACCTACTGGAGTTGGAAAGACAGAGCTTGCCAAAACCTTGGCTACCTATCTTTTTGATAAGGAAGATTCCTTGATTCGTATAGACATGTCCGAATACATGGAGAAATTCTCCGTTTCCCGATTGGTGGGAGCACCTCCTGGTTATGTAGGTTACGAAGAAGGTGGACAGCTTACCGAAAAGGTGCGTAGAAAACCGTATTCTGTGGTGCTTTTGGATGAAATTGAAAAAGCGCATCCAGATGTATTCAACATCCTGCTTCAGGTGTTGGATGACGGTATACTGACGGATGGATTAGGCAGACGCGTAGATTTCCGAAATACGATCATCATCATGACTTCCAATATTGGGGTGCGTGACTTGAAGGACTTTGGAGCGGGCATTGGCTTTGCCAACCGGGCCAAGGCCGACAATATGGATGAAATCATGAAGTCCACCATCCAATCCGCATTGAAGAAGGCCTTTAGTCCTGAATTTCTGAATCGATTGGACGATGTGGTCGTATTCAACTCCTTGAGTAAGGAGCATATTTTCCAGATCATCGACATCAGTCTTGGGAAATTATTTCACAGAATTACTGACTTAGGCTATAAAATTGAGCTTACGGACAAGGCGAAGGATTTCTTAGCCAACAAGGGCTATGACCAGCAGTACGGAGCGAGACCTTTGAATCGAGCAATTCAAAAGTACCTAGAAGATGCGATTGCCGAAGAGATTCTGAAGGGAGAATTGACTGAAGGAGATGTGATTACCGCCGATTATATCGACGATGCTACAGAGCTAACTCTTTCGGTAACGAAAAAGGAAAAGGCAGAATAAGCTTTTGTTTATACTTTAAAGAGCCTTGAACGCAGATGTGTTCAAGGCTCTTTTTTTTACTCCTACCTGCTGGGTGGAGCTAGTCAAGCCTAGGAAGGCATGCAGGTCACTCGCCAAAAATTTAGCTGAAACATCCATTGGGATTTGTTTTTCAAGGAGGTACAAAAAAAGAGGCCCACACTTGTGGGACCTCCTGATCAACTAAAAAACCACTTGGGAGAATGAAGGCTTACTTCTCGATTGAGAAATAGGCATCCTTAAATTTAGCCTTGCTGAGGCTGTCCTTTTGTACCTTGACGAGGGAGTCGGCCTGATCTTTTTCAGATTCAAAAGAATCCCAATCTCTTCGTTCGCCTTTGATTCCTGGGCAGGTGAGGCAGGTAAGGCCTGCTTCATTAAATACCCAAACTGCCTCAGTGCGTACATCTGAGTTTTCATATCCATTTTTATAAATGGTATTTTGTAGAATTTCAAGCAAACTCTCGTCCATGATAAAGGGCTTATCGAAAGGTATAGCTAGTTTCAAGTTGATTTTTTGGTCACGAAATGCTCCCAATGACTTCAAGTTAAATCCATTCGTAAAGGTGACTACAGAATCTTGAAGGGTATAGCTATACTTGACTCTTTTCGCATTTTCCAAGGCCTCCTTTTTAGTTTGTCCTCTTGCAAAGATTTCCTGATTTAGGGTAATTACCGTGTCTTTGGTTCCCACAAGCTCCAGGATGATGCTTTTGAAAAACTCTTCTTCTACTTCCTCAGCTTTCAAAAGTAGTGTTCCTTTATTGATGCCAATTGGAGTGTTTATAAGGATACTTTCGACTGATTTGAATTTGGATACGATTCTTGGGATCTGAAATCCTGCAATACCAATGCAAAGTAGCCAGAGTGCGAGTGCCGCCAAACCAAATTTGTTGCCTACCAAGTTCTTCATAGACATGACACTGAGCCCCAACATTAAGATGACAATCCCTGGCACGGCTAGTACCCCAAATCCTGCAAATGCCAAATTATAGGGAACTAATTCGGTAATCATCCCAATGGGGAATACATCTTGCGAATCAAAAACTGTAGGATCAAGACCTCCTAAATAAATGGTAAGTAAGACCAAGGGAGTGACCACAAATGACATCCCAACAATGAAAATCAGGAAGCCAAAAAAGATTCGTAGCAAGGTGATGATAAATTTACCTAAGGATCCTAGTGAAGAACCTAGAGCCTCAATAATTTGCCCCAGGACTCTAAATGGAGCCATCAAGATTTTTTTAAGGCTTGACTCAGGTGCTGGAGGGACTGGGTTGATTGTTTCTTTTAGGGTCGAATCGATCCGGTCTAAGGTGATTTCTCCCCCCTTCATTTTGATTCGCTCGGTGATGGAGTTAGCTACCGGCGTAATGACCCACAAAATGAAGTAGATTACTAGGCCGGAGCCTCCCGCCAGGGTAAGTAGGATGAAAGCCAACCTTAGGTAAAGCACCTCAACACCAAAATAGGCCGACAGGCCACTGGCTACTCCCCCAAGAACTTTATCGTCTGGGTTTCGAAATAGTTTTTTGATTTCTTTATCCTCTTCATTGGCATAGGATACCGGAAGAATCACCCACAAGACAATGTAAGCGACTACCGCAAGTGCCGCAAATCCAAAGTTGACCTGAATCGAGCCAAAAGGATTGAAATCAAACAAATCAAAGTTGATGTTTCCGCTAAAAAGCAGAAGAATGGCAATCAATCGGATCCAAAGCGCATCGATGGCAAAATAGCGGGCGATGCCAGCACAAACGCCACTCAAGATCTTTTTGGATTCTAGCCGCATGAGTTTTTTGTATCCGCCAGCGGCTGAACTCGGAGGAGTAACATACTTGTAGAAATCATCTGCAGCGGGAGCGTCTACCTCTTCAGCTTCCTCTTTTTCTTCCAAGGCGCTGAAATCCGCAATGGTCCCCATTTTTTCAATGAGTCGGGTGACATTCTCTGCCGTGATGACCTGATTGTTATTTTTTAAGTAGGAAAGAAAAATTTCTGCAATCCGATTTTCGATGTCGGAGATGATTTCTTTACTATCAGCGTACCCAGAAAAATGGGTATTGATGCTTTCTAGGTAGTTCTTGAGGGTGTCGTATCCATCTTCTTCGATATGGAATAAAACACCGCTGATGTTGATGCTGAGTGTCTTTTTCATGAGTTTTTCGAAGGAGAAGGGGATTTCTTTTTAGTGATTTGAGTGATCGATTGAACCAATCCTTTCCAAGTAGCAGCGAGGCTTTTCAAGGCAACATGACCTTCCTCCGTGATGGAATAATATTTTCTGGGTGGGCCGGCATCTGATTCTACCCAGCGGTAACTGACGAGTGCCGCGGATTTGAGACGATTCAGGAGGGGATACAAGGTTCCCTCCACTACAATCATCTGTGCTTGTGTTAGCTCATCGATAAGGTCAGAGGTGTACACTTCCCCTCTAGAAATAATATGTAATACGCAGTACTCTAGGAGTCCTTTGCGCATTTGTACTTGGGTGTTGGTTAGATTCATAGTATGGTAAATGGCCCCGCATTGGCAGGTAGTTGTTTACGCGCTACCAGGTATAAGAAAAAGTAGTACCAAGTTTTTAGTTGAGTACCTTGTATAACCTAATTCTAGGTATTCAATCCTATTTTATTTTTCTAAAATCTGCTTTATCCATCGGTTAACAGGTATTTTTAGTCTATATTAAAGAATTGATTGTTAGCTGATTTTTCTTTTGATTTATTTTTTTTGGCCTTCAAGCCATTTCCTGGTTGTTCACCTTTGGCACAACAATTGACCGAAAATGTACATTTTTTGAAATCTTTACTTCAGAATACCTCCCCATTTTTGGATGTGATGCCTTGACTTTATTTTTCTGTGTAGTGCTTTATTTTTCCGATTAAGTCCTCCTATTTTTTACTGGAGCCCAGCTCCGCTCTCCCCACATCAAGATGAGAAATTATCGCTTTATTTTCCTTTTTTGGATCAGTTTCCCGACCCTATCCCTCGCTCAAGATTCGCTATGGTATCGCTACGACTTGACTTACTACAAAATTCAGACGGCATCAGCTGGAATCTATCGCATTCCAGCCAGCAGTTTGGCTGTCTTGGGCATTCCACTCAAACGGGTAGACCCTCGTTACTTGAGGCTCTACCATCGAGGTAAGGAAGTGGCTCTTCAGGTAGCTGGTGAGCAGGATGGTCGCCTTGATTCGGAGGATTACCTAGATTTTTTAGGGTTAAAAAACAGGGAATGGTCTAGTGCTGGGATTGCAACTCCGAATCCCTATGTAAATACCTTTTCAGATACGACTGCCTTTTTCTTGGCCTATACCCCCGGGGAAAAGGGAAAGCGAATGGAATTAACCTCCTCACCTGATGTGCGTCTCTCGGGCGCGGATCAGTTTGAAGTAGCACAACTCCAGGTGTTTGCGGATCAGTATGCCTTAGGGGAAATGGCCCGATGGGGGCTTCGCTCCTCAACACCTAAGGAGGGGCAGGGCTGGATGAGTTCAGTGATTGCGCCTGGCCTTGACCTGGAGTTTCAACTGGATTCTGTCTTTGCAAAAGTGGATTCCCAATCCATCTCCTTGGAACTGGCTTGGGTGGGGCGCTCTTCGCAGGAGCATGTACCGATGATTTGGCTGGGCACATCTTCCCAAGTTCTTTGGGCCCTTCCGAGCCCTCAATTTTCCAGATTTGAATCGTTCCGACAATCCCTGGTGCTTCAGCAAGAGGCTATTCAAGAAGGAAAGCTCAGGCTTCATTTGGCAGCAGATCCTGCTCGAAAGGGAGATTATTTTTCACTGGCTTTTGCCCAACTTACCTACTCGCTTCCCCTAGCAGCAGCTAGGAATGAAACCGATCCAGTGCGATTTACGGTGGAAGTGCTACAACCGGTCCGTTTTCGGGATTACCGAAGTCTGCCAGCAAATTACATCTTGGTTGGGCATCGGCAATTGGAGAAGCCAAGCCTGCAGCATGCCAACCCCCTTCAAGCCTATGCAAGCTATCGTGCCTCTACGGCTGGTGGTAGCTACGATACCCTGGTGTTGCGAATGGAGGAATTATACGATCAATTTTCATTTGGAGAACGGACCCCTTGGGCATTGCATGCATTTTTAAAGTTTTATTGGCCAATCCATCGTCCCCAGTATTTGCTACTGACCGGCAGATCCATCGCTCCCTTTGCGCAGGCATGGGTAGAAAATGCATCGGTCTTCTATCGAAACGCTCCCCAGTCCTTTGAATTTCAAGACCTAGTTCCCAGTGGTGGTTTCCCGCCATCTGATACTCATTTTGTGAAGGGGCTGCAGCCGGGGGAACCAGAATTATCGGCGATGGCGGTAGGGCGCCTTCCTGCCAAGAGCTCCCAGGACCTTTGCAATTACTTGAACAAAGTGATTGAACAGGAAAGCTCACAGATTCCTGGACCCAAAAGGGTTCTACATCTGGTAGGAGGGATGAATCCTGCGGAACTGGTACGCCACAGCAGTTTCTTAGAAGGATTTGCTGCGATAGCAAAAAGTGGGTTGCCTGAAGTAGAGGTGATTACCTACACCAAAGAATCGGCTGCCGAAGTGCAGCGGATTGATTTGGGCGAGGAGATCAACGCTGGAGTTGCAGTGCTGACCTACTTTGGGCATGGCTCCTTGTCCTCCAATGAACTGGATTTTGGGTATGTCTCCGATTCCAGCTTTGGCTATTCCAATGCGGGGAAGTATCCCCTGCTGTTGATCAATGGTTGTGAATATGCGAATGCCTTTGGCCCAAGCTACAGTCAAGGGGAGGATTGGCTGCTGACGCCGAATAAAGGGGCCATTGCTGTACTTTCAACTTCTTCCCTGGGGGTGGATCTTTTGCTCAAGCGCTACACCGAGATTTGGTACAGCCACCTATTTGCAGTTGAATCTGCTGCGAAACCACTCAGCCTTGGAGAAGTCATGCTGCGGTCTGAACGGGAGTTTTTGCTTCGCTATGGGCTCAGTATCGAACATCAAGCGCAGCTGTCCCAGCAAGTTCTTTTGGGAGATCCAGCGTTACGGATTCTGCCCTATAGTTTGAAGTGATTCAGTTTCGAAGGAAAAGAGGCGCTACGTCTATCTTTTTAGATCAGCTTTTTTTGGATTGAAATTTACCGGACTTCTTGTCCAAAGGTCAGCAAGTTGTGGTCTGGATCTAGGAGCGAAAATTCCCGTTGCCCCCAAGGTTTGGTTTCCAAGGGTCCATTGGGATGGATCGCCACTTTCCGCTCCAAAAAGTACTGGTAAAGCTGGTCAATTTCGGCTGTTCTCAGGTAGACCTGTCCGTAGTTTTGTAGTGGATCCAGTCCTGGGAAAAGGAAAAAATGGAGTTCAATCGCATCCTTTTTCACCATGAGGTATTCGGGGTAATCTTGTGTTCCCAGGAGTTCAAATCCCAACTGCTCCAGGTAATAGGCCTTGGTGATGGCTTTGTTGCGCATGGGCAACTTTGGGATGATGGATGTGATCATGCTTCCGTGGAATTAATACGTGTGAAGAAACTTTCGATTAGCGTCAGGATTCGATTTTTTTCTTGTTCCAAAAATACCAAATTCCCCAGATGCTCCCAATAAAAAGCAGTCCAAGGATCAGCCAATCCTGGGGATCTTTCAAGGAGGATTGTGCGTCCAAAAAAGAGTATGCAGCCCTACCCGAAGCGAAAGCTAGGATAGTTCTAGGCAGCATACCTGGGAGTCCATACCTAATGATTTTAGAAAGGGGAATCCCCAAAGAGGCAAACAGAAAATTGGAAATCGCAAAGGGAATGAGCGGACTGATTCGTACAAAAAATACAAGTCCTGCCGGCTGGTCGATTCGTTTTTCGATTTCCTCCTTCAAACTTGGGTGGCGTGCATACAGGATCGTTCTGAAGTCTGCATGGAGCCACTTCCCCAAGGAATAGCCAAGGACATTGGCGAGGAGGTAAGCGATTACGAGATGAGGAAATACGGCCCATCCCCAAAAGAAGCCTGAGGCGAGCGCAGTAAAGGTGGTGGGGAGGAAGGCTAACCCAACTAGGACGGTTAGGACTAGGATTAGGAGGACTTGTTCCCAAACTCCCGTCACCGTAATCTGCTCCAGTTCCTGGTACCGAGTGCTTAGCAACAGCGAACCCAGGAGAGGAACAAAGCTCACCCAGATCCAGCCTAGCGTGGTGCTAGGATGGCTGCGGAAGTAGCTGCCCAAGTCCTTGAAAATGCTGTCCTTTTTTGCCATCTTTGACTCGCTTTTGAAGTAAAAGCCAGTAAGTTTAGCACCTAGCTTTGGAATTACGAGCATTTATCCAGAATAGGTTTTGAATTCTTTGTAAACCCAACCTACTTAATTCACTTTAGATGAAATTTGGTACCAAAGCCATCCACGCGGGCGTAGCTCCGGATCCTTCCACAGGAGCCATCATGACTCCTATCTTTCAAACCTCCACTTACGTTCAAAAATCCCCGGGAGACCACCTTGGCTACGAGTATAGCCGTACGCACAACCCTACTCGAACGGCTTTGCAGCAAAGTTTGGCCGCTTTAGAAAACGGAAAGCATGGCATTTGCTTTTCCTCAGGTCTAGGAGCCATTGATTCAGTAGTGAAGCTGTTCAACCCTGGGGACGAGATTATCTCCACCAATGACTTGTATGGAGGCACCTACCGCTTGTTCACAAAGGTGTTTGAGCGCTACGGCATCAAATTCCATTTTGTGTCTATGGCGGATCTTGAGGCGCTTTCTTCGCTAGTGAACGCCCGTACCAAGATGGTTTGGGTGGAGACCCCTACCAACCCGATGATGAACATCATCGACCTCAAGGCGATGGCTCGCTTTTCCAAGAAGCATGGCTTGCTGCTTGCTGTGGACAATACCTTCGCCTCGCCTTACCTACAGAATCCGCTGGATCTGGGTGCAGACATTGTGATGCACTCCGTGACCAAGTACTTGGGAGGCCACTCGGATGTGGTGATGGGAGCACTGGTAGTAAATGACGATGACCTTGCTGCTCGCCTTGTGTTTTTACAAAATGCCTGTGGAGCTACACCTGGACCTCAGGACTGCTTTCTGGTGCTCCGGGGCATCAAAACCCTCCATTTGCGCATGGAACGCCATTGCCAGAATGGTCGTGTGATTGCTGAGTTTTTGAAAACGCATCCCAAGGTAGCCAAGGTGTACTGGCCTGGCTTTGAAGATCATCCCAACCATCAGGTTGCCAAGGACCAAATGCGAGATTTTGGAGGGATGATTTCCTTCACTTTGGTGGGGAATAAGCTGTCGGATGCGAATGTAGTGATGGAAAACTTTCATCTTTTTGCCTTGGCAGAATCCTTGGGAGGGGTAGAATCCCTTTGTGGCCATCCTGCCACGATGACCCATGCCTCTATCCCGAAAGAAGAGCGTGAGAAAGTAGGTTTGGTAGACTCGCTAATACGCCTAAGTGTGGGTGTGGAGGATGTAGAAGACCTCAAAAAAGACCTGGCGGACGCACTTTCTAAAATTTAGATGTAATGATCCGCAGTTAAATTCTTGTTTGATAAAATCGCCAGGAGCGGATCATTGCTAACTGTTTACAGTCCACGGACCACAGTTATTTGTAGTATGCATACCAAAAACGTAATGAATTTTAGATTGTAAATCCTGTCACGCAACGAACCGGCTGTCGTCGGTGGACGATTGACTGTTGGCAATTTGACCGCTTGATTCACGCTCATTTTGAACTACTGAGATCATTGCGGATAAGTTTTCTCTCGACTTAGCCTCCTACCTTCCGAAGTAGGCTTAGGGCTTGTTTTTCTAAAGACGAGGTGAGTATTTTCTTTTCTTCTGTCAGTTCCTTCACCCAGTCCAGGTATTTTTTAGAAACGGCTTCATGTTGCCCGATAAAGTGAGTGAGGCTTTGCAGGTTGAGGTGGTTGGCATACCAAGGTTTTAGCCCATTTTTGAGTCGCTCGAGCTCCTCATGAACTTGAGGCAGATAGATAGGATTGAGGCCGAGATGAATCAGTAAATTTTCCAAAATGATCACCTTACGCAGCCCTTCAAAAAGATCTCGGTAGCCCTGGGTAGAAATGGGAGAACTCACTTCCTTACCTAAGAAACTGAGTTCTTCTTGAACCAATTGATGAATGGATGTGGTGAGGACCAAGGGCTTGATTACTTTACTCGCTTCATGCGCTTTTTCGAGGTACTCCTCCCATATTTTTAAGGAACTTCCTACCATCAGGTCAAAAGCCTCTTTTTGCATTCCTCTTTTCTGTTCGTTCAAATAGGTTTTGAAGCTTTCGAAAGGAAGTAAAAGTGTCTTTTCTCTTTGCTTGAGCCCTATTTCAACAAGCTTGAGGTGGTGAATTTTTTTTAAGGATTTCTTCAGGGTTTTTAGTGGAAAAAATAAGGAGTAGCCCAAGTGTTTTTGTTCGAAATGAATTTTCTCGAGTAGCTCGGAATAGAGTTCTAAAAACTCCAACTGTTCCAATAGGGCAATGGCCTTGGAAGACTTGATTTCTTTTCCTAGCTCTAGAAAAAGTGCTTTTGCTTGTTGGTGTTGGTGTGAAAAGAGCTGAAATACAGGGGATTTCATTCTGAGCGGTTCTTAGGAAATTTTTACCAAGGTGGCGCCGTAACCCCACTGGTCTTTCTGTGTGTCTTGAAAGTAGGAAATATTTCCAAGTTGGCTTAATCGCTTGTGAATTTCTTTTCGAAGTACGCCATTTCCAATGCCGTGAATGAAGGTAATCTGGTCCATTCCTGCGGCAATGGCTTGGTTGAGGTTTTTCTCAAAAACTTCCAGTTGGATCCGTAATTTTTCTGAGTTGCTCAAGCCATCTGGATTGGGATGAATCTCCTCAATGTGGAGGTCGATAGAGGCTGCCGGCGGCTGGACTTTTGCAGGTGGAGGGGTACGTGTGAGCTGATTCAGGGCTGCATTCAGTCCTCGGATGTCCAGCTCCTTGGTGGTATTTTCCAAGCCAAAAAGGTAGGCGCTCTTCCCGATCAGGGGGGACTTGCTGAGGTGCTTGAAAAACTGGGTTGGCTTCATTTTTAGTTGCCGCTCGAAGGCTGGGATAGCCCGATCCAACTTAGCCTGAATCGGGATAAAGCGCAGCAGGAAAGTGGGCCATTCGTCCAATTCTTTGAGGAGTCGGTCGTCTATTTTTTTGGCTTCTCCAGGACCGAGGGTTCCTGCATACAGGGTTCGGTGGTTGGTTCCATACACTTCGGAAGCATGCGATAGGTAGGATAGACGGCTATCGTTGATCAGGTAGAGGCTTAAGCTTTGGTCGTTGATGGGGACGAAAGCGAGGTACAAACCTTGGTCTTTCGGGGCTGAGATGGGTAGGGGAGTTTCGACCTCTTGGGAGGGGTTGTGGGCCTCACCGAAGTAACTTTTCTCTGCTTCCGCTATTAGGACCACCTCGGATTTGAGGACGGGAATCACAAAGCCATCTTCGATTTCTACCTCGATTCTGCCTCCTGCTGAAACTTTCCGAATGATCCCCTCTTCTTTTCCGTGCAGGACGCGTACTCGATCTCCTATGTTCATGGTGTCAATGCTTTTTTGTAGGTTTCTATGGCTCTATTGCGGGCAAATTTATGTTCCACAATGGGTTGGGGATAGCTTGAAGTTCCCAATTCGGGCACCCATTTTTTGATGTAAACTAAATCCTTGTCAAACTTTTCGGTTTGGGAATCGGGATTAAACACCCGGAAGTAAGGCTGCGCATCGGTGCCAGTCCCTGCGGCCCACTGCCATCCTCCGTTGTTAGAGGCCAGTTCAAAGTCGAGTAATTTTTTTGCAAAATAAGCCTCTCCCCAGCGCCAGTCAATCAGTAAGTGCTTGGTGAGGAAGGAAGCCACAATCATACGCACGCGGTTGTGCATAAATCCCGTGTGATTCAGTTCCCGCATGCCTGCATCCACGATGGGATAGCCTGTGGTACCTTCACACCAGGCGGCGAATTCGGCCTCGTTGTTTCTCCAAGGAATGCGGTCGTACTGGGGTTTGAAAGCTCGATCGACTACCTGAGGGGCATGACCTAGGATCATCGCATAAAATTCCCGCCAGATCAATTCATTCATGTAGGTGGCGTTGAGTGATACAGCCTTGAGCGCGAGCCGACGGATGGAAAGGGTGCCAAAACGTAGGTGAATACCCAAGCGGCTGGTACCGCGCTGAGCGGGAAAATTTCGACGCTCCTCGTAGTGACGAACGATCTCCTCGTCGAGTTCGCTACTTGGAATTTCAATAGCTGAGGGGGTAAAACCCATGTCCGATAGTGAAGGCATGGGTAGCGGGGAACTCTGCACTAAGTTTTTCCAGTTGGCCGTTGGGAGGGGCTGCACTCGGGTTTGTCGAAATTTCTCCAACCAATTTCTACTGTAGGGGGTAAAGACCTTGTAGAATTCTCCTGAGCCATTTAGAATCTCACCGGGCTCAAAGATCACTTGATCCTTAAAGGATAAGAAGGGAATATTTTTTTCGCGAAGCAGTGCTTCTACTTGAGCATCTCTAGATTGCGCATAGGGTTCGTAATCCCGGTTGGTGTAGACTGTTTGTAGCGCGTACTCCTGTAAAAGCTCCTGAAAAATTTGCTCTGGATGGCCATACTTGACCAGCATGGAGCTCCCTTGTTTTTCAAAAAATGCTTTCAGGTTTGCGATCTGCTGATGAATAAAGGTAACCCGGGCATCGTTTTTTTCCTCCAAGGCATCCAAGATGTGGCGGTCAAAAATAAAGAGAGGCAGCAGGTGCTCCTCTTGTTGTAGGGAATAAAAAAGTGCAGTTTGGTCTTCTATTCTTAGGTCGCGACGAAACCAGCATAGGCTAATTTTTTTCATGAGCTTTCATTTGCAAGAGAATAGCGAGTAGCTTGAAATTGTTTAAAAATTGTAATTTATTGTCAACGGTCAACGGTTGACAGTCGACAGTCAATTGCGATTTGTCAACGGTTTACAGTCAACTGTGGACCGTTAGCCGTTGACCATTCACATCAATTCTCCTTTGGAGGAATTTTTTCATTTTTCACTGGAGGAATGTAATCGTCTTGGAGGGGAAAGTTTTCTAGTTTGATCGGTTTCCAATTTTCCTTTACACCATAATCATCCCGTAAAAAGTCATCGGAATCCTGAAGGTTTAGGCGTTCGGCTTTTCTTCGGGCAAGTTTCCGGAAGAGCTCAGAAAAAGAATTGAAGGATACATTTTGGGTTACCGAAGCACCGTAGGAAAGCACATTTTGGGATAAAGAGAGAGAGGTAAATGCATTGAAGTTGTTCCGATTAAAAATACGCAGTCGATAGACCCCATCTTCTGTAATCAGGTATTCTGCTTGCCAATCGCCGATGATGGATGCGGCACTAGCAGATCCTTTATTGTCTGTAAATCCACCATCTCGGGAAACACGGAGGCGACCATCGAGGAAGGTTCGTGCCACACTAATTTGGAAGTTTTCTAATGCATTTTGATCTAGGTTAGCTAGGTCAATGGATACTTCTAAGTTTTTGTCAAGCTGACCCATAAAGCGATTAATTTGTGAGGACAGCAGGTTTCCCAAGCTAGAGGAGAGGGTAGATCCACCGGAAAACTCTCCTTCTGGGGAAAGGCTTTGCGCTACGATGACTGAAAAAACCTGCCGGTTCATTTCTTGCTCGTCTGCAGCTACTCGATTTTGGAAGGCCGAGATAGTCGTTTGAATATCCCCACTGGAAGGGAATTTGGAGAAGTCAAAGCCAAATTTGAAAGTCGGTGAAAGCAGTTCTCCTTGGAGATCCATCAGCACCTTGACGGGAAACCGGCGTGCCATCTGGCTATTTTCCTGGTCGGTACTACTTGTTTTTAGCAATGGCTGAAGCGATACATTTTCTTCATAGGATGCTTTCAGGTTCATGATGCCGGTGTAAGGATCTCCATACCAGGTGATTCGTCCTCCAGGCTGGACGATAAATTGTTTTTTGACCACATTGTAAAGGGAGAAATTGTATTTCCCTTCCACGATGTCATAGTTACCAGCAAGTGAAAAATTGCCTTGAGTATCTACCTTCATGTTGAGTGTACCTCTCCCCCTTCCTTGAATGCTTTCTTCGGTCCTTGGGTCAATGATGATTTCTGTAAAAGCATCGGGAGTGATGTCAAGGATAAAATTCATTCGGATATTTTCAATTTCCAATCGCTTGACTTCCTCTGCAAGAGCACGAATTCGTACGGTATCTTGGACATTGATCACTTGAATGAAATCTTCTTGGAATTGTTCCTTGGAGCTAGTTAGTGGAATTGAAATTCGGGTGTTGGGCTGAGAGGTCACTCGCGCGGTCACATCTAGGTTGTTCATACTGCCTTTGACCGCTAGGGTGCCGGTAACATAGGCAGCTCCAAAGAACAGTTCATTGTCCTTGGCGCTGGTATTCAAGACCTGGAAATTGGTCAGCTGCGAGTTGATGTCCAAGTAAATGGAAGAAAATCCCTGGTGGTTGAGACCACCAGTAAAGGTGGCGCGATTGCCAAAGCTATCCCTAAAGGCTAGATCCTTGAAGCTAACTTGTGTAGGTCGAAATAGGAGGCTGCCGTCTAGTTGGTAGGAGGTGTTTAAGTAGTTGACATGAAGTTTTCCTTGCTCCATGCGAGCACTTCCTAAGACTTCGGGATTATCCATAGTCCCCTGAAGTTGAAGGTTTCCGCTTAAAGTTCCTCCCAAGTTGGAAATGTATTTTGATAGAAAGGGCTCAAAGATCACCAAGTTGGCTTCGGTGAGTTTGGCATCGAAGTCTAGGTTTTCAGAGTCCAGATCTACGGTTCCATCAATGGCGATTTTCTTCTGCCCATTGAAG
>CAMDEU010000041.1 GCA_945897085.1 Spirosoma fluviale | reverse complement strand
GAAGAGCCTTTCCAAAAGATGATCAACCAAGGCATGATCCAAGGACGATCCAATTTTGTATACCGCATCAAGGGTACCAATACCTTTGTATCCCATGGGCTGAAGGACAAGCATGACACCTCTGCCATGCACGTCGATGTTAACATGGTAAACAATGACCAACTCAACCTAGATAAATTTAAATCTTGGAGACCTGACTTGGCCACAGCTGAATTTATTCTCGAGGAGGGCAAGTACTTCTGCGGGGCAGAGGTGGAAAAAATGTCCAAGTCCAAATACAACGTGGTCAACCCCGACGACATCATCGAGCGCTACGGAGCAGATACGCTTCGCTTGTACGAAATGTTTTTGGGGCCCTTGGAGCAGTTCAAGCCTTGGAACACGAACGGCATTGATGGGGTATACAAGTTCCTGCGGAAACTCTGGAACCTGTACCATCCTGGTAACGGTGGATTCGCAATTTCGGAGACTCCTGCAAGCAAGGAAGAACTCAAGATCCTCCACAAAGCCATCAAAAAGTTGGAGGAGGATATGACCAATTATTCCTTCAATACTTCCGTTTCCAGCTTCATGATTTGCGTCAACGAGCTAACCGCCCTAGGATGTAACAAGAGGGAAGTACTCCAACCGCTTGCTATCCTAATTTCTCCCTACGCTCCCCATATCGCAGAGGAACTTTGGTCTTTACTGGGACAAACCACATCCATTACACGCGCTGCATTCCCGGAATTTAGAGAAGAGTACCTAGTGGAAAGCAATTTTGAGTATCCTGTGATGATCAATGGAAAGTTGCGGGCGAAGCTAGACCTTCCGCTTACTTTGACCGTACCGGAGATTGAAAAAGTAGCACTTGCGGATGTACAGGTACAAAAATGGCTGGAAGGAAAGTCTCCGAAAAAGGTCATTATAGTACCCGGCAAGATTGTCAATTTGGTAGTTTAGGTCTGTTCCAACTCACTGAAGGGGAAGCTTTGTTTCCCCTTTTTCATTTCCTAGATTAGCCTCTTCTTTGCTCCTGCCATGATTGTTTACAGCTTTCCCGTCCGTACTGCCTTTATTGAACGAGATTTGGAAATGATCCGTCCTCATGCGGCGATCAAAGACCTGGAATTCACACAAAGCGCTTTCAAGCTCCCTTTTTACCTGGTAGGTCAGTTTTTTCAACTACTTTGGTACCTCCCAAGTACGAGCCAGTACCTCTGCTTCTTTGGCGGGTACCATTGCATCCTTCCTGTGGTATTTGGGAAGATTTTCGGAAAAAAATGCACCATCCAAGCGGGAGGAACCGACTGCATCAACATGCCGGAAATTGGCTATGGAAATTTCCGAAAGAAATGGCTTCGGATGGCAACCGTATTTTCCTTCAAAAACTGTAGCCTAATTTTGCCTGTTGCCGAGGCTTTGGTGAGCCAGCACTACAACTATGACCCCCGGATCAATCCAAAGCAGGGCCTACTGCAACTGATTCCTGGTCTAAAGACGCCCATTCAGGTCATTCCCAATGGATTTGACACGGAATTCTGGAAAGAACTGGGGATGGAACGAGTCAAGCACAGCTTTATTTCGGTGGCAACCCATACCTCCACCCTTACCCGAGCACTTGTCAAAGGCTACGACCTAATTGAGCAATTGGCCGCTAGTAACCCCGAGTGGAGCTTTACCTTGGTGGGGGACGCGGACTACCGAGCTCTTTCGCCTAATATTCGCGTGTTGGGAAAAGAAAGGCCAGCAGCCTTGGTACAGCTATACAATACCCATGAATTTTACCTGCAGCTATCCAGTTCGGAGGGCTTCCCCAATGCCTTGGGCGAGGCAATGGCCTGTGGCTGTATACCCATCGGATCGGCGGTAGGTGCCATTCCAGAGATTATTGGAGATGCGGGTTTGTTACTCAAACGGAAAGAGCTGGGTACCTTGCAAACACTAATTCAAGATTGGATGGCTGGAAAAACCCAGCTAACCTCTCCTCGCGCGCGTGTTGAGCGCTACTTCACCTATGCCCACCGTCGGCATTTATTGCTCCAAGCACTTTCGTTGAAGGATTGAGTGGTGGAAACCTAAAAAAACAGCGGAGAAGTTCCCTTCTCCGCTGCATTCAGGACATCTCCCTTAATTCAAGGTAAACCGAAGCACGGGAGTCAATTCAAAACTCTCGAAGGACTCGTCATAGCCCTGCGTGTAGAATAGACGCGTGCGCAGGCCAACTTGGAAATTTTTGCGAAGGGAATGGTAGTATTCAAGTCCTGCAAAAATCCCGAAATCAATTACTGTGACTCCATCACTTAATATGACTACGGTTTGGTCTGAGTTTCCTAGAATTTCCACATATGGATCTCGGTAGCGCAGGTTATAAATTCCAGCACTACCTATAAATTTCTCTTCGATAAAATGCCTCTTATAAATCAGGTAATGGAAATTTTTAGTCCCGCGTATTCGGTAGTCATCAAAATTTACCAAAGCGAAAGAAGTTTGTTTAACAACAGTGAAGTCCCTGTAATTGACATCCTTAGAAAATCCAAATCCATACTCATTTTTTCCTTCAGGGCGGTAGGTGTATTCAAAACCAAACGCCTCTCCCACCTCGCTTCGATTGTTAAAACTTACTATTGGCAACTTATCATTTTTATCCACACAGCAAGCAAAGAAATCATGTGATAGCCCATAATTAAAACTTAGGCTAGATTTAGATAGAATGGAATCTAGCTTTTGAGCCATCGCAGGCGGGAAGGAAAGGAATAGGATTAAGGCCAACCAGGTTGCATTTTTCATAGAGATAAGGTTTATGTTTTAAAAAAAAGTTAGTGGTATTTAGCTGGGAATGTCCGTAAAGCGGTGTTCGAAATAAAAATGCAGGAGTCCTACATTTTTGACATTGTAATCAATGCCATTTCGGGTACGAACTCCATGGTCTGTTGCCCCTACTACATAAGCCAAAACCGACCTTCGAGACAACTCAGTGTTGACCCGAAAGCGGGAGCTTTCAGATTCAACTTCTACATTGACGGAGCCCGTAGCTTCCGCAGTGGGTTCCTTGGTCAGAAAATCATACCCCACTTTGACTCCAGCATTTGCTTTTGCCTTTCCAGTCAAGTTGTGCTCCGTAAAAAGGAAAAATTGCTGGCTGTTTTCGGTCATGTCCCAGTCTGGGTCAAATTGAATGTTGACTGTCTTCCATCTTTCAAATTTGATATCATCCTTAGAAAATTTGATTAGATCATAACGGAAGGTATCGCCATCAACTCCAGCGCCTCCAGGACCATCAAAATTGACTTTTACTTTACTGGAACCTCGATACAATCTCACCTTGATGATCCGTCCAAATAGGCCTATGTAATCTTTTCCCGTGAGTTTTACCTCCGGAATAGTCGAAAATAAAATATCTGCTTGTGAGATGGAGGTATGGTTGACATTGTAATTCAAGATCACCGCATCGGCAGCGGGGGTAGGAAGCTCAGGAACCGGGGGTGTAGTAGTCATCTCGTAAAAATCTTCATCGAGATACGTCACCACAAGCGTGGCATGATCCACCGAATAGGCATCGTCCACAACGGGAACCAACTTGCCTTGGGGGCCGTCGCCTGTGAGCGTAAACAAAAATCCTTCGTTCCAGTCTTCCCGAATAATGGGATCGTAGGTCGTGGTGATGGATCCTTGGTAGGAATTCCAATTAAATTGTTCCTCGTACGGAAAGTGAATCACCAAGCCTTGGCTTGCATAAAATTCGACCAATTCCTCTCGGAGTGAAACCCGGTGCTTGGGATCTCCCTTTTTGGATTGAAAGGTTGCGAAAGACCTTTCTAGGAAGGGATATTGGGATAGATCTGCGAGTGAATGGTCAAGAATAGCTTCCCGCAGCTGACTCGATTCATTCTTTGGAGCTGGGCCATTTTTTTTAGTAGTCAAACGAGCCAGTTCAGACGGTGGCATCGAGGCCTGGTCTCCAAGAAGCGCGGAGAGCGACACTGCATCCCCGAAGTCATCGTACTGCTGAATAAGTTGGCTCAAGGCTATCCGAGACTCCTTGTCTCGCATCACTTCACCCAGCAATTGGGAGAATTCTTTGGCTGTTTCTACCTGCTGCCAGTCGTCTAGTGCCAGCGTTTGCGTCCATAGCGGATCGGCCTGGATCAGTTGTAACTCCTCTTTGGGAAGGCAGGCGCTGAAAAGTAAGGGGCCTAGAAAGAGGATTCTTGAAAAATGTGATCGATTTCGTTTCATGTGTTTGAGTTAAAAAGTAAATGATTAGAAAAAAATGAGTCATGAATGGAGGAGGCTAGCCTCTGGAATTTGCCTTGCGTGATCTTATATATTTAAGAAACTTAATGATTATAATTTGATTTAAAAAAGATTTTTTTTAATTATTATTATTCTTTTTTTATATAGTTGTCTTTTAAAATTTATAAAATAGCCTAAATCAATCTTATAAAGGGGAATACCTATCTCTCGAAGGTCATTTCTTGAGACCTACGTGGTACTGAATTGAATGAAAGATTTGTGAAGGACAGGCTAGTTACTCGAACGCGAAGCAAGCGATTACGAAATGATGGACTTTTAACTTGCGAAAAAGGACATTCCCACTACTTAATATCGGTTAACTTATTGACTTGACTTGAAAGCCTTTTCGAAATTTTCGGGAAGGTTTTTTTATTTTCTTCCTACAAATCCAAGTCTTTTGAAAACAAGTTCTAAAAAGTGTAAAAAACTATTTTTCAGATTTTTTACATGCATTTTTAAAAAATCAAATCGATTTTAAACCACTTTTTATAATTTTTATGATTTACCAAGGTTTTTTAATGAAAAAAGGGAGCCTATTTTTAAAAATAGACTCCCAATCTGGGCTTATTGTTAATGGATTAAAACCATATAAACTTCTGCACAATGCTGGGCTGAGCATCTATTCTTTATGCTAAAGTTTTTTAAACCTATGCAATCGATTGAAATAATCAAAATTTGACTTCATTTTTTTTCAGGCCGTACCTCATTAACAAGACTACCGCCCATTGTCTACAGGTACCGTGGCAAACAACTAGTAACTATTCTACCAGAAAAATAAAATGTAATTTCGTAGTATAGTACAACTAATCACGCGTAAGAAATGGAATCAGAAAACCACCTTGAAAATGCCCGATTTGGCAAAATCCAACAGTACCTGAAGGAATTCGTTTATGGAGGAATTGATGGTGCGGTGACCACCTTCGCTGTGGTGGCTGGAGGATTTGGAGCCAATTTAGACACGGGTATTCTCCTTATTCTAGGCTTCGCCAATCTGCTTGCAGATGGATTTTCCATGTCAGTAGGTGCGTATTTAGCTGCCAAAAGTGAGCGGGACAACTACGACAAACACGAAAAGATCGAATACTGGGAAATTGAAAACCTCCCAGATATCGAGCGTGCAGAAATAGAAGAAATCTATGCAGCCAAGGGATTTAAAGGAGAACTGTTGCAAAAAGTGGTTGATCACATCTGCGCTGACAAAAAGCTATGGGTAGACGAAATGATGAAAGATGAGTTGGGCATGATACGCGACACAAAAAGCCCGTTCAAAATTGGAGCAGCCACCTTTGCTTCATTTATTGTCGTAGGATTAATTCCGCTTACCGTATACCTCTGGAATTTTTTCTTCCCCACTCCAATTAATCTCTTTTTCTGGACCAGTATCCTCACTGGCCTAGCCTTCTTTTTGGTGGGATGGCTGAAAAGCTCCGTCAACCAAACTTCCGCGCTACGAGGGATTTCTGAAACTGTCCTTTTGGGCCTATTGGCAGCTGTAGTGGCTTACTTTGTGGGAGATGTATTGGAGCAGTTTTTCAGGTAATCCTAAAGAGCAATATCTAAGCAACCAGTCCTTTTGAATAAAAAGTAAAAAAAGTCAAGCTTAAAGGGAATCCCTAACAAACAAAAAGGCTCCCTTTCCTGAAATGGTCGACACTACAAATGAACGGTTTTGGTTCAGCCTATTTTCTTAGTAGGTTTGATTGCATGAAAAAAATCCTTCTTTTTCTTTTTCTATATAGCGCCATTCAACTAAGTTTTGCACAGCAGCAATCCTTTGAGGCGGAAGTCCGATGGCTGAGTAGCCGATTGGATAGCGTGGGTTGGAACCCAGGCGGCACGGTAGTTACCGGTAGCTCTACCATCAAAATGTGGAGCACGCTCAAAAAAATCGACACAAACGAGGAGCTGATCAACACCGGTTTTGGAGGCTCAAAAGCATCCGACTTGGAGCGCTATCTTTTCCCCTTGGTCCTAAAATTTGACCCCAAGCGCGTTTTTATCTATGAAGGAGACAACGACCTTTGGGCTGGAGTGGAACCCGAAGAGATCTTGGCTAGTTTGGATCGAATTGTCACAAGAATTCAACTTACTGTTCCCAATTCAAAAATTTACCTCATTGGTGCAAAGCCCAGCCCTTCTCGCTGGGCCAAGAAAGATCTTTACCAGTTTTTCAACCAGCAATTGGAAAAATATAGTCAAAGTAAAGAGGGAGTAAGCTTTATTGATACTTGGGCAACTTTAACCGATTCAGCTGGAGATGCCAGACCCGAACTCTACATCAAAGACCAACTTCATTTAAATGCAGATGGCTATATCCTTTGGAATGGAGTTTTTAAATCCTATTTCAACTAGAGTCAAGCCCCCTTTTTTCTTCTTCCCCAGAAGGCGGCCAGGATTGATCCAGTAATATTCTGCATGGGACCAAACACTGCTGGAGCTAATCCTAGTGTTGTAATTTTCCCCATAATATTGGAAAGCCCTGAAGCCAACCCGGCATTTTGCATTCCAACTTCAATGGAAATAGTTCGGGCATCCTGTTCACCGAGACCAAATAATCGGGCTAATACATAGCCTAAACTATAACCCATCACATTATGAAGGAACACAATCAAAATTAAAATTGGCCCCATCGCCAAAAGGCTATCTCTTCCTGCTGCAGTAATCACCAAAATAATCAACGCAATACCGAGCATGGAAACTAGTGGGAGGAGTTTTTCAATCCATCCAGAATTTTTGCCTAGCAGTTGATGTACGAGTAAACCAGCTCCTACTGGTAACAAGATGATTTTAAAAATATCCCACATCATTTTGAGAAGGTCAATCTCAATGAATTGTCCTGCCAGTAATTTCATCAAGACAGGCATTAAAAAGGGTGCAAGAAGGGTTGAAATGGTAGTAAGTGTTACTGATAAAGCTACATTGGCACGGGCTAGAAAAGTGATCACATTGGAGGCAGTTCCTCCAGGGGCACAGCCCACCAATATAATCCCAGCGGCAACTTCAGGCTCAAGTCCACTAAGTTTGGCTAATCCAAACCCAACTAAAGGCATGATGGCAAATTGTGCCGAAACCCCAATAGCAACTGATTTGGGACTTTGGGCAACTGCCGCAAAATCCCTCCAGCTAAGTGTAGCACCCATCCCAAACATGATCATTTGAATCAGCGGATTAATCAATTGAGTAAGCTTAAAGCCGTTAATTTCCTGGAAATACAGGGGAAAAAACATCGCTAAGGCTACGACTGCAAATATGACAACCGAAAAAGAAAAGCCTTTAAGTTGCTCATTTGCACGAAAATAAAGGCCGAGAAAAAGAAAGAAGCCAACAGAAATTAAGCCTGTTCCTACCTGAAAGCCAGCTGGAATAGTGTAAATCAAGCCAAGCAAGAGTGCAATAGCCAGGTAAAGGAAGATGGGTGAATTAGATTTCAAGGCAGTAAGGGTTGATAAGCGAAATGAAACTAAAAAAAAGAAATCTCCCCACCTAAAAATCGGCAGGGAGATGAATAGCCTAAATTAACTGTAGGTTCGATCATGGGATCTCTTTTCGTTCCACTGGTCGGTAGGAGCGAAATAGCTGGAATCTGACTTATGCAAATGGGCTTTCACCACTTCCTCATTGATTTCAATTCCTAATCCCGGGGCAGTCAAAGGTACCGGTGCATAACCATTCTCTATCATTTTCACCCCATCTACCTTGGTAAACATGGATTCCCACCAAGGAACATCCACGGAATGGTGCTCAAGGGAAAGAAAATTTTGAGTTGCTGCCGCGCAATGAACACTTGCCATAAAGGATACAGGCGTACCAGCCTGGTGCATGGCCATGGATATCCCTTTTTCCTCTGCATAATCGCCGATTCTTTTGGTTTCCAAAAGACCTCCCGACGAGGCCAGGTCAGGATGGATGATATCTACAGCGTGCTCATCAATCAAAGGCTTGAAATAATTGAGTAGGTAAATATCTTCTCCTGTGGTAGTTGGCGTTTCCAAGGCCTGTGTGATGGTTTTGTGCTGCTCGGTCATTTGCCAAGGCACCATGTCCTCTAGCCATGCCAATCGATAGGGCTCTAATGCTTTACCCAAGCGAATACAATTATTCAAATCAAAATGCCCATAGTGATCGGTGGACATTGGAATATCATAACCGACCATCTCTCGGATATTGTGGACAATTTTAGCAAGTTCATCAAGTCCCTTTTCGGTGATCTGGATTCCTGTAAATGGATGTGCGGTGTAGGCATAGGACATGTACCCACCTGACCACTGAGAACGATTCTCTTTCAAAATTTCGGGATTCACGATGCAGCCGGGAATATCCATGATTTCACCGATAGAAACGTCCATTTTCAGCCAGGTATATCCTTGATCTTGAATACGGTATCTGATTCTTTCTTTTTGCTCCTCAGGATCATTTCCTTCCGGCGTGTCTGCATATAGACGAACAGAGTCACGGTAGCGTCCACCGAGGAGCTGCCAAGCAGGGACATTGTAAGCTTTACCACAAAGATCCCAAAGCGCCATTTCTACGCCACAAACTCCACCGGCTTGTCTGGATTGCCCTCCAAACTGACGGATAATTTTAAAGATTTTCTCCACGTTACATGGATTCTCACCAAGAATTCTGCTTTTCAGCATCAAAGCATACCGAGGATCAGCACCATCTCTTACTTCTCCCCAACCCACAATTCCCTGGTTGGTGTCAATGCGCAAAATAGCAGTACCACCCATTACGGCTGTATGGGCATATCTTAGGTCAGTTATTTTGAGATCCGATGGAGCAGAGGCTCTTTGTACAGATCGGGTAGTTTCAGCGAGCGTATCTTCAATACCTAGTCCAGTCAAAGCGGCAAGGCTAAACCCTCCAAGTGCTGTTTTTTTTAAAAAATCTCTTCGATTGGATCCTGTTAAAGGATGATCTATTTCTGCCTGCCGCTGCTGGGCATACCCTCTCTCAGCTCCTTTATGCTCAGAGATTAGTTTTTGTAAGGTGCTTTTCATGGGTTTTGTTAGTTGATTAAATAAGCTTTACCAATTTCTTTCTTTAAAGTAATCATCAAGTTCGGCCTTAGTCATCGGAAGTTTACCTGGATAGTTTTCTAGCCAGTTGAGAAAATCTTTTTTGATCTCTTCCGTCCATTCCGAATCAATCTGTCCGGCGAGGTATTTTTTTTCTTTAAGTCTCTGATGACCAAATTGATCACGAAGACCTGTAACCTCTGAAGTAATGACCAAATCCTCCACCAGTTGCGCTGGAATAAAAATGATACCATACTTTTTTGCCAATACTACATCTCCTGGAAGGACCGTAGCACGACCAATTCGGATAGGTGCATTGATGGAAGTGAGCATCATCTCTCGGATATAGGATGGATCTTGCCCTTTAACCCAGGCATTAAAGCCTTGGATTTCAGAAAGGCCTTCTTGGTCCCTTACCGATCCATAAAAAATAACTCCTCGCTTTGATCTCGTGTAGATTGAATTGCCCAAGTTATCGCCAATCAACGTTCCATCAGCCATTTTACCATAGCTATCTGCCACATAAACATCTCCATTTGTCAGCACATCAATCGGCCAAGAATTGGTACCTCCTTTGGGGGATCTACCTTCTTTTTCCACTCCGGTAGTTTTGATTAATTTATCAAAATCAGGTCTAAGCGGCATATATTGAGCAGTTACCACCCTTCCAGTCATCACCGAATCGGGCCAGATAATTTGCCAATCCCCCTCGTATTGATTGTTGTAGCCCTTATTTCGAAGCACTCCCCAAGCTTCTTCAATCGAAATATTCTTGAGGCGCTCTAAAATTTGATCAGAAACTTTAGGCCTTCCGTCTGGGGATCGTTCACCGCTCCATTCTGAGGTCAGTAAGCGGATTTGCTCCGGTGTAGCACCTACATGCTGTGCAATTCCCACAGTAGAAAGCATCCCAAAACCAAGAATCAGGAAGCAAAGACGTTTTAAATTGATTTTTAAATAGTTAGACATTGTAGATTGGGTTTTGATTATTCAAAAAAAGGAATCCCTTTTACGGCATGTTTTTTCATCCCTTCCTCATTGATTTCCACACCGATTCCTGGCTTTTCAGATAGGGTGATGAAACTATTTTGGGTTCGTGGACCATCATAGGTCACGATATCCTGCCAAAGTTGATCTGTGTCCATGTAGATTTGCCATTCCATAATTTGGAAATTAGGTACTGAAGCGCAGACATGACAGGCTGCCATGGCTCCAAGAAATGAGGCAACCATATGTGGAGAAAAAGGCACATAATACAGGTTGGCAAGATTGGCTATTCGCTGAGCCTCTCCCAATCCACCTGCTTTTTGAACGTCTGGCATGATGATATCGACTGCATTTTCAGAGAGTAGCCTTGTAAAGCCATACGCGAGGTATACATTCTCACCTGTACAGATGGGAGTGGAAGTCTCCTGGGATATTTTCTTATACACTTCGATATTGTCTGCAGGAACAGGCTCCTCCAGCCACATGAGGTTCAAATCCTCATACATTTTGGCCATCTTCAAACCTGTGACCGCATCGTATCGTCCATGCATATCTACGCAGATATCTACATTTGGCCCTACCTCCTGGCGTACTGCCGCAATGGCGTTATACATTCGATCAATTTCCATTGGATTGGCTGTCCAATTGAAACGGTCGTATTTGTTTGGATCGCGCGCATCATCTACATCAAATTTGACTGCATTGTAGCCTCGATTAACAGCATTCCGAGCAGCCATCGCATAATCTGCGGGTGTGGGGTTAGTTGAGGTATAAAGGGCAGTATCGCAATAGACCCGAATTTTATCTCTGAATTTACCTCCTAATAATTGGTAAACAGGTACTCCAAAAACTTTCCCTGTTAAATCCCAAAGTGCTGTCTCTATAGCTGTAAGTACGGCAATAAACATCCCACTTTGTGCTCCCCCAAAAAAAGCTGCTTTTCTAAGTTGCTCCGCTATTCTATTTGGGTTGAGAGGGCTTTGCCCTTTAATTTGTTCTCCAAGCCTTTTAACTAGGTGGTAGGTGCCCTGAATCGCGTCTACGGCTTCTCCACAACCCCAAACATCCTGGTTGGTATACACTTTAACGTATACAGCACCTCGGACATACCCACATTTTACATCCGTGATTTTCAAATCGGAGGGATTTGATGCGGAGGGAGTTCTTTCCACGGCAGCCTCAAGGCCTTGACCGAAGGTGCTTAAAAAGCCAGCTCCAGCCAATCCAAGTCCTTTCGCAAAAAAGGCTCTTCTACTTTCTTTTAATTTATCCATTTCTATTTTAGGTTGAATTTACCAGGTACGATTTTTAAGAAGTTCCTGAATTTGTGACTTTGGAACTGGAAGTTCATCAATGTGTGCATTTAGCCATTGCGAAAAATCGCGTTCGATATCATCCGACCATCTGGTATCAATTTGACCTGCTGTATATTTACCTTCTCTCAATCGCTCATGACCAAACATGTCTCGAAGTCTAACGATTTCAGAGGTTACAACTACCTTTTCTGCTAAATGTGCGGGGATGAAGGAAACACCCCCATCTCTTCCCAATACCACATCTCCTGCCATCACGGTAGCCTGTTTGATCCGAGTGGGCTGGTTGATTCCAACCAACATGGTGTTCAGGTTTCCTTGTTGGTTGTGATGTGAAGGGTGATAGGAACTGAAATAAGAAGTGAATCCTCCCATTTCCTTTAAGCCGGCGATGTCCCGAATTGCACCATGATAGACAATGCCGTTACCTGTTTTGGCAAAAATGGCATTTCCAACATTGTCTCCGATAGTAGGGCCATCGATTTGGATCCCAAACTGATCAGCGACATACACATCTTTTGGAATTAAAAGGTCCACTGGCCAGGAATTTTGTCCTCGCTTACCCTCCTTTTTACCTCGTTCATCAATCGCATCATGGATATCTGGCCGACCGGGAATAAACGTAGCAGTAACTGCCCTTCCAATCAAAATACTATCCGGATTGATAACTTCCCAACCGTCGGTGTATTGATAAAGGTAACCCGCATTTTTCATGACAGCCCAAGCTTCGTCATGGGTTACAAGACGCATCCTCGTCAGGAGGTCATCAGAAACTTTGGGCCTACCGTCTTCAAATCGCTCTCCTTTCCATTGCTGGGTTAGAAATATCATCTCCTCCTTGGAAATCTGTTGCGCAAAAAGCGTAGCGCAACCTAAGAACATACTTAAAGAGAACGCCAGTAGACGGATTTTTAAATTATAGGTTACCATGGATTATTGATTTTAGGTTTGAATTGTTGAGTAATGAAGGGTTAAAGCTTCTTAGGACTACATCTGTTAATGTATTGATTTCTATTTTATTGAATTAGAATTGTATGTGCTTTTTATATGGATGGAAAAGCAAAATCATTTCCCTTAAGTAAACTTTCCCAAAGCAGACCTCCATACCCGTGTTGGGAAGAAGTAGTTCCCGCTTAATTGAGGCAATGCTTTACCAAGGAATAGTAGAAAGTAAAATGATTTGATTTAGCTTTAAGATAATTTACATTAAATTAAAAATCAACTAATTATACACTTTCGCGTGGTTTTAAGTGATAAGAGATTAAAAGTTTAACTGTATGATGAATCTCCTTTAATCTTCACATATCAGTAACCTTATTCCCAAATATTATTCGTAATTTTGCGCCTTCAATAAGGCAAACCATGCAGAAAATTCGGAATATCGCGATCATCGCACACGTTGACCACGGTAAAACTACCCTTGTGGATAAGATCATCCACCTTTCAAAAATCTTCAGAGAAAACCAACAGTTTGAAGACCTTATCCTAGACAGCAACGATTTAGAGCGAGAGCGCGGCATTACCATTCTTTCAAAGAACGTATCGGTACGCTATAAAGAACATAAAATCAACATCATTGACACGCCTGGTCACGCGGATTTTGGTGGTGAAGTAGAGCGCGTACTTAAAATGGCCGACGGAGTGATCCTTCTAGTGGATGCCTTTGAAGGTCCTATGCCACAAACACGCTTTGTCTTGGGCAAAGCTTTGGCCCTTGGCCTTACTCCTATTGTAGTCGTCAACAAGGTGGACAAAGAAAACTGTCGACCAGATGAGGTGTACGAAGCTGTATTTGAATTGATGTTCAACTTAGATGCAACCGAAGAGCAGTTGGAATTCCAAACACTCTACGGATCAGCGAAGCAAAACTGGATGGGTCCAGATTGGAAAAATCCTACCGACTCCATCGTACCACTTTTAGATGCAATTTTGGACCATATTCCGGCTCCAAAAATTGAAGAAGGTACCCTTCAAATGCAAATCACTTCCTTAGACTATTCCAGCTTTGTTGGACGTATCGCTATCGGCCGTATTGCTAGAGGAAGCATATCAGAAAACCAGCAAATTGCCCTTTGCAAAGCAGATGGCTCTATCAAAAAGATGCGCGTCAAAGAACTTCAGACCTTTGAGGGTCTTGGTAAATTCAAAGTTCAGACAGTCACCGCGGGTGATATCTGCGCAGTAACCGGTATCGAGGATTTCGAAATCGGAGATACCATTACAGACGTAGAAAACCCAGAGGCTTTGGCACGTATTTCTATCGACGAGCCGACGATGAACATGCTATTTACAATCAACAACTCTCCATTTTTTGGTAAGGAAGGTAAATTCGTTACCTCGCGCCACTTGAGAGATCGTTTGATGAAGGAAATTGAGAAAAACTTGGCCCTTCGTGTGGAGCCCACCGACTCTGAAGACCGTTTCTTGGTCTATGGAAGAGGCATCCTTCACTTGTCTATCTTGATCGAAACCATGAGAAGAGAAGGTTACGAACTTCAAGTAGGTCAGCCTCAAGTTATCTTCAAGGAAATTGACGGTGTCAAGTGCGAACCTATCGAAACCCTCGTGGTAGATGTGCCTCAAGAAACTGCAGGGAAAGTCATTGAATTGGCTACCCAGCGAAAAGGAGAATTATTGATCATGGAACCTAAGGGAGATCTGCAACACTTGGAGTTTAAAATTCCTTCAAGAGGTCTAATTGGCCTTCGAAACAACATGCTTACCGCTACCCAGGGTGAGGCCATCATGAACCATAGATTTACAGCCTACGAACCATTCAAAGGCCCGATCCCAGGTAGAATTAACGGTTCGCTTATCTCCATGGAGGGTGGTCCATGTACTGCTTATGCCATTGACAAACTTCAGGATCGCGGAGTGTTTTTCGTTGAGCCAGGTGATGAATTGTATACTGGACAAGTAATCGGCGAACACTCCCGAGACAACGACATCGTAGTCAACATACAGAAAGGCAAGAAACTCACCAACATGCGTGCTTCTGGCTCGGATGACAATGTGAGAATCACACCAGCAAAGCGCTTCTCCTTGGAAGAATCCATGGAATACATCCAAAAAGACGAGTACTTGGAGATCACCCCCAAGTCCATCCGTATGCGAAAAATCTACCTGGACGAAAACGAAAGAACCAGGATGGCAAAAAAGGAGGATTAATTCTACCTTTTGCAAGGATAGTAAAGCCCTTCTCCAAAAAGAGAGGGGCTTTTTTGATCTAGTCAAAAAAGCAATACCACCTTACCCACTGCTACTGATACCAGGACTTGATAAAATTACCAGGTGAAAAAACAGTGGCAGAATAGATTTTTTTAACGATGCGTGATGAAGCATTCCTCTCTAGGTAAAAAATAATTAAAAAAGCTTATCTGAAGCTGCCTAGTACAACAAAGCAGTTTTTATTTTTATATTTATCTCGCTCCAGGTTAAAAAACCAAAGGAAGAATCTAAAATACCTGAACCAAATCCCATGAATTCAAGAAGAAAATTTATACAAACAATCAGCGTTGCTAGTGCAGCGAGTCTATTGCCTATACCCTTTAGCCATTCTACCCCTATGCCTACACAAAAAATAATTCATCAAGTATATTTTTGGTTACACAAGGAATCTGATGTAGAAGAATTTCTTAAAGATGCAGTACCCATGCTAGGACGCTGCAAGGATGTGATCCAATTTTACCAGGGTGTCCCTGCTCCTACAGAGAAAAGAGAGGTTGTAGACCACAGCTTTCATGTGTCCTGCACTCTATTTTTTGACTCCTTAGAAGGACAGAATGGCTACCAAAAAGATCCGCTTCACTTAGAGTTTATCGCCAAGTATTCGACTTTCTGGAAAACCGTCAAAGTGTATGATATCCTGCTTTAAAACAAGATTTGAAATTTTGCGTTTAGAATAAAAAAATAGACTACTCCTATGAAAAGATTAATTTGGATAAGCGCTTGGTTGTGGATAGGCTTGTGGTCTTGCGAACCAAAAGAAGAGCCACCTGGAACTGTAAACCCCACAACGCCGGTAGTTGACGAGGTAAAAAAAGCCATCGTAGACGTCATGCGTGAATGGTATTTCTGGAATGGGCAAATCCCAACTACCGTAGATTTAACCAAATATACCTCCAACGAAGCCCTTTTGGATGGGATTATTTATAAGCCTATTGACCGATTTTCCTACATCACTACACAGGAAGCGTTCAACAATGCATTTGTAGGTAAAAATGCAGGACATGGATTTGGATTTGCCTTTACCGCTGATGAAAAACTCTATGTATCCTTCGTATTTGCTGAATCGCCTGCAGGAAAGGATGGATGGAAAAGAGGATGGGAAATCACCCAGATCAATGGCAAACCCATCGCTGAATACAAAGTAACTGGGGGTTATGACTTTAAACTAGGAGGATCAGACCCAGGCATCATCAATAGCTTTACCTTCAAATTGCCTGACGGAACCACTACAACGCGAATCAACACGAAAGCAGAGTACCAGTCCAATTCGGTATTGGATCAACGCGTGATTCAAGTGGATACCAAAAAAGTAGGGTATTGGGCTTACCAAAGTTTCAAAGCAACTGCTGGTTTGAGCCCTACTCGAAGTGCTGAAGTTCAAACCAGCATGGAGTTTTTCCAGAATCAAGGTGTCCAAGAGCTTATTATCGACCTACGCTACAATGGGGGTGGATCTGTGGCGGTAGCCGAGCAGATTTGCAATTACCTGATTCAAACTGCAAACAACAGCAAGTTGATGTATACCAACAAGTTGAATGCCATGAAAACCGCTCAAAATACCTCTCGGAATTTTAGCAAAATTGGAACCATTAGTTTGAGTCGGGTGATTTTCCTTACTTCGCGGAGCTCTGCCTCAGCATCTGAATTGATCATCAATGCTTTGGATCCATACATGGATGTGGTTTTGATCGGTGACAATACCTACGGTAAGCCAGTAGGTTCTTTTCCACTATCTAGCTACAATCGAATCCTACAAACCAACAACGTAGAAGTAGTTCCGATCACCTTTGCGATTGCCAATTCAGCAGGAAAAGCCGAATATTTTGATGGATTTCCTGCAGATTTTAATGTGGGTGATAGTCCTCAGTTTGCTTGGGGAGATGTGAAAGACCTTCGTTTGGCTGCAGCAATCCAGTACATCCGTACGGGCACTGTGGGCAACAGAATGAAAGACACCTACTACAAGCCTACTTGGGAAATCATCGATGCCTTCAAGGGATTGCAACAAGAATTTCCTGTTTTCTAAAACGAAATTGCTACCCACAAAAAAAGAGCTCGATGAAATTCGAGCTCTTTTTTTGTTCCTACCAAATCAGAAATTATTTCGTATGCCGCTGCTTGAGCACCTCAACCACCTCGTCTAAGGAATAGTTCTTTGCTTCAAGTAGTACTAGATAGTGAAATAGCAAGTCTGCCGCTTCTCCTAAAAAAAGATCTTTATTGTCATCCTTGGCTTCAATCACCAACTCCACTGCTTCTTCTCCAACTTTCTGGGCAAGCTTATTGATCCCTTTCAAAAAAAGGCTTGATGTGTAGGATCCTGTGCTAGGATTAGCTTTACGGTCTTTGATGATAGCTCGTAATTGGTCAATAAAGGCTGTTTTGGAGGTATTACCTTCATTAAAACAAGTATCTGTGCCCGTATGACAAACCGGGCCAAGCGGCTTAGCTTTGACTAGAATAGCATCCCCATCACAATCTTCCTGCATGCTGACTACTTCCAAAAAATTACCTGAGGTCTCTCCCTTGG
>CAMDEU010000040.1 GCA_945897085.1 Spirosoma fluviale | reverse complement strand
GCGAAAAACTAAAGACGAGCCCTAGAGACTACGAGGCCAGCCATCCTTACATTGACTACCTCAAACTAAAAAGCTTTACCGTTTCCCATCCCATTTCCGATCAAGCCATTCATACAGGAGCTTTTATCAAGTTCGCCTTGGATGGTTTTTACGCGATGAAACCCTTCATCGACTTTCTAAGCCAAGCCTTGGAGGACGTGGGAGACGGAGCTGACCTCCTCTAATTCTCTCACTGGATTTGGTAAAGTATTCCCATCCTCGACAAAATCTCCCTACCTTTGCTGCATGGTAGATTTCAAACAAATCCTCTCGGTTTCCCTCATCCTATTTTCCGTCATTGATATTCTGGGATCCATTCCCATCATCATCAACTTACGGAAAAAAGTAGGTCATATTCAATCCGGAAAAGCAACGATTGTTGCTGGTGTATTGATGATCACCTTTCTTTTGGTAGGAAAATCCATCCTCACCCTTTTTGGAATTGGCGTGGAAGACTTTGCCATCGCAGGAGCCTTGATCATCTTTGCGCTAGGAGCTGAGATGATTTTGGGGATTGAACTCTTCAAACCTGATCCCGATGCCACGGCCAGTGCTTCCATTGTTCCGATTGCCTTTCCACTTATTGCTGGAGCAGGCACGCTTACGACTATCTTGACCTTGAAAGCTGAGTTTGAACAGATCAACATTGCCATTGGTATCCTCCTCAACCTGATTTTTGTGTTCATCGTCCTTAAAAGCACGAACTGGCTGGAGCGCAAACTCGGAAAAACTGGAGTAGATGTGCTGCGCAGAATATTCGGAATTATTCTCTTGTCGATCGCTGTAAAAATCTTCAAGACCAATGCCTTTCCATTAGCTGGAGGATGAAAAAGCTAGGTTTCGCTTTTTTTGTGATTTCTTTGTAGCATGATTGTCATTTTTACCGATGGAGCAGCCAAAGGCAACCCAGGTCCTGGGGGCTATGGTGCAGTTCTGAAGTTTGGCCAGCACCGAAAAGAGCTATCTGAAGGCTTCCGATTGACTACCAACAACCGCATGGAACTCTTGGCAGTAATCCGTGCGCTCCAAGAAATCAAGACCACCGAATTTCCTGTTCAGGTCTATTCTGACAGCAAATACGTGGTCGATGCCATTGAAAAAGGCTGGCTTTGGTCTTGGCAGAAAAAGGGGTTCAAGGATAAAAAAAATCCGGACCTCTGGCTTCGGTACATCCCCCTCCACCTCAAGTTTAAGCCCAAGTTCTTCTGGCTTAAAGGGCATGCGGGCCATCCAGAAAATGAGCGCTGTGACCAGCTGGCAGTAGCCGCCGCAGAGCAACCCAACTTACCCCCAGACACCGTTTACGAGCAACAAGCTTAAGATTTTTTTGATTTTACAGAAGTTGATCCATAGTCACTACTGGAATATCGGTACGAACCAGCTCTTGGAGCGGCTTGTATGCGGACTTTGGATAGGTCCAACCTTCCTCACTAAGCTCCCAAAGTAAGGGGGCTAAATTCTGGACCGCAGCACGGCAGCCCTGAACGATCGCAGCCATATTGCCAGTTTGCTTGGAAAGGAGCGCCTCATTTTCAATCTCAAAAGGTCCTGTAAATCCTTTCTCTTTCACGAAGCCCACAAAGGCTCTCCAATCCATCGAATCTCCTAAGCCAAATCCTGGAAGTGTGGCTTCGTAATGGTGCCGATCCCATGGATTTTTACTGGAAGTAATCCCGACTTTCTCTGCCCAGTCGGCCCGAATTTGCTGCATGGGGTACATATTGCCCCAATAGGGGTCGGATACGTTTCGAGTAGATTTGACATGGATTCGCCGCACTCGGGACATATCGGTATGTCGCATGATGGCTACTGGATCGGTATGCTGCCATACATCGTGGGAGGGATCGTAGATTTCTCCATGGTTTTTTTCGGGAACGAGCTCATACATCAATTTGCGCGCCGCCAGCACTCCAGATAGGTTGTTGAAGGTGCCAGTATATCCCGAACTCCTCCAACCTTCCATGGGACAATTTTCATAGACCACCGTCACTCCAAGGCTTGCTGCATAGCGAATGATCGGGCCAAAAATCCGCTGGTACTCCAGCAGATTTTTCTCAAATCCTCCCTCCTGATTGCCCATTTCGTGATTGTAACCCACAAAGGTGCCCACCGTCACGTCGTTTTCATCCCCCCCAAGCAGGTAAGCCATACGAATCAAGCGGAGGAGGTGATTTTGGTTGTGAGTGCGGTGGATAGGATCTCCTCCGATGAGGTTGTCAAATGCTCCAATGGAAAGACGTAGGTGTGCTTGGTTAAACTGGCGCAGCAAGCTTTGGGCTTCCGCTGAACCGAAATTTTGGTAATCCAGGTGAGTGGCCACAAAATCGTTACGCGTACCATCCTTGCGAAAAACGCAAAGATCTAGGCCTTGAACACCAATTTGAAGTGCTTTTTCAACCGTCTCCTCCAGAGAAAGCTGGTCAAAAGCTGAGGTCATGATCCAGATGGGATTTGCCATAAAAAGAGATTTGAACGAAACATACGCAATCCCTCGGAAGGAAAAAAGTGGCTCTTGACTTACTCGGAGCCTTCCGTTCCTGAATAGCGCCTTCTGAGGACGATTTTTTGCTTCTGCCGTTCCCAGAAGGCTTGGGCCAGATCTGAGGCAAGCTGCTCTGGGGGAGATTCAGAAAGGATTCTTTTGAGCGTGTTTTCCGACAAGTCTATTCGGTAGCAGATTTGAAGGAGGCGTTCCAGATTTTTGTCGAGCAGCTGTCTCAGGGCCTGAGTGATTAAGGCAACCGCTTTTTGTTCGTCAAATTCCTCGCGTAGCTCAGGAAGAGCTAGCTCCTGGGTGACCAAGGCAAAAGTTTCTTCGGCAAGAGTGGACATCTCGCTAAGGTATAAAAAAGCCCCGTGGATACGGGGCTATGGTTTAGGCTTCTTTTTCTGAAGTAGAACTCTCCTGAAGTACTTCAGGGCAGTTTTTGTGAATGATTAGGTACCAGGCATTCAATTTCTTGATGTCCGACACGTACACGCGATCCAGATCAAATTCTGGTAATACAGATTTTAGGAAAGCGCGCAACTCGGCATCGGTGGCGCTAGCATCTACTCCTGTGTCGCCCTGATAGTTTGCTTCGATTTTCTTCATCACTGACTCCAAAGGCTCAGCACCTTCTTCAGTGAGTGTATAGATGGAAATGTCGTTGAGCACGGACACACGCATGGACATGCCAGCAACCAATTTGGTTTTTTTCTCGTCCAAGGCTTCCAGCACTACTCCTGAGCGGGTAGGGCTGACGATTCTGTATAATCCCGGCTTTCCGGCTACAGCTGCAATGTCTTTAAAATTCATATTCGTTAGGTATTCAGGCTGCAAATATAGGATTATCCATCAATTTGTACGCTGGGATTCAAATTCGACGACCAGCTCCGCCAAGTACTGGAGTACCTCGTCCTTGCCCTGGCCTTTTTCTGCCGAAGTCACAAAATAATCTGGTGTGTCTCCAAAAATCTCTATCAGCTTATTCAAAAATAATTTTACGTTTCTATCCGTCTGGGTTTTGGATTGTTTATCTGACTTGGTAAAGGCAACCAAGAAGGGCACCCCTTCCTCTCCACACCAAGAAAGAAACTCTAAATCGATGGTTTGTGGTTCCAAGCGGCTATCAATCAGCACAAACACCCCACAAAGATTGGTACGTGTGGTAAGATAGCTGCTGATCATTTTCTCCCACTTCACCTTTTTGTCCTTGCTCACCTTGGCAAATCCATAGCCGGGTAAATCCACCAAATACCACCGATCATCGACGGTAAAGTGGTTGACCAACTGCGTCTTACCTGGTTTTTGGGAAGTTTTGGCCAGCTCCTTCACTCCAGTAAGCATGTTGATCAAAGAACTCTTGCCTACATTGGATCGCCCGATAAAGGCAATTTCTGCACGGTCAGGTTTTGGACACTTGGAGAGGTCGGTATTGCTAACTAAAAAGGTGGCTTTTTTGATCATGACTTTTAAATAGGATACAAAAATAGGCTTTTATTTTGGAAGCGCTTTGTGGGAAGCCCTCCAACAATTTTCATATCCTCGGGTTTGTGTAGTAATATTGTGCCACCAAAGAAGAATCGTGATGTCCGTAGTACCCTACAAAGATAAGTTAGATCCCAAAAAAGAGCAGGTAGCTGAGATGTTTAACAACATCAGCCCGAAATATGATTTGCTCAACCATGTGTTAAGCCTAGGTATTGACATCATTTGGAGAAAAAAGGCCATCAAATACCTCAAAAAAGATGCTCCGAAGTTGATTTTAGATATTGCTACCGGCACAGGTGATTTTGCCATCGAGGCATTAGCCTTAAACCCAGACAAAATCATCGGGGTAGACATTTCCGAGGGCATGCTCTCCGAGGGACGCAAGAAAATGGTGAAGCGAGGGCTTCAGGAAAAAATCGAAATGCTGATGGGAGATTCTGAAGGACTTCTCTTTGAAGACAATAAATTCGATGCAGTGATCGTTTCTTTTGGAGTTCGGAACTTCGAAAATCTAGAAAAAGGGCTAGCGGACATGTATCGTGTGCTCAAGCCGGGAGGAAAAACGGTCATCTTGGAGTTTAGCAAACCCAAGTCATTTCCAATGAAGCAAGCTTATGGGTTTTATTCGCATGTGATTCTTCCTCAAATCGGTAAAATTGTATCCAAAGACAATTCTGCCTATACTTACCTTCCAGAGTCCGTGGAGGCCTTTCCAGATGGGGAAAATTTTCTGACCATATTAAAAAAAGTAGGCTTTCACAGCACACTATGCAAACCACTCACTTTTGGCATCAGCTCCATCTACGTTGGGCAAAAATAGCTGTCCTCAGCCTATTTATTTTCGGCTACATTGGAACGGCTCAGGGCCAAGGTTTTTTTGGTTTGACTAACAATTCAGGGTCAGACGACAAACTTATCTCCTATGGTTTTTTCTTGGGTATGCATACCGCTAGCTACCAGCTGCGTTACTCTCCTGAGTTTCTAAATCCAGCAAACCTTGCTAACAATTCCATTCATTCCATCTACCCAAAATTTACCCCGGGATTTTCATTGGGGTTTATCGGAATTTTACGCTTTCACGACCAGGTCAACCTGATATTTACCCCTAAAATTGGCTTTTATGAATACAAGGTGGATGTGAACTACTTTGATGGGGCTGGGGCTACCGTTCCTGGAAACTCAACAGTCAACACCTTACCTGGCTTAGGGTACCGAAGCGAAGAACTGGTCAATGAAGCCACTATGGTAGAACTTCCCGTGGTATTTAAATACCGCTCCATGCGATTCAACAATACCCGGATGTACTTTATAGGGGGAGGAAGCTACCTTTTTAATACCAAGGCCCAAGAAGAAATCAACATTGATCCTATTGTGACCACTAAACGAGACTTTACTGTGGAGGCAGGAATGGGATTTGAATTTTACTTCAAGTACTTCAAGTTTGCCCCCGAAATACGCTTCTCGCACGGCATCAACAACCTTTATGTGGCAGACAAAACTGCTCCAGAAATCCGAGATGCCATCTCCTCCCTTCGAAGAAAAGGAGTTACGATTGTGCTGAACTTTCAATAGCTTTTTTGGTCAACGGTCAACGGTCCACTGTTGACTTAATTGGAATGACCCTATTTAACTAAGGACTAGAAGGCGGATAATCATATTTCTTTTTTTATCTCGGATGCCTTTGTCTATTTTGAGGCCATGAAGCGGAACACCAAAACCGAAATCCTCGCAGGAGTCAGTACCTTTTTAGCCTGTTTTTACATCATCATCGTGAATCCCGCGATCCTTTCGGTTACGGGAATGCACTTCTCCGCTGTCGTTACCGCCACCATCCTCGTGTCCTCCTTCGGTAGCTTGATGATGGGGCTCTATGCCAAAAACCCTATCGTAGTAGCCCCAGGCATGGGTATCAATGCATTTTTTACCTATACCGCCGTCTTGGGTTTTGGCCTGACGATTGAAGAAGCCTTGGGAGCGGTATTTTGGTCTGGGGTTTTATTTTTACTCCTCTCCCTATTCAATACTCGAGAAAAAATCATTCGTGCAATTCCCAGTTCCCTCCGCCATGCAGTCTCCGCAGGCATTGGATTATTCATCTGTTTTATCGGTTTTCAAAACGCCAATTTTATTGTGGCCAATCCTGCTACTCTGGTGAGCATGGCCTCCTTCAAGGACCCGGCCACGCTCACTTTCCTAGCTGGCTTGCTCTTCACGGGAGCATTGACCCTCCGGAAAGTTCCAGGAGCCCTACTTTTTGGAATTGCTTTTACCACCTTACTCGCCTGGCCGATTGGGCGCTGGTGGGGAGATGCCACGGAGATTACTGGAGGAGTGGCCACGCTAGTCAATTACACCGGAATTTTCTCCTGGCCTGACTTCAGTTTGGTGGGAAAAGCGGACTTGATTGGCGCGTTACGCTACAGCTACTTGCCCGTAATTTTTGTCTTTACCTTCACCCTGTTATTTGATGGAATCAGCACCTTTGTAGGCTTGGCAGAGGCTTCCGGACTCAAAGATTCGGATGGCAACCCTCAGAACATGCAAAAATCCTTGCTTACGGATTCCTTAGCTACCCTTGTGGCGGGCTTGGTGGGCAGTAGCTCCGGTACCGCCTACATCGAGTCGGCGGTGGGAATCTCCGCTGGAGGAAGAACAGGACTTACTGCCATCACTGCAGGACTTCTTTTCATTCCTTTCTTATTTTTCTCTCCACTCCTGTCCATTATTCCGGCTATTGCAAGTTCCATCGCATTGGTTCTGGTGGGTTCCTTTATGATCTTGCCCCTCACCCAAATCAATTGGAAAAATCCAGAAGATGCCCTTCCTGCCTTTTTGACACTAGTCCTTATTCCCTTCACTTACAGTTTGTCCATTGGCATTTCTTTTGGGTTTATATCCTACACCTTTTTGAAATTTGCTGCGGGAAAAAGAAAAGAAATTCACCCCATTTTAATTTGGATTAGCCTACTTTCGATATTCTTTTTAGCCCTATGAAATCACTTTCCCTAGTCTTTTTTTTTCTACTTCTCTCCCTAGGTGCTACGGCTCAACGCACCGCGATTTTGGGAGCTCTTGATCAGGAAATTGCCATTCTTTTGGATTCCTTAAAAGAAAAAAAAGAAGTATCCCATGGAGGGCTTACCTTCTATACGGGCAACTTAAAAGGACAAGCCGTGGTGATTGGCAAATCAGGGGTAGGCAAGGTAAATGCAGCGTACAGCACCGCGATTCTTCTGGATCATTTTACACCGAAGCAACTGATATTCACCGGCGTTGCGGGAGGATTGCATCCCGAGTCCTTGCCTGGAGATGTGGTCATTGGCACGAAGTTGATTCAAACTGATTTTGGGCAGATCGATTCGGTAGGGTTTAATATCTCCCCTTTCCGAAAACTATTGGGTGGTCGATACGAAGACCTGTACATCCACTCAGATCCTGAATTGGTCCAACAAGCCGAAGCCGCAGCTAAGCAGGTAGTTTTTCTTAGCATCTCTAACCGAGCTCCTCGCGTATTTTCGGGTGTGATTGCAACGGCAGACGTGTTTGTAAGTGACCAAGAATCTGCTGAAAAATTATTTTCCGACTACCAGGCCTTGGCCACTGAAATGGAAGGTGCCGCCGTAGCACACCTCTGCAGAGAGCTGGGAATACCATTTATCGTGCTGCGAAGCTGCAGCGACAATGCCAACAAAGGCGCACGGGTTAGCTTCAACCAGTTTGTACGTCCTGCAGCAATCAACTCCGCAGGAATCGTCTTACAACTACTAAAAAACATGAACTAAGGAACCCATTCCGAGGTTGCGTTTACTCGAAAAAGAGGAAAGTCAACCTCTATTTTTTTCCACTTGTCAAAATAAGCGTCAAAAAGCCTTTATTTTCTTATAATTTGAATTGAAATCGATGCTTAATGGAGGTTTTCCTTAAACTTTATTACTTGTTCTAGGTCTAATCCATCAGCCAAACACTCTGCCTATGAAGCCCTTTTTCCTACCCTTCTTCTTGACCATGGCACTTCTGATCTCAGCGCAGAACCTCCTAGCCCAACAGAAGGGAAAGCTTCGTGGAAGTGTGCAAGAAAGTGGAAAAAATAGCCCCCTCCCTTTTGCAACCGTGGGAGTTTACACCCAAAAAGACAGCCTAGTCGGTGGGGGTATCGCTGATGAAAAAGGAAAATTCAAAGTCGACTTACCTCTCGGATCTTTCTATGCCTTGGTGGAATTTATGGGATTTGAAGCCATCAAATCCTCCGTCTTCAACCTAAGCCCCAAACAAAATGTGGTGGACCTAGGTGCAATTTCCCTCCAATCCAGCACTGCAGACCTGGATGAGGTGGTGGTACAAGGGGAAAAAACGTTGATGGAGCTTTCACTGGATAAGCGGATATTTAATGTAGGCAAAGACCTCGCTAATTCAGGAGGAAATGCCTCGGACATCCTGATGAATCTCCCTTCCGTAGCCGTAGACCCCGAAGGAAATGTGAGCTTGAGAGGCTCTTCCAATGTGCGCATCCTCATCGATGGCAAGCCTTCAGGACTTGTGAGTTTTAAAGGGAGCAGTGGGCTTCGACAGCTTCCTGCAAACCTCGTAGAACGCGTTGAAGTGATCACCAATCCCTCTGCTAGATATGAGGCGGAAGGGATGGCAGGAGTCATAAATATTATCTTGAAAAAAGATGAAAAACAAGGTTTAAATGGCTCTGGAGAACTAATTGCCGGATCTCCACTTAACCTTGGATTTACAGCTAACCTAAACTACCGCAAAAATAGAATCAACTGGTTTGTCAATTATGGACTAGCAAATCGCATCAGCCCAGGAAGAGGGGAATTGTACCAGGAGGTGTACCAAGAAGACGGTAACACTATACTTCTTAAGCAGCGGTCCACCTCTACAGTTACTAGCCTCAACAATAGCTTGCGAGCTGGCCTAGATTATTTTTTTAGTGAACAAAGCATCCTTACCGCCTCCTACGTATGGCGAAGAAGTGATGCGCATCGCATCACGGACATCCGGTACCAAGACTACCGCAATACCTTGGACAACTATCTCGGCTATGCCCTGCGAAGACAGGATGAAACCGAGGATGAACCTAACAAAGAGGCCATTCTAAATTTCAAAAAAAGGTTTGAACGAAAAGGACATGAACTGAATGCCTCGTTCACCTACTTGAACTATTGGGAACGATCTAACCAATTGTTTACCCAAAATTCCTTCACAACTGAGGATCAAACACTTCCCAAAGGAGCCTTGACGCAAAACTCTTTAAATGACGAGTACGAAAACCAATACCTGCTCCAGGTAGACTATATCCAACCCTTTGGCACCAAAGGCAAGATTGAAACGGGAATTCGTACCAGCTTCCGAGAAATGGAAAATGACTATTTGGTTCAAGAGCTGAAAGCGTCAGGCGCTTATGAAACCGTCGATGGCTTAGACAATATCTTCCTTTATGACGAAAATATTCTGGCAGTCTATGGCATCTTGGCAAACGAATGGGCAAAGTGGAGCTACCAAGCAGGTTTGAGGGCGGAGTACACCGACATTGAAACCCGATTGGTGGAAACCAAGGAGTCGAATCCCAGAACTTATTCCAATCTTTTTCCCAGCGGGCACCTGAACTACAAGGCCAATGAAAAGAACGCCTTTCAACTCAGTTACAGCCGTCGCATTAGACGGCCAGTTTACAATGACTTGACTCCCTACGTGACCTTCTCGGACCAACGTAACTTTTTCTCGGGTAATCCTAACCTCAACCCAGAGTTTACGGATTCCTATGAGCTAGGTCATATTCTTTATGGAGAAAAAAGCACGCTATTTTCAACCCTTTATTACAGAAGTACACAAGATAAAATTCAACGTATTCGAAGTGTAGGGGAGAATGGATTCTCCGTAACGGCTCCCTACAATTTAGTTGGGGAAGAATCGTATGGGCTGGAATTTAGCGGGGACTATGCTGCCAAATCCTGGTGGAAACTGGACTTTAATGCCAACTTTTTTTATGCAAAAGTAGATGGGAGTAATCTTAACCAAAATTTTCAAGCGACCACCACTTCCATGCTTTTCAGACAAACCTCCCGCTTTACCTTGAATAAAGGCTGGGATCTTCAGCTGCGAGGAAATTACGAAGCTCGACGAAAAACAGCTCAGGGAATCCAGAAAGGAATATTCTTTTTGGATTTTTCTGCAAGCAAAAAAATCTTGGCCCAAAGGGGGACTCTTATCTTCACCATTTCCGATGTCCTCAACTCACGCATCAACCGCTACATTACGGAGGGAGGTAATTTCTTCACAGAGGGTGAATCACAGATGGTCCTACGGCAAACCAATCTCACTTTTAATTACCGAATCAAACAATAAGTATCGCTACAATTACTCCTCCTATGCGTTTTATTGGATTTACATGTTTACTTTTTACGCTAGTCCTCACACCGGGGTTAGCACAAAAAATCAATTCCACCTACCGACTAAACATTCAAAAAGCGAGTAGCCCAATAGCTGTGGATGGAATTATGGATGAAAAAGCTTGGCAAGAAGCGGAGGTGGCCAGCAATTTTTTTATGATCACTCCCATGGATACGAGTTTCTCCAAGGTGAAAACAGATGTGCGAATGAGTTACGATGAGGAACAGCTGTATATCATCGTGATCAACTACCATGCGAGTGATGGGCCCTACATGGTCGAGTCCCTTCGACGGGATTTCAATTTTGGGAAGAACGACAACTTCCTGCTCTTTATGGACCCGTTTGACGACCTCACGAATGGATTCTCCTTTGGCGCCAATGCAGCCGGTGCGCAGTGGGATGGGCAGATGTCCAATGGTAATACAATAGACCTGAGCTGGGATAACAAGTGGGTGTCGAAAGTCAAAAATTACGAGGACCGTTGGGTCTTTGAGGCAGCGATCCCCTTCAAATCCATCCGTTACAAAAAAGGCATACAGGAATGGGGCATCAACTTCTCACGCCTTGACCTCAAAACCACTGAAAAATCTGGCTGGGCACCTGTACCCCGGCAATTCCCCTCCTCTACACTTGCCTACACAGGCACCCTGGTCTGGGACAGTCCTCCACCTGATGCTGGAGCGAATATTTCCCTCATCCCTTATGCCCTTGGAGGCTTTAGTAAAAATGGAGAATCCGGCGAAAAGGCTTCTTACAAACGAGAAATTGGCTTGGATGCCAAAATCTCCCTGACCTCCTCCCTGAATTTGGACTTGACCGTCAACCCTGACTTTTCCCAGGTGGAAGTAGACCGGCAGGTGACGAATTTGGATCGCTTTGAACTCTTCTTCCCAGAGCGCAGACAGTTTTTCTTAGAAAATGGTGACTTGTTTGGAAGTTATGGCTACAGTACGCTACGCCCTTTTTTCTCTCGCAGAATTGGTCTCAATGCACCCATCGAGTTTGGAGCAAGGCTGAGTGGAAAGCTCAACAAGGACTGGCGCATCGGAGCCCTAAATATGCAGACGGGTGCAGTTGACGAGACTGGACTGCCTGCACAAAACTTCTCGGTGATGTCCTTGCAGCGACAAGTAGGTGCTCGCTCGACGATTGGTGCCTTGGTAGTCAATAAGCAATCCCTGAATTATGACCCCTCCTTGGTCCCCGAAAATCAACCCCGCTACACCGAATTCAATCGCAATGTAGGCCTAGAGTACAACCTGGCTTCTGCCAACAATCTTTGGACAGGAAAAGCGATGGTGTTACAGTCCTTCGGACCTGAAGCTGTGGGAAGAGGGATTGCCCATGCAGCGAACTTGAAATATGCCAGCGGCAACCTGACTTGGAACTGGCAGCACGAGTACGTATCGGGAAACTATACTGCAGAGGTGGGGTATGTCCCTCGCACCGCTTTTTACAAGATCAGCCCCTCCATCGGATACCGCTGGTTTCCAAAGAGTGCCCTTATCCTAAGCCACGGTCCAGAACTAAATTCCATCCGGTATTTTTCCTTAAAAGGAATCCAAACGGACAACACAACCTACGCTACCTACAGCATCAAGTTTCGAAGCCAAAGCAGCCTCTTGGTCTGGGGGTCTCATGACTTTGTGCAATTGCAGCGCCCCTTTGACCCGACCAACTTCTCTGGCAAAACCCTAGCAACGGGAACAGAGCACCAGTGGTCTGCAACAGGTTTGGAATACAGTTCGAAACCTCAAAGCATCTTTACCTATGCTTTCAGTGGCCGAGTAGGCGGCTATTATGCAGATGGGAAGCGGCTCAACCTGACTGCCGACTTAGGCTACCGTTTTCAACCTTATGTGAGCTTGGCACTGAGTAGCAATTACAATTCCATTGACCTTCCCGCACCCTGGGGTAAAACCCAGTTTTGGTTGGTTGGACCGCGATTAGATCTGACCCTAACCAACACCATCTTTTTTACCACTTTTGTGCAGTACAAACAGCAGATCAAGAACATCAACCTGAATACCCGCTTTCAATGGAGATTCAAACCTGCTTCAGACCTTTTTTTGGTGTACACCGACAACTACCTGCCTGCTCCATTTTCTATGAAAAACAGGTCTTTGGTATTGAAATTTACCTATTGGTGGAACCCCTGAGTTAATCGATCGAAATATTTAGGAAAGTAGCTACTCCAAAAAGTGGGCGCGCTCGGAGAAATTGACCGTTTTCAAAGCCAGCAGCAAATTCTACCCTGAAAATCCGGAAGAGATTATCTAGAGAATAGCCAATTTCCGTGTAATGAGGGGAGTTTTGGGTTTTCAGGTAGTTGACAAAAATATTTTCCCGCACCCCAGAAAAGCGAAGCATGGGGAGCTGCGTAAAAATAAATTTACGGAATTGGTAGTGCACAATGCTGGAGACATAGGATCCGGAAGTGCTATAGCGGTAGTAGTCCATTACACGGTAATTGGAGGCTGCTCCCATGGAGGAGAAAAGCGTTCGGTTCCCCCCAAAATGTTTGTAGTCTTGAAAAAACATCTGGCGATTGTTCAGGAATGTTCCTGCGGTAACATTGAATTCCAGCTTGCCACTCACTCCAAAAGAAAGGTCATGCTTTAGGGAAGCTTCCAGTTGGTCGAAGTCTGCAGCCAATCCCGAAGTGCTGAGTTGTGGCATTGCCTTCTGGTAGGTAAAAGAAAGCAAAGGTGCGCGCTCATAATTGGGGATTTTCCTCCCATTCCGAATCGAATACGTTAATCCTGGCCTCCAATCGAGTGTTGCTTTGAATTTGGCCACCTTATGATTGGAGAAAGTTCCCTCCGAAGCTTCCACATTAAACGGGGTATTGGAGGTGTATAGCTGTGCCTCATTTTTTGAAAAACTAAAGTCCGTGGTATTTTCAAGCAGTCTCCTATCCGCCCATAGGAACGTCAGTTGATAGCTTAAAGCGGGTGATTTACGCTCACCCCAGGTGGCTTGTACAAAATCTTGCTCGTACAACTTCAGGTAATTCTTACGTGCAAAGAGCGAGTAAGTCCCATTTGCTTGTTCCTGGATTGGATCCTCTGGATTGAATTGGTAGGCAAAACTGCCTCCTGAAAGCCCCCAGTTGACCCCTGAGCTAGGTTTATTGATCGATCTCCGAATCGCTACTTTTCCATACCACTGTTCACTTGAAAATCCATAGCGGAGTTCAGGTTCGATGCGAAAAACCTTCCTGATGCGGTTGACCGAATCGGCTAGCTTAATTTCTTCCACCTTTCGGTAATAAAATCCAAGTCCAAGTTTGCGGCCTTCAACGGTGTTGAAGGAAAATTTGGTCAGGTTTACCGGGAAGCCAATCGATTTACCTTTTCCAAAATTATACGTTCCGCCCATCAGCAGATCTTGGGGTTTAAACTTGGTGCGGGCCTTTTTGGCGATGGAGTCTACTTCACTCTTTTTCGCAGCTTCGATGATGGCTAGACTATCATCACGCTTGTATCCTTCTACTTCCTTTAAGCTAAGCGGCACAGGCCGGATGCTATCCCAATAAGCCAGGTCACGTTTCCGAGCTAGGGTATCTACCACATAATTTCGTTCAGATACCACGCCCTTTTTCTCTTCTTCTTGGCGCTGCTGAATTACCTCCTTTTCGTATTGGTTGAGCAATTTGCGGTATTCCTTCTGTGTTTTTGGCTGTTCGCTAGCCAGCTGCTCCAGGGAGGAAACCGACTTTGAAAATTTCTGAGTGTTCAGGGGTGCTTGCTGAATTTTTTCATCCACCAGTTCAGGCTTATGCGAAAGATCTGGATTGAGCTTGATGTCGTAATCTCGCGTAGATACCAAGTAATTAAACTGTCCTGCAAAACCAAAAACCTTGCCGCCAAAGGTATACTGCTGCGTCAAGGGCATCCAAACATTGGGGGCTATGGGAGAGTAATTTTGCCGTATATGGACTTGAAAACCCAATACGGAGGTTTTTAAGTCCAGGCTATGAATTGCCCAAAGTTCATCGATGATGTAGATATACCCTTCAAAAACCCGTTCACCTCGCGACCTAGGGGTAACCTTGATTTTGCTGACGAGCATATTTTGATCGAAGAAGCTCCCTTGAAAGGTAAATTGATAATAGATGAAGGCAGATTTGGAAAGGGGGGACACCACCTCATTCACTTGACCCTGGTAAAAGGAAGTTTGGATGTAGCGAGCTGGAGAGGTGCCCTGATTGTCTCCGTTGGTACGGATGGAGATCACTTTCTCTTCTACTTTATTGGGCAGTGTGAAGGTAATCCGTGATACAGCCTCGGAGGTGTAGGCTTCGTTGAGTTTGAGCCCTTCATCAGCCAGCTTCTTTTTTAGAAAAAATGGAGCATCGGTCAACTGGCCTGATCCTTTGAGATACACCGTCATCGCGTAGCGCTGGAGTTGAAGTCGGTGGTAGGTTGATTTGGCGATTGCCTTTCGCATGATCGTCAGCGCAGGATCCTCAGCACCTGCTTGTACTTCTACTTGGCTAAGGTTAATCACCTGAGATACCAATGAAAAATCGAGCGTAACCCAATCTGATTTGATTTCTACGGTACGGATTTGCGAAGCATAGCCCAAGTATTGTACGACCACATCGTAAAGTCCTGGGGCAAGCTTGAATTCATAGCGCCCACTTTCGTTGGTAGGTACGCCATCTTGTAGGTTTCGGATGTACACAGAAGCAAATGGCAAGGGCTCCCCGGCTTGGGTAGTTACTACCCCCTTTATCCCTTGTGCTTGCGATAAGCTGAAGGAACCTAAAAAAAGTAGTACTAGGTAAAAGAAGTAATTTCTGCGCATAGACTAATTTGTCCCCTAAAGGTACGGATGTAAACCTGAACGAAAGGAAAGGGTAAGAAGTTTTAACAAAAGGAAAATGTGATTATCCGCAATGATGACGGTGGCACAACATGCCTATTTACCAACTCAGTCAGTCAACTGCTGACGGTCAACGGTCCACAGCTCACCCAATTGAACTTCAAAACTTATCTTTTTTAAGCTAGTGTTGAAAAAGCAGTTCATCACAAAAGTGAATAGTAAAGGGTTTGTTTTTCAGCAACTTACCCTCATAAAAAGTTAAATACTAGCGATTTTTCGAGGTACTGAAAACTTCTAAACTTGAGTTATTCTTTGCAAAAACAAACCATTTTTTGGTTCCTACGGTCACCTCTCTGATTTTCTTCACATCGCCTTTTATTTTCAAGGGGCTTTCCTTGAAAGTCTTAAAGGATCCATTTACATCCCCTTTAAGGATAAGGCCCCAATTCCCCTGATACGAACCAAAATAAGAGGCAACAGCAGTGGTGTTCCCCCCTAAAATAAGATCTAAATATCCATCTTGATCGATATCCTCTACAGCAATGTCTGCTATTGGAGAAAATTGTGCTTCAATAGGAAGCGCCTGAGAAATGAAATTTTTGCCTTTTTGGTTGTAAAGTACTAATGATTCAAATTGATAGGATTTCAAATAAGGGGCCCCTTTGATTTGGAATTTAGCGAATATTTCATCGACTGTTTTACCCGCAAAATCATTGTAGCGGACAAATTCTTTTTTTAGAGCAGGAATTTGCTTCACTAGTTCATCTTTGCTTGCTACCGTAAAATACTTCCCTTCTACAGGATAAGAGACGATTTGTTCAATACTTCCATTTTTATCAAAATCAGCCAGCATCATTTTTATAGGAAACTCTTTGGTAGGTTTCATTCTATGGTTTAACCCTAAATTGCCAACTACTACATCTGGAAAACCATCTTGATTAAAATCTTCTATGGCAATTGAACTCCACCATCCATTCGTATTTTCCAATCCAAAGCTTGCCGTCTCATTCACTAGCTTTCCGTTTTTATTCAAAAATATGGTGAGTGGCAACCATTCTCCAATGACAATCAAATCGAGGTTGCCATCTACGTCGATATCTGCCCAAGCCGCATCTTTAACCATCCCTATGTTTACTAATTCTAGGGCAATTTGATTGGTAATATCTTGATATCGGTTTCCTCCTAAATTTTTCAACAAATAGCTCCGGGGAATTTGCCCATATTTTCCAGCAAAATTCCTTCCTCCAACCATCAAATCTTCTAAGCCATCTTGATCAAAATCATGTGCTAGAATAACTGAGACCTGTGCATTTTTTTCCAAAGGAAGGCTGATGCTCTGCTGAAACTCCCCCTTCCCGTTATTTAAATAAATTTTGGATTGCCCCCCCGTATCACTCGAATTAGCCACATTTCCACCTCGGCCAATAACTAGATCTAGAAAACCGTCTTTATTGCTATCAAAAAAAATGGCCTCGGTATCTTCGAGGGGGGCATCCTTTTCAAAAATTGATTGATTCGACTTTTGAAATTTTCCTCCTTTAACTTGGATAAATAAAGTCCCCGCTTGTCCCGAAGCCCCTCCTACATAAACATCTTCTCTCCCGTCACCATTCACATCTCCAACAGCCAGAGCTGGTCCTTCTTGTGATAGTTTGTGAGGCAGAAGGGATTCGTAATTGAAGTCATTGAAATTATCTTCGTAATGGTCAAAATTTAATCCGGATAGCTCATTCTCAACAACTTTCAAGAAAGGGGCTTTGGTTTGATCTAAATAACTAGGGCTAGCTTTTGCCTCAGACTCATCCACCGTGAGGGTTTGGTTGGCATTGACGTTTGTGAATTTTTCAACTTTCCCGCTTGGCCAAATTATTTTAAGGGAGTCTAAACTAGATATTTCTCCAAGTCCTAGGTGAACTTCAGGAGCAGTAGAAGATTGAAAACCACGGCTAGTGAAGTTCTCTTGAATAATTTGTCCCTTATTCCCAAACGCTTCAACCCGACTCCCAATCCCAAATTTATTCCCACCAAGGCCCTTAAATCTGATTTTTAAAAAATTGTTTTTTGATTGATCCAGTTGTTGCGCCTGTTGGTTTTCTAAGATTTCTGCTGCTGCATTGATGTTGTTGATGACTAAATCTAGATCCCCATCGTTATCTAAATCGGCATAGGCTGCACCATTAGAAATATTTTTTTTGGGGACATTCCATGTAGAACCCACATCTTGAAATGT